>DFBH01000039.1 GCA_002366545.1 Candidatus Oleimmundimicrobium americanum | reverse complement strand
TATGAAGAGACCAGCGTAAAAGAGATAAACAAAATCCTCTATGACTGTTTATTTGAATACAATTTCTACAGGCCACACAGGAGTCTAAATTTACTTACTCCAATTGAATTTGTGGAGCAGAAAATGATGTATAATAAAAGTCCTTCTATGTTGCATATGTATAGAACCCAATCACCGCGTGGCTAAAAAGTGCCACGGGTGATAAAATAAAATTAGTTGTGTGTTCCTTTTTTTTGGAGAGGAAAATTATGTTTTGCGATGAATGTCACGAAAACATACCTTGTGTTTATTTAATTAAAATTGTAAACGGAAAGGTTTTTAAAACTCATCTTTGCGAAGAATGTGCCAAGAAATTTTGGGATAACAGCTTATCCTTTGATGAATTTTTTGAGCTTCCTCAATCTTTGAGTGAAATCTTTGATCTTGGGAAGGGTGTTTTTCCCGAGGAACTTGAGGGAGAAGAAACGGTTTGCTCAAATTGCGGCATGAAGTTGAGCGATTTTTATAAAAACGGCAGGTTTGGGTGCAGTGAATGCTACAAAACGTTTGATGATAAGTTTTCTTGTTTGTTAAATAAGATTCACGGCACCGGAGAGCATGTAGGTAAAATACCAATGCTTTTGAACGAGACAATTAGGTTGGAGTTGAAGTTAATGGAGCTGCGTCGTCAATTGAAATTTTACGTTGGGGAAGAAGAATATGAAAAAGCCGCCAAGGTAAGAGATGAAATTAAGGATTTAGAAAGACATGTTTCTTTGGAGGTAGGTTGATTTGATTAGGTTTAAGTCGATTGGATACTGGACAGAAGCCGAAGGCGTCGAATCTGATGTAGTTATAAGCAGTCGAGTGAGGGTTGCCAGGAACTTGGCAAATTTTGTCTTTCCTCATCGGGCAAGCGAGGCTCAATTAATGGAAGTTTGCGATTTTATCTCGAAGGCTCTTCGCAAAAACGATGAGCTCAAGGACCTTGATTTGATTTTATTAGAAGAGCTTCTTCCTCAAGAGAGAGATATGCTTGTGGAAAAGCATTTGATAAGCCCGGTTTTCGATGAGGGCGAGAAAGGCCGAGCGGTTATCTTAAGTGAAAAACGAAGCAATTTATGTGTGATGATTAACGAAGAGGATCATCTTCGTATTCATGCTTTTTCTCTTGGGTTTCAACTTAAAAATGCTTGGAAAATTGCGAACGAAGCGGATGATATATTAAGTTCACACTTGCCCTACGCTTTTTCTAAGCGTTGGGGGTATTTAACTGAGTGCCCCACGAACATTGGTACTGCTATGAGGGCTTCGATTATGATGCATTTGCCGGCTTTGACAATAAATGATGAAATTGAACTGTTGTTTTCGAACTTATCAGATTCCGGTATAACCATAAGGGGACTTTTTGGGGAAGGAACCGATATAGCCGGGAACTTTTATCAGATATCCAATCAAGTGACTTTAGGTAAATCTGAGAGTGAAATTATCAGCAACTTGGAAACTGTGTCGAAAAGCATAATTAAGAAAGAAAGGTCTGCCAGGCAACTTTTATTAAAAGAGGAGAAAATCAAGTTATTGGATGAAATTTCAAGATCGTGGGGCATTTTAACTCACGCGAAGCTAATCTCTTTTGAAGAAGCAATCGATTATTTATCGATGCTTCGATTGGGAATTGATCTTAAAATTTTACCTCATTTAAGTCGGAAGAAAATGACTAAATTGATGATGTCTATAAGGTCTGCCCACTTGCGCGATTTGGTGGGAGAAGATTTTAATGAAGACTCCGAAGCTGAGGATAAAGTTCGTGCTGAGCTAATAAAACGTGAGTTATTTAAACTGCGGGAGGGGGGCGGTATAAATGTTTGAGCGATTTACGGAAAGAGCGAGAAGGACAATTATTTTTGCTCAAGAAGAAGCCAAAATTATGAGACAGAATTACGTCGGGACCGAACACCTTTTATTGGGGATAATTCGCGAAAAAGAAGGAATTGCCGTCAAAGCGTTGGAAGGTACGGGCATTGACTTAAAAGACATAAGGCTTCAAATAGAAGAAGAGACCGAGATGGGGGATGCTGAGCAAAGCGGTCACATTCCTTTTACTCCTCGCACTAAAAAAGCTCTGGAGTTTTCTTTAAGGGAAGCCTTGAAACTCGGCCATAACTATATTGGGACTGAGCATATTTTGCTTGGTTTAATAAAGGAGAAGGAAGGACTTGCGGCGAAAATTCTTACAGATTTAGGGGCAGATTTTGAAAACATAAAGGAACAGATAATACAACTTTTAAATGGATATCATGAAGATAAAGCAGCGGAGCTAAAAGCTGCGCCAAAGAAGAAAAAGAATCTTCTTGATGAGTTTGGTAGGAATCTTACCCAATATGCCGTGGAAAACAAACTCGATCCCGTGGTGGGCAGGAAGAAAAAAATAGAAAGAGTAATGCAAATTTTATCCAGAAGAACCAAAAATAATCCGGTTTTAATAGGTGATCCCGGGGTGGGCAAGACGGCGATAGTTGAAGGCTTAGCCCAGCTTATAGTCAAAAACGAGGTCCCCGAAATACTTGAGGGCAAACAAATATACACTTTGGACTTAGGATTGTTGGTTGCCGGCTCCAAGTACCGGGGCGAGTTTGAGGAAAGACTTAAAAAGGTCATGAAGGAGATTCGCAGCAAGGGCAATGTCATTATTTTCATTGATGAAATTCACAATCTTGTTGGAGCCGGGGCAGCTGAAGGCGCCATTGATGCAGCGAGTATTTTAAAACCATCTCTTGCGCGCGGTGAAATACAAACTATTGGGGCCACTACTTTAAATGAGTACAGAAAACACATAGAGAAGGACTCCGCTCTGGAACGCAGATTTCAACCGATAATGGTTGATGAACCTACCGTTGCTGAAACCGTAGATATTTTAAAAGGTTTGAGGAATCGTTATGAAGACTATCATCATGTGACTATTACTGATGAGGCAGTTTTTGCCGCCGCTTATCTGGGAGATAGATATATATCGGATAGGTTCTTGCCCGATAAAGCAATTGATTTAATGGATGAAGCGGCGTCAAAGATAAAATTAAAATCGACGGTGACTTCTCCTGAGGTAAAAGCGGTTGAAAACGAGTTACGTCGGACGAGAACGGAGAAAGAAGAAGCGGTAGAGGGGCAGGATTTTGAAAAAGCCGCTGATTTAAGGGATAAAGAGAGGGCTTTAATAAGAAAAAAGAAACTCATTGAGGAAAATCGAAAAAGACCCGAATTTAGAAGCGGGGAAAGGGTTGAAGAAAAAGAAATCGCGGAAGCGGTTTCTCTTTGGACTGGGATTCCGGTGATAAAACTTACGGAGGAGGAAGCGGTAAGATTGCTTCATATGGAAGAGACTCTTCACGAAAGAGTCGTTGGACAGGAGGAAGCAGTTAGAGCTGTTTCTAAAGCCATCCGGAGGACCAGGGCGGGTTTGAAAGATCCTAAGAGACCAGCCGGTTCGTTTATATTTCTCGGTCCTTCGGGAGTTGGCAAGACCGAGTTAGCCCGTGCCTTGGCCGAATATCTTTTCGAAAACGAGGATGCACTTTTGCAGTTGGATATGTCGGAATATATGGAAAAACACGCCGTTTCCAGATTGGTGGGTTCTCCGCCGGGATATGTTGGTTACGATGAAGGAGGGCAACTTACCGAAGCGGTGAGACGCAGGCCATATTCAGTTGTTTTATTTGATGAGATTGAGAAAGCTCACCCGGATGTTTTCAACATTCTTTTACAGATATTGGAAGACGGGAAACTAACGGATGCTCAGGGGCGCACGGTGGATTTTAAGAATACCATTGTGATTATGACTTCCAACCTCGGCGCTCGAATGATCCAAAAATCGGCAAAAATTGGTTTTTCCAGTGAGCCAAAAGAATCTCTTTCTTACGATGAAATGAAAGAAAAGGTAATGGGAGAGCTTAAACGCTCATTTCGGCCAGAGCTTTTAAATAGGGTAGATGACATAATTGTCTTTCATGAGCTTAAAGAGGAAGACATTAAATCCATTGTCGATTTGATGATTAAGCGAGTTAAAGAACAGCTTCAGTCCAAAGGTATAACTATAACTTTGACTGACGAAGCGAAAGTCTTGCTTTCCAAAAAGGGATATAGCCACGCTCTTGGGGCGAGACCACTTAGACGTGCTATACAGCGATTGATTGAAGATCCGCTCTCGGAAGCTATATTGCGGGGTGATTTTTCAAAGGTTCAGAAGATTAAGATTGATGCTAAGGGTGGCGAAGTAATATTTGCTCCCAAGAAGGAAAAAGTGGAACTTAGATAGAAAGAGTTTAGTATGCGGAAAGCTCAATCCATAATGCGTTGCCAAGAATGCGGTTATACTTCCTTAAAGTGGTTAGGAAGGTGCCCTGATTGCGGGGGATGGAACACCATGGTAGAAGAATCTGCCATGGAAAACAAAAGGGCTGATGCTTTTAAATCTTTTACTGCAGCTCAAGATATATTGAGTATTAAAGGTTCAATGGAAAATCGTCTTTCAACCCGGATCCCGGAACTTGACAGAGTTTTGGGTGGTGGTATTGTGAACGGTTCCCTTGTTTTACTCGGTGGAGTGCCCGGTATAGGTAAGTCAACTCTTCTTTTGCAGGTTTCTAACAATATTGCTGCCGCTGAAGGTAAGGTTTTAATCGTGTCAGGCGAAGAGTCGGCTAAGCAAATAAAGATGAGAGCGGATAGATTAGGCCGGATTTCTTCCAATCAGTTTATTTTATGTGAAACCGATTTTGATTACATTAAAGATCAGATTGAAGAAATAAATCCCGCGTTTTTGGTTATTGATTCCATTCAAACAATGTTTTGTTCAGATATTTCCTCTGCTCCGGGAAGCGTAAGTCAGGTTAGAGAGTTTACGGGGCGCCTGCTTAGGATAGCTAAGAAGAGAGGTCTTCCGACTTTTATTGTCGGGCATGTAACAAAGGGCGGTTCCATAGCGGGACCAAAAATACTGGAGCACATAGTCGATACGGTTTTGTATTTTGAGGGGGATACGCATCGCAATTATCGGATAGTAAGGGCGGTTAAAAATCGTTTTGGCTCAACCAACGAAATAGGCATGTTTGAGATGACTTCAAAGGGCTTGACCGAAGTGGTGAACCCATCTGCACTGTTTTTAGCCGAAAGGCCGACTGGTGCATCGGGTTCGGTTGTGGTTGCGACCATGGAAGGGAAACGTCCTCTCCTTGTGGAATTGCAGGGATTGGTTTCTAAATCCTATCTTAATGTTCCACGTCGTCTCTGCTCAGGACTTGATTTTAATCGCTTCTCCTTGGTTTTGGCGGTTCTTGAAAAAAAAATGGGTTTACATCTTGAGAGATACGATGTTTATGTAAATGTTACAGGGGGGATAAAAGTTGTGGAACCTGCTGCCGATTTAGGGATTGCGCTTGTTGCAGCGTCATCTCATCGCGATAAAAAGGTTCCGGATGACATCGTTGCTTTTGGTGAAATTGGTTTGGCCGGTGAAGTGAGATTTGTAAATCAGATTGACAAACGTGTAGTTGAGGCGGCGGGGCTTGGATTTAAAAAGGTAATCTTACCGTCGCAAGATGTCGATATAAATAAAAAAGAGTTAGGTGTTGAGCTTCTGCCGGTGAGAACCGTTTATGAAGCATTGGAATATTTGAATTAGTGATGATTGGGGTGACGCAAATATTGAGTAAAAAGAAAACAACTTTAATTGATGTTGTGAAAAAGGTGGCTCCCGGCACTTTGATTCGCGATGCATTAGAACAAATTATAAGTGCTAAAACAGGAGCACTTATTGTTGTTGGCGATGTTGAGGCCGTAGAAAAAATATGTGATGGAGGATTTAAATTAGATATTGAGTTTCATCCTCAAAAACTTTTTGAGTTGGCCAAAATGGACGGCGCCATCGTCTTGGATCATGAGTTCAAAAAAATTTTGGGGGCAAATATTCAATTGGCTCCGGATCCATCCATTGCAACCAATGAAACGGGTATGCGGCATAGAGCTGCAGAACGTGTAGCGAAACAAACCGATGCATTGGTAATTTCAATTTCACAGCGTCGGGATATTATCTCTTTATATTGGAATAATTATAAATATGTGCTTGAAGATATTCGAGCGCTTTTAACCAAAGCTAACCAGGCCTTACAGACGCTTGAAAAGTATAAAATTAGACTTGATCAAGTCTCTTCCAACTTAAATTCCATTGAGTTTCAGGATTTTACGATGCTTTTGGATGTAACAACGATAATTCAAAGGTTTGAGATGGTAAAAAGAATTTCCAAGGAAGTTGAGCGGTACATAAGCGAGCTTGGCTCCGAGGGTCGCTTGATAAAAATGCAGTTGGATGAGCTCATGGTCCGTGTGGAAGAAAACAATATGATGATTTTAAAGGATTATTGCAAAGACAGCAGGCGTGCCGAAAAAACCGCGAAGGAATTGAGCATCTTATCCCCGGATGATTTGCTTGATTCGACAAATATTTGTCGGCTGCTTGGATACGAAGGTGACACTGTAAATATTTTAGATACACTTGTTCATCCCAGAGGGTATAGATTGCTTAGACAAATTCCACGTCTTCCGCCGGCTATTGTGAATAAGATTATAAAGAAGTTTGGCGATTTGCAGACCATCTTGGAGGCTAGCATAGAAGATTTAGATGAAGTTGAAGGAGTTGGAGAGGTTAGAGCAAAAACTATTCTGAATGGACTCAAAAAACTTCAGGAACAGAGTGTTTTAGAAAGATATTTTTAGATGGCAGATAGCAGATAAGTGTGATGGGTAAAAGGGAAAAGGTAAGGTCAAAAAGACCAACCAGTCAACAAACTTCCGACTAAGAACTATCTACTAATGAAACTTAGGTTAGACTGTAAACTCCGAGGGTTGAAATCCGGTTGTTTTCGTGGGTAATTATTTTTTCGAGGTCTAAATCCAGGAGAGTGCATATTGCGGCAATATAGAACATTGTGTTTCCCAATTCAGCTTCTATGGTATCAAGACAAGTAGGGCAAAGATTTCCCTCAAGATGAGTTCGCACATACTCTGCCATCTCCGATAAATTGGCATCTTTGGGGATTGGTTGTTTTGAGGCTTCAATATTTAAGCACCCACAGCTGGTTACAGATTTACTAATTGCCCTGTTTACGTGAGCTGTTGCTTCTTGCAGTTTGGACATTACATCAAGGATGCTTCGATGTCTTATTAAATAATCCGATACGGTATTTTGGAATTCCTTGCATGCTCTATCGCTCATTTTATCTCCCTTTACCTTAAGTAATTGGAACTGAGAACATTATAGGTTTTATTTATTTTGGTTGTCAAGGAAGAAAAATCTCAGTTAAATATCATATTTCACGTGGTGTTTTCTTTGACTGCATTTTCAAGGGTATGTTATTATTTATTTTATAAAGATTTTATAAAGAAAGGGGGGAATAAGCACCAAAAACGATAAATAATAGGAGGAGAGTTCGATGTTAGTTACAATTGCTCGTTTGCTATTCGCTCTCCTTGGCGCATTTGGCGGAGCTGAACTGTCGGGTATCTACAAATTTCCTATTCCGGGGTCACCAATTATCGGCATCATATTATATATTATAATCGGCGTCGGCATAGGATATTTTATGGGCGGTATGGTTGGCACAGAAATTGCCAAGGGCTTGAGCAGGATAGAGAAAGTTGTTCAGAAGGTGTCCCTTTTAGATATCTTAGTTGGGATAACCGGTTTAATCATCGGGTTGGTTTTGGCAACCCTCATATCCTTACCTCTCTGGAGAGTTCCGGTATTTGGTCCCTATTTAGCCATGATTGTTTTTGTAATATTGGGCTATCTTGGGTTGTGGATTGGGTTGCGCAAAAAGGAGGATATTGGCTCGGTATTTAATTTTTTAAGTCAACCCAAAGCGCAAGGGCAAACGTTTATTCCGCGAAAGAAGATTCTTGATACCAGCGTAATTATTGATGGGCGTATAGTTGATATCTGCAAAACCGGTTTTATAAGTGGAGAGTTAATCGCTCCCGGTTTTATTTTAAGGGAGCTTCAGGCTATAGCTGACTCAGAGGATTCGTTGAAAAGAAACAGGGGTCGTCGGGGTTTAGATGTTCTCCGAGAATTACAAGAAGAATCAAATGTAAAAGTGAATATCATTGAAAAAGATTATCCGAAAACCCTTGATGTAGATACAAAATTGGTTCAAATGGCTAAGGATTTAAAATTGCCCATACTTACAAATGATTTTAATTTAAATAAAGTTGCTGAGTTACAGAGCGTGAGGGTTTTAAACATAAACGAGCTTGCTAATGCGTTGAAACCCGTGGTTCTTCCCGGCGAAGAGATGAATGTTTTGATAGTTAAAGAGGGCAAAGAGGTAAGCCAGGGTGTTGGTTATTTGGAGGACGGGACCATGGTGGTTGTTGAAGGAGGAAGGGCTTGCGTCGGGAAAGAAGTTAGGGTTTATGTAACCAGCGTTTTGCAGACCTCGGCGGGGAGGATGATTTTTACCAATTTAAAAAGCGAGAAAGGAAACACGGTAAAAGGAGAATGAATGTAGCCATTATCGTTGCGGCAGGAAGAAGTAGTCGAATGAAGCTGGGGCAGAGCAAACAATATCTGCCTTTATTGGGGAAACCGGTTCTGGCGCATACTTTATTTGCTTTTGAGAAGTGTCTGGTTATTGATGAAGTAATTCTTGTGGTCAATCAAGACGATATGGAGTTTTGTCGAAATGAGGTTGTTGGGAAATACAATTTTCGAAAGGTGTCAAAGATTGTAAAAGGAGGGAAAGAAAGACAAGACTCGGTATACAACGGGTTGTGTCTGATTTCTCCTTTGGCGGAGACCGTGTTAATTCACGATGGCGCGAGGCCGCTTGTAACTTCCAAAATTATTGATGAGGCGGTATTGTTCTTAAAAGATTTCGATGGTGTGGTGGTTGGTATCCCGGTAAAGGATACAATTAAAGTGGTGGAAGATAGCATCATTAAAGGAACGTCGTCGAGGGAGAAACTTTGGATGGCTCAGACGCCGCAGGTTTTTGCACCCTCCATTTTACACAAGGCTTACGAAAAGGCCAAAAGTGATAATTTTTATGGGACAGATGACTCTGTGCTTCTTGAAAGAATGGGTTACAAAGTTAAGGCAATTATGGGCTCATGCGAAAATATAAAAATTACTACACAGGATGATTTGGCGTTAGCCGGTGAAATTCTGAAAAAAAGGGGATTTATAGAGTGAGGGTTGGAATTGGGTATGACGCACATAGGTTTGCAGAAGATAGGCCGCTTATTTTAGGTGGGATTGAGATTCCCCACCATCTGGGTTTGGAAGGTCATTCTGATGCGGATGTTTTGATTCATGCTGTCATTGATGCAATTTTGGGTGCTATTGCCGAAGGTGATATAGGTAGGCATTTTCCTGACACATCTGATAAATATAAGGGGATTTGCAGCCTGGATTTATTGGCAAACGTCAGAGAACTTATGTTTTCGAAAGGATATAAGCTTGTTAATTTGGATGTTACGGTGATTTTGCAGGAGCCCAGGTTGTCTTCTTACCGGGAGAGCATGAGAGAAAAAGTTTCCGACGTTTTGAAGGTTGATAAATCGCAAGTAAATTTAAAGGCAACGACCACCGAAGGGATGGGGTTTACCGGCAGGCGCGAAGGCGTAGCCGCTCAGGCGATTGTGCTTTTGGAGGAAAAATAAAAGGGTAACGGGTTAAGAAGAATTGTAAATTGAAGATTGGAAATTGGAAATTTTAAATTGAAAGGGAAAACGAAAACAATCAGGACAAATTTAACTTTTGCATTTTACAATTTGCATTTTTCAATGGAGCGATAGCGACTAAGGACTCCCGACTACTAACTAATAACTAATGACTGCATAAGGAGTGTGTACTTTTGAAAAATATTCGGGTAAGGTTTGCTCCGAGTCCTACGGGACATTTGCATATTGGAACGGCGAGGACTGCTTTATTCAACTGGTTTTTTGCTAAAAGCCGGAATGGCGATTTTATATTGAGGATAGAAGATACAGACCGCAGTCGTTCAACCATTGAGTTTGAGCGTTCCATCATTGAGGATTTAAAGTGGTTGGGGCTTGATTGGAATGAAGGCCCGGAGATTGAAGGAAATTATGGTCCTTATTATCAAAGCAAGCGCGGAGATTTGTACAAAAAATTTGTTGACGAGCTTCTTAAAAAAAAGCTTGCTTATCGATGTTATTGTACTGAAAACGAACTTGAGAAGAGACGAAAAGAAGCGCTCGCGCGAGGTGTAATGTCGAAGTATGATGGGCATTGTATAAATTTAACCTCTGGGGAAGAAGAGCGGTTTATCACCGAGGGGCGAAAATTCACTATACGTTTTAAAATTCCAAAAAGAAAAATTATTGTCCACGATTTAATAAAAGGAGATGTTGAGTTCAATAGCGATACCATCGGCGATTTTATTTTAGTTCGCTCTGACGGCACGGCAAGTTTTAACTTAGCAGTTGTTGTTGATGACGTTACCATGAAAGTGACTCATGTTATAAGGGGCGAGGACCATCTTGCAAACACCGCAAGACACATTCTGCTTTTTGAGGCGTTGGGTTATCCGGTTCCGAAATTCGGCCATCTTTCAATGATCCTTGGTGTTGACCATGCTAAACTTAGCAAGAGACATGGCGCAACGTCGATAAGCGATTATCGAGAACAAGGTTTTTTGCCAAGCGCAATTGTCAATTATCTTACTCTTTTAGGCTGGTCTTCTGAAGACGGGAAAGAAATTTTTACCCTTGAAGAACTCTCTAAAGTTTTCTCAATTGAGAGAGTTTCAAAAAGTCCGGCCATCTTTGATATAGGTAAACTTAAGTGGATAAACGGTCAGCATATAAGAGAGCTCACCGTTGAAGAATTAACTCCCCTTGTTTTGCCTCATCTCAGAGAGGCGGGATATATTGCATCTGAGCTCTCGGGCGAAGAAGTTGTTTGGGTTGAAAAGGTTGTAAGGGCGGTGCAGACAAATCTTGTTGTTCTCTCTGACATAACAAATAATGCCAAACTCTTTTTTGAAGATAAAGTTGGGTATTCTGAAGATGTTTTAGAGGAGTTAAAAGGCGAGCAGGTTTCGATGGTACTTAAAACACTCGAGGAAGCTTTGGCAAAAGAGGATAAGATAGATATTGAGAAGGCGAAGGTGCTTCTTAAAGGGGTTGCCGGTAGATTAAAAGCGGGAAACATTAAAGGGAAAGCGGTTTATCATCCCATTCGCGCGGCTCTTACCGGTAGATTATCCGGCCCGGAGTTGTTTTACGTGATTTCGGTTTTCGGAAAAGAAAAATGTTTAAAAAGAGTTGAGGAGGCAATGAAGCTTGCTTAATACTTTTAAGGAAGATATTCGGACAACAAAAGAGAGAGATCCGGCGGCAAGAAGCACTTTGGAAATACTTCTTACCTATCCGGGTTTTCACGCTCTTCAATTTCATCGAATTGCCCATAGGTTTTTCCAAAAGGATTTAAAACTTATCGCCAGGTTGATTTCACACATCAGCCGTTTTTTGACCGGTATTGAGATTCACCCCGGAGCGAAAATCGGAAAAAGTTTTTTTATCGACCACGGCATGGGTATAGTTGTGGGAGAGACCACCGAGATAGGTGACAATGTTACTTTGTATCAGGGTGTAACTCTGGGTGGAACCGGGAAAGAAAAGGGCAAACGTCATCCGACAATTGGCAATAATGTTGTAATTGGTGTCGGGGCTACGATTCTCGGAGCAATTACCATCGGCGACAACGCCGTTGTGGGTGGTGGAGCGGTGGTTGTTCGTCCCGTTCCCTTAAATAGCACCGTGGTTGGTATTCCCGGAAGGGTTGTAAAGAGGGAAGGTAAGCGAATTCCGACCATGGACCTTCACCACGAACGCCTCCCTGATCCCGTGGCGGAAACTCTTAATTCTTTACATCGTCGAATCGACGGACTCGAACATTCGGTTGAGGAGATGAAGAAAAAAAATGAGTCTTAAGGTTTATAACACGTTGACCAGAAAAAAAGAGGAGTTTGTTCCCCGCGATAAAGGGAAGGTTTCCATGTATGTCTGCGGGCCAACTGTGTATAACTACATTCACATCGGCAACGCTCGTTGCTACGTGGCCTTTGATGTCATATATCGTTATTTAAAATACAGGGGCTATGATGTTGTTTACGTTCGCAACTTAACCGATGTTGATGACAAGATAATAAACCGGGCAAATAAGGAAGGTTTAAGCACCAAAGAAATTGCCGAGAAATACATCGAGGCATTTCATGAGGATACGAAGAATATCGGCAACGAGTCTCCTCAAATTGAACCAAGGGCAACAGAGCACATAAACGATATGATTAAGACAATTAAGTGTCTGATTGAAAATGGTTTTGCTTATGAGATAGACGGCGACGTTTTTTTTGAAGTTCAGAAGTTTGATAATTACGGGAAGTTATCAGGCCGAACGCTTGAAGAGATGAGGGCCGGAGAGAGGGTAGATGTCGACGAAAGAAAGCGTTACCCGATGGATTTTGCTCTTTGGAAATCGTCAAAACCGGGCGAGCCCAGTTGGGATAGCCCTTGGGGAAAAGGGCGGCCCGGCTGGCATATAGAGTGCTCGGTAATGTCGTCCAAATATCTTGGCATGGGGTTCGATATTCACGGCGGGGGTCATGATTTAATATTTCCCCATCACGAAAACGAGATTGCTCAGGCGGAGGCTTCTGCAGGTAAGGCACCGTTTGTGAAATATTGGCTTCATAACGGTTTTGTAAACATAAGTGACGAAAAGATGGCAAAGTCGCTCGGAAATGTGATTTTGGTTAGAGAGATTTTGAAGGAATATGAACCCAATGTTCTTAGAATGTTCTTCCTCTCGACTCACTATCGTAGTCCGATAAGTTACTCTAAGGGAAATCTCGATTCAGTCGCTGTGGCGCTTGAGAGAATTGAAAACACGATTCAAAGGATTGATTATTTGCTCTATAAATCGGAAGAAATTGCGGGAACGAGCGCGTCTGAAATTGAGGAATTCAGAGAGATTATCGAGGGTGTCGAGGAGAAATTTATTGATGCCATGGATGACGATTTTAACACTGCTTCCGCCTTGGGGGTTATCTTTGATTTTGTTAAAGAAACAAACCTTTTTTTGGAGGAAAGCCAGAAGAATTTGAGCAAGAAAAACAGAGATTTATTAAGACCGGCACGGGATAAACTTGTTAAGCTTACGGGGGTTTTGGGTATCAAGTTGAGGGAAAAAGAAATCGCCGGGGAACTTCCCGATGAGCTATTGGATTTAGCAAAAAATATCGTCGGGCAAGAATTTGGGGAAAAAGACGCAGCGCTTAGCGCTTTAACCGGTGCGCGGGAAAAGGCCCGGGAAGAAAGGGATTGGGTGAAGGCGGACCTAATTAGAAATAAGCTGGCAAGCATCGGTTTTGCTTTGAAAGACACACCCCAAGGATGTCAGATAACTTTTGAGAGGAAATAATTTGGTGGATATCATCGGCGGCCGCAATCCGGTTTTTGAGTTATTAAGAGGAGAACGTAAGGTTAAGGAGATTTGGATTGCTCAAGGGATTAAGGAAACCGAAGGCATAAAAAAGATTAAAAAATTAGCCAAAGCAAAGAGGGTATTAATTCGGATAGTCCCACGAGAAAAAATCGAGTCCATTTCTCACATCGATGTTCATCAAGGTATTGTTGCTTATGCTGAAGATTTTAAGTATCGGGAACTTGAAAATTTTTTGAGTGATGTCAAGAATGTTTGTGAATCGATTGTTCTTGTCCTGGATGAGGTGACCGACCCGCAGAATTTTGGTTCCCTAATCCGCTCTGCAGAAGCATGTGGTGTAAGCGGAATAATCATTTCCAAAAGGCGTTCAGTACAGGTTACAGCCACTGTTTTTAAGGCGTCGGCTGGAGCGGTTGAGCACGTTCCCATAATTAAGGTAAGCAATTTGGTGAGGGCTGTTGAAAGATTGAAAGAGAGGGGTTTCTGGATATTTGGTGCGGATGCCTTGGCCGAAAAATTATATTTTGAAACGGATTTAACGGGGAAATCGTGTATCGTTCTTGGTGGAGAAGATAAAGGAATTGCCCGTCTTTTGCTCGAGAAATGCGATTTTTTAGTTAAGATACCAATGTTTGGGAAGGTAAATTCCTTAAATGTTGCTATCGCCGGAGCTATTTTAATGTGTGAGGATAGGAGGCAGCGTAGCTGCCTGAATACGTAGTAACATAGCAACATGGTGACGTAGAAGCCAAGTAGCCATGTAACCAGATAACTACTGACTTAAGAGGTGCTTTATGAAAGAACTTATTATCGTAGACGGTTACAATGTCATTAACCACGAGTCAAAATACTGGCAATATAAAGAAGATTTGGAAACAGCCAGGGTAAAATTGATAGAAGACCTGGTGGATTATAAAGCGGTGGAGGATTGCAATGTAGCTGTTGTATTTGATGGCTCAGGCGGTCGTGGAAATTTAGAAAAGAAAAAAAATATTCTCGGAGTTGATGTTTACTTTACAAAAGGAAGTCAGACGGCTGATTCTCTGATAGAAAGGCTTGCTTATGAGGCAAAAGAGAATAGAAATGTGATTGTGGTAACCGCTGACTATGATCAGCAAAAGGCGGTATTTAGCAAGGGTGTTTTTCGTAAAACACCAAAAGAGATGGTTAAAAATATTGTTGAAGCAAAAACCAATTCCACCGAATTGATAAAAACGGGTCCTAAAAGGATTTTTTTGGAAGATTGCTTAAGCAACAAGGTAAAAGAATCTCTTAAACATTTAACTTGTGATTCTTGACTCATGGTTTAGTGTTTTATATAATTTATCCAGTTAAGTATATATATTCTTTTTTTAGAGGTGATGGGTTGGCGTTTAAGACTATCATTTTGAAGTTTCTGGAGGTGGTGTGATTTGCATTTAGACGTTGAACCGGTTTCATCTCAGGGTACCAATTCAGTAACATCTAACGAAGTTACTGAATTATCAAGTGTTTTCAATAACAAACAGAGTCAAAGAAAAGAACCCTTGTTTTTTGAGGATTTAAAAGAATCGGATGTGGTAATAGCTGCTAAGAATGGGAATGAAGAGGCTCAAGATTATATTCTTGATAAGTATAAAATTTTTGTTAAAGTTAAAGCCCGCTCTTATTTTTTAATTGGTGCCGACAAGGAAGATCTTATTCAAGAAGGAATGATTGGACTTTATAAAGCCATCAGGGATTATTGTGATGATAGAAATGCGTCTTTTAAAGCTTTTGCGGAGCTTTGTATAACAAGGCAGATGATAACCGCTATAAAAACCGCCACCAGACAGAAGCATATTCCTTTGAATTCATATATTTCATTTAATAGGCCGGCTTATTACGAAGATGAATCTGAGCGAACTTTGGAAGATACAATACAGGGCAGCGAGGTATCTGATCCGGTTGAATTGCTAATTAATTGTGAAGAGCTTAATAAGATGTATGCAAGTTTCAAAGAGATTTTAAGTGATTATGAATCTAAAGTTGTCAAGTTATATATTGAAGGAAGACCTTATCAAGAGATAGCTGAAAAATTGGATAGGCACGTAAAGTCAATTGATAATGCTTTGCAACGTGTAAAGCGAAAAATTGAAGTCTCTCTTAAACATCAGCCCGTTCATTAGTATGTGTTTTGCCGGTGTAGCTCAGTGGTAGAGCAGCTGCCTTGTAAGCAGCAGGTCGCGGGTTCGAATCCCATCGCCGGCTCCATTTTAGCAATACGAAGATTGGAGTAAGCACTCCGGTCTTTTTAGTATTATAAATCTCGGTTTACCCGATCTGTCTGCCGGTAGGCATAGTGTCTCTATTTACTTCTTCTTCATTTTGTTAACTTTAAGGGGGAAACAAGATATTTTCCTTGCATTAAAGGAAACTCCAGCTTGCCGGCAGGCACGGTAAACGGTCTTTATCTTAAAAGTCGTCAGACCAGTACCCGGGATACAAATTACAGAACTTTGTGGGCTTGACTACCACCGACAAACAAAAGGGGAAAGCCATCGGTTGGTGAATTAATGAAGTGGTAGAATATGTAGTATAAGATTTTGATATGGAGGGTGAGCAAAGATTTTAGCGGTTGAGAATTTAACCAAAAACTATGGGAAACTTGAGGCCCTAAAGGGCGTCAGTTTTGAAGTTAAAGAAAACGAGATCTTTGCTTTAATTGGGCCCAATGGAGCGGGCAAGACCACCGCGCTTCGGATAATTGCTACCATACTTAAGCCCACCTCCGGAACTGTAAGTGTCGCGGGTTTAGACATCTCAAGGGAAGCCGAGAAAATTCGTGAGATTATAAGCTATCTGCCCGAGGAAGCGGGAGCATACAAGAATATGACGGGGGAAGATTATTTGAGCTTCATGGCAAAAATTTTCTTTTCAGATAAAAAATACCAGGAAGAGTGCATCGAAACTGCTCGCGGAATAACTGGTTTGAACGAAAGACTAAAGAGTAAAATTGGCACTTACAGCAAGGGGATGATGCGAAAGCTTTTGTTGGCCAGGGCCATTATGACGAGGCCTAAACTTGCCATACTTGACGAACCCACGAGCGGACTTGATGTAATAAATGCCCTTGAAATTAGAAATACGATAAGAGAATTTGCAAAAAAAGGGATGTCCGTTTTGCTCTCCAGCCACAACATGCTTGAAATAGAGTATCTTTCGGATAGGGTAGGGATAATTCATGAGGGTATAATTTACGATGCGGGAACGCCGAACGAGCTTAAGAAAAAATACGAATCTGCTAATTTAGAAGAAGTCTTTGCGAAGGTGGCCGGATGAGAAAATTTTTAGTTCTAGTCAAAAAAGAAACAAAAGAGCTTTTAACACCTCAGGTATTAATGCCGCTTATCATCATGGTTCTTCTTTTTGTTTTTATTGGAAAGGTTATTGGCACGGAAGCCAAAAAGGCTGAAGCCAAACAGAACATATCGGTTATCGATTTCGACAGTACGGCAATCTCAAACTCAGTAATCGAGATGCTTTCTAAGTCCGGTTTCAAAGTTAGCCTTTATGAAAAAGGGGATGTTGATTCGGTTATTGACGAAACGAAAGAAAAAGACGGAACGATCGTCATGGTTATCCCGAAGGGTTTTGAAAGCGGGTTAGGAGTCTCGGAATCTCAAGACATAGAAACCTATGCCATATTGAAGAATTTTTCTTTTCTTGGCTCAAGAGATATCGAGGCTGCTAAGGTGGCACTGGCTGCAATCAATGATTTCGTAAGCAATCAGCTAATCTTGGCAAAAGCTCCCGGTGTTGATCCTCAAGAATTAAAAGTACCCATAAAAGTGAAAGAGCACGTGATTGTCGGCGATAAAATGGCCGAGACAAGTCCTGAACAGGTTATGGGTTTTGTGACTTCGCAAACGACCTTCATTCCCATAGCTTTGTTTTTGGTCATAATTATTGCGGCTCAGATGATAGCGACTGCAATTGCTACGGAGAAGGAAAACAAGACGCTGGAAACTTTGCTTTCTACTCCTGTATCAAGAAATGTACTTGTTACCGCGAAAATGGTTGCGGCCGGTTTGATAGCCCTCCTCGCGGCCATATTTTATATGTTCGGCTTCAGATATTATATGAATGAAATTACAGGTGGGGCAATGGGTGGTTCTGCAAGCGCTTTGGTGAGCGAGGTAATGAAAGATTTGGGGCTGGTTTTAACTCCAGCGGGCTATACGATACTGGGTCTCTCTCTTTTTTTTGGAATACTTTGCGCTCTTGCAATCGCGGTTATTATTGGCGCTTTTGCCGAAGATGTAAAAAGCATTCAGGTTTTAATAACTCCTCTTATGATTATGATAATGGTACCCTATTTTTTGACCATGTTTCTTGATATTGGCAGTCTGTCTCCTTTGGTCAGGTATGTTGTTTTTGCGATACCCTTTACCCATCCATTTCTTGCGGCGCCAAATTTGTTTCTTGGAAATTATGCGGCTGTCTTTTACGGGATTCTTTATGAGGTAGTATTTTTTTCCATATTTGTTTATATAGCCGGAAGAATTTTTTCCTCAGATAGAATTCTTACAATGAAATTTAAATTAAAAACGCGCAAAGCTTAAAGAGGTCAATTTTCCTCCTTTCATAATTTAAAACTCCGATGTTGCTCAGCAAAAAGATTTAGCTATTAATTCTCGATAATGTGTAATAAAGATAAGGGCGGGTAAAGATCGTTGCGGATATCTGATGAGCAGGTGATCCTTTATCTTTTGCTTTCTTTCGGAGCTTGCTGAACGCTTGCGGGGAAAAGAAGCTCGCGAATCCTTTCCCTTTTCAGCCAGGCCGCCACCGAAAAAAAGAGGATTACAAACCATTTGGTTGCAAAGGAGATGTGATTTGCGAGGGTAAATGAGATGGAGACGGTGGCAATTCCGTAAGCTATGGAAAAAAGTGGCATTAAAATATCTTCCAGATTTAGCTTCTTCCAAATTTTGGTGGTTGTATAAATAGCGAGCATTAAAATCGTTAAAGGGATGGCGAGCCGCCAGTTAAGAAAGCGAAAAAGATAATTTAGGGCAGCGAGCGGGGCAATGATCATCGTGGCATCACTTAAGGGTTCCAAGATCTTCTCGCCGAGCTTCGATTCTTGATCAAACAGTTTGGCGAGTGTCCCGTCCAGATAATCAGTGAAAGCGGCAAGCACAAATAACAAAAGCGCCAAAGACCAATTCTCCTGAATTATCTGAAAAGCGGAAGNNTGATTTTTTGTAAAAGCTTTTTCTCATAAGCAAAAATAAACATGGGGTAAAATAGTCATAAGGAATTTTAAGAAAGGAGAGCCATGAAGGCGGCTTTAATTGTAAATCCTATTGCGGGACAGGGCAGGATAGAGAAAAATTTGTCCAAGATTAAAAACAGACTCGAAATCGCCGGCTTTGATTTAACTGTTTACGTAACCGAGCATGAAGGGCAAGCCACGCGACTTGCCGAAAGAGCGGTAGAAGAGGGGATTAAGACGGTGATAGCTGCCGGTGGGGATGGAACGGTATCCGAAGTTATAAACGGGTTAGCGAAAAAAAATATCAAATTTGGTTTGATTCCTGCCGGAACGGCGGATGTTTTTGCTCATGAAGTGGGTATTCCTACTCACAATCCTTTTAAAGCTTGCGATATTATTATCGACGGAAAAAACAAGCGAATCGACTTGGGCAAGGCAAATGACAAATATTTTGTTCTTATGGCGGGGGTCGGTTTTGATGCTCAAGTAGTTCACGAAGTTAAGCCGGAAATAAAACGATTGCTTAAAGATGTGGCCTATCCCTTGACAGGATTCAAGACGCTTCTAACCTACAAGCCATCTCTCCTTAGAATTAGGTTAGATGATGAGCCCACGGAGGGATACTTCGTTGTAGTGGGGAACGCTAAATATTACGCGGGCAGCTTCAGCGTGACCAGGGAGGCAAAGATCGACGACGGATTGCTCGATGTCTGTGTTTTTACAGGGAAAACCGCGGCAAGTTTCGTTAAATATGTTCAGGGGGTCATAACGGGCGGTCATTTAAGGTTTTCCGATGTAAGTTATTATCGGGCTAAGAAAATTAAGATCGTGTCCGATGGGCCCGCACTGGTGCAGGCCGACGGAGAGATAATCGGCAAAACTCCGATGAAGTTTTCGATTGCGCCACGCGCCCTTGAGGTTTTGGTGCCTTAGCTAAAAACGGAGATTTTATGAAACCAATCTACGCTCATTCCTTCAATTTAACTCCAAAAGAAGCGGTAGAGCTTCAGCTCAAATTAAAGAAAAATCTCATCTTTGATTCGGATTTTAATATAGAGGATGTAAAGTTGGTTGCCGGGGCTGATGTCTCTTACTCAAAGAAGGAAAATATGCTCTATGGTGTCGTGGTTATTCTTACTTTTCCCGATTTAGAAGTAGCAGAAAAAGCTTGGGTAAAGGGGGAGGCCGAATTTCCTTATATCCCAGGTCTTTTAGCGTTTCGTGAGGGACCGGTCCTTTTGGAAGCTTTCAAGAAGATTGAGCGTGAACCCGATATTATCTTTTTCGATGGGCATGGGATATCTCACCCAAGGGGATTAGGCATAGCCAGTCATTTGGGTGTGCTTTTGAATAAATCCAGCATCGGGGTGGCCAAGAAAAACCTTGTTGGCGAGGTGTTTGAGCTGGCGAAAACAAAAGGCGCAACGGCTTCAATCTTAAAAGATGGTAAAGAGATTGGAAAAGTATTGAGGACAAGAGAAAAAGTTAAGCCCATTTATGTCTCCGTTGGTCATAAAATTGGTCTTGAAAAAGCGGTTGATTTAACGCTTAAAACAATCGGCAAATACCGAATTCTCGAGCCGATAAGACAAGCTCACATCTTCTCAAACGAGGTCCGCACGAGCAAAAGTTAACTCTCACTCATCTCTCTTGGTCATTGCGAGTCCCGATGTTTCATCGGGGCGAAGCAATCTCGTATCTTATGATAACAGTGTAACTTTTAGTAAATGAACCAAATGGAAGATGCTTCTATGGTTTAAATTCTTCCGAACATCTAAAAATTATTGAAGTTGGTTCAGTAAAGATTTATTCTTAAGTTAAAGGCACGTTTCTTAGTTGGGGGGGGATCACGATGGTGAAAAAAAGAGCTTCTGGAGATTATGAAGAGTTGGTGGAGATACCCATAGATTCAGTTTCCCTTGAGGGAATGTTGGGTTTGCCTGAGGGGACCAAGGGAATCGTGCTCTTTGCTCATGGGAGCGGAAGTAGTCGGTTGAGCCCAAGAAATAATTTTGTGGCAGGGATTTTGCGAAAAGCCGGTATAGGGACCCTTCTTTTCGATCTTCTTACCGAAGAGGAGGATATGGTTTATTCAACCCGTTTTGACATCGACCTTCTTACGGAGCGGCTCATATTGGCCACCAACTGGCTAAAAAATCAACCTCAAAGTGAAGGTTTGAGAATTGGTTATTTTGGGGCAAGCACGGGAGCTGCTGCCGCTTTACAAGCTACGGCAATGGGTTCCTCCTCGATCTTTGCCGTTGTTTCTCGCGGCGGGCGTCCCGATTTAGCGATGCCTCATCTTTCAAAGGTAAAAGCTCCAACCCTCCTTATCGTCGGGGGATTTGATGAATCTGTAATTGGGCTCAACCAACAAGCTTATGATGAACTTGTTGGTGAAAGGGAGCTTATAATCGTTCCCGGTGCTACTCATCTCTTTGAGGAGACGGGAACGCTTGAAGAAGTCGCACGGCTTGCAGCCGAGTGGTTCGTTCGACATCTGGCAGCTAAAACCGCTGTTTTCTAAAGAAGCAGTAGTTTTTTGAAGTTTTTGCAAAGCCAAAGGCGGAAGCATGATGGATTTCTTTAGAGACCTTCATCCTATTATACAAGCTCTCATGGCGACCTATTTTACGTGGGCGGTAACCGCCCTTGGCGCGGCCGTTGTCTTTACGGCGAAGGATATAAGCAGAAGGGTACTTGACGGGATGCTCGGGTTCGCCGGCGGGGTCATGATTGCCGCGAGTTTCTGGTCGTTACTTGCCCCGGCCATCGAGATGTCGAAGGGGAAAAATATTCCTGCTTGGTTTCCGGCTGCGGCGGGTTTTCTTACAGGGAGCCTTTTCTTATGGGGAATCGATAAAACGCTTCCGCATCTTCATCTCAACTTTCCCATGGAGGAAGCCGAAGGAATAAAAACGACTTGGCGTCGCAGCGTTTTGCTCATCCTCGCCATAACTTTACACAATTTTCCCGAAGGGCTTGCAGTTGGCGTTGCTTTTGGTGCCGTTGCCGCGGATTTTCCTTCTGCAACTTTAGGAGGGGCCGTTGCCTTGGCCATTGGCATAGGGATTCAAAATTTTCCGGAAGGAGCTGCGGTCTCCGTGCCTCTTCGGCGCGAGGGAATGTCCCGTTTGAAAAGCTTCTGGTATGGTCAATTGTCTGCAGTAGTTGAACCCATTGCCGCTGTAATTGGCGCGGGAGCCGTTTTTCTGGCTCGGCCCATCTTGCCGTACGCCCTGAGTTTTGCCGCGGGCGCAATGATTTTTGTCGTTGTTGAAGAGTTGGTTCCCGAATCTCAACGTGGCGGAAATACAGATTTAGCGACCATAGGGGCAATGATTGGATTTGTGGTGATGATGGTGCTCGACGTGGCTTTTGGTTGATTAGGCGATGCAATAAGGGTACAGTTGAGCAGAAAATTGCGGTAAAGAGATTTCTTGTTTTGGGTGAGGCACTTTTATTGTTTGTGGGTTTACCTCTCACCCTATATATTGTAGGGTTGATTTCCGGGTAGTGGTATTAGTTAATGCTCGGTTTTTTAGTTTTCACTGTTCTTGCTGATGTATGGGCAAATAAAAAGTTAAAGAAGGTGCGAAAGGATAATGAAAATTATAATCCTTGAAAGTTTAACAAAAAAATTTAATGGTTTTACAGCGGTAGACAATGTCAGTTTTACGGTTAAAGAAGGGGAGGTATTTGGTTTTTTAGGGCCGAATGGGGCCGGAAAAACCACCACCATATCGATGCTGGCAACCCTTCTCGGACCGACTTTAGGGGAAGCCCATGTCAATGGTTTTAACATAAAAACCCAAAAGGACGATGTCAGAAAATCTATTGGGATTATTTTTCAAGATCCCAGTTTAGACGAGGAGCTTACTGCCTATGAAAACATGGATTTTCACGGGCGTCTTTATCATATTAAAAAGGATATACGAGAAAAAAGAATTAAAGAACTTTTGAAATTAGTGGAGTTAGATGAAAGAAAAAATGACCTCGTTAAGAAATTTTCCGGTGGAATGAGAAGACGTCTGGAAATTGCACGTGGCCTACTTCACGAGCCAAAAGTATTATTTTTAGATGAACCGACTCTCGGATTGGATCCTCAAACAAGAAATCATATTTGGGAATATATCCAAAAGCTAAATAAGGAGAAGAAAATTACGGTGATGATTACGACACACTATATGGAGGAAGCGGATAAGCTTTGTGATAGGGTGGCGATTATCGATAAAGGTAAAATTATTGCGCTCGATACCCCGAAAAATTTAAAAGACGGTATAGGCGGTGACTTAATAACTGTGGAAACTCCGGATGCTGAGTCATTGTGCCCTCTTGTACAGGAGTTTTCGTGGTTTAAGTCCTCCAACCAACACGATGGATTTGTTACATTCAACGTGATGGATGCGGAGAAACATATTGCAGGAATTGCCGATCTTTCGTGTCAGAATAACATTGAGATAAAGTCCATCAATGTTCACAAACCGACCCTTGAAGATGTTTTCTTACATTTTACGGGTAGAACCATAAGGGAAGAAGAGGCGGGTTCTGTAGAGCATATGCGAATGATGCATAAGGCGAGGAGGAGAAGATAAAAAATGGGTGTAATATATACCATTTGGTTGAGAAATGTAAAGCGTTATCTACGCTCAAAAAGCAGGATCGTTGGAAGCTTGGGTATGCCCCTTTTTTTTCTGCTGATCCTTGGATTTGGTCTAAACTCCGTTATTAATATTCCCGGAATGGAGCATGATTATATCAGATTTATTATTCCGGGCATTGTGGCCATGAGTGTCTTGTTTACTTCAGTCTTTTCTGGAATACAGATAATTTGGGATAAGCAGTTTGGATTTTTGAAGGAAACTCTGGTGGCACCCGTTTCAAGGGTGGAGATAATGTTGGGTCAAACCCTGGGAGGGGCCACGACCGCCCTCATTCAAGGGCTCATAATTTTGGTTTTGTCTCTTTTTCTGGGCGGGGGTGTTCCTAATGTGGCGGGGTTTTTGATTGCCGTTTTATTTATGGTACTAATAGGTCTCTCTTTTACTGCCTTAGGAATCGCCTTTGCCTCGCCGATGGAAGATATGCACGGTTTTCAGCTCGTCATGAACTTTGTAATCTTTCCGGTTTTTGGACTTTCCGGTGCGGTGTTTCCAATAAGCACCCTCCCTCCATTTTTAAGGTATCTTACCTATCTCGATCCTCTTACGTATGGTGTCGAGGGGATAAGAGCCGGTCTGTTGGGGACTTCTCAAATAAGCCCTCCTGTATGCTTTTTTGCCTTGATTGGATTCGCGACCTTTATGATATTTTTGGGAGGGTATTTGTTTAAAAGGATGAAGGTTTAGATAGAAACAGTAATTTATTTTTCCCGATATTTTATAAAAATTGAGATAGAGCATGAATTAAAAAAAGAGGTAAAGAATGCTTGAGTTAATGCTTTTAATCTTGGGACTGGCTGGTCTATGGTTCGGTTCAAAGCTTGTAATTACGGGTGCCTTGAGCATTGTGGAACATTACAAAATCTCTCAAATGTTTATCGGGTTAACTGTCTTAGCATTGGGCACTGATCTTCCCGAAGTAGTTGTTCATATAACGGGAGCAATTCATCGCTTGGGAGGGGTCGAGACCTCCGGACTTATCGTTGGAGAAACCATCGGCACCTGTTTTGGTCAAATTGGTTTGGCACTGGGAATAGCTGGCCTGTCCGGTATCTTAATCATGACAAAGAGACAGTTGAAAAGAGATGGCTTGGCATTGCTTGGTTCAGTTGCCTTGATATTTTTGGTTGGATTGGATGGTCATATCTCAAGAACAGAGGGAATTGTATTAATTTTAATTTATTTAGTTTATTTTTTGTTTTTGTACAGAGAAGAGAAAGTGCACGAGAAAATCCAAAGGGCTCCAAAAAAAAGTATTTTTTGGCTCGATTTCTTCTTGTTGATTGTGGGTTTTGCCTTACTTATTTACTCTTCCAATCTGACGGTGGGAAACGCTCTTTTGATTAGCCAGAGGTGGGGAATCACGCAATCTTTGGTTGGCATCTTGATAGTGGGGGTGGGAACGAGTTTACCGGAGCTGGCTACCTCGCTCTCTGCTGTAAAGAAAGGAGCGGGATCCCTGGCCGTTGGCAATTTGATTGGGAGCAATATATACGATGCTCTTTTTGCGCTCGGTATCGGTTCCGCCATATCGGGGTTTAACGTAAATAAAGATTTGTTAAGATTCGATATCCCTGCTTTATTCGTCTTTTCCCTCGTTGTTTTGGTTTTATTTAAAAGAAAAATGAGATTAGAAAGAAAAGAGGCTTTTTTACTCATTGGGATTTATGCGGTTTATTATATAGTAAAGATTGTAGCTTAAAGGGGTAAAAAATGAAGGATGATATAAAAAAAATCACCTTGCTTTTTTCAATCATAGTTTTTCTTGCAGTTGTTTTTTGGATATTCTCATTGTTTGTTCCCAAGGGGTTGCAGTCTTTTTTACCTAGTGAAGTCGATGGGCTAATGCTTCACAGAGTTGCCGGAAAGGATGAATCCATGGCTACCACCGTTCGCTCTCATCAGGGTGAGATTAAGGATGTGGATGATATGGTCATTGGGTATTACGATGGTGGTTTAAGCATTTGGATTACCAAATATTCTGAGTCGAAAGTTGTTAACAAAGAAACCTTAAAGATGATTGAGGCGATGAAGAAATTCGGTGAGGGGTTTGAGAAGTTAGGGTCAGTTAATATTAAGGGAGTTAAGATATATATTACGTTTCCTGGTGGGGTAAAGCAGTATTTCTGGTCGCAGGGCAAGCTCATGGTGTATATGATCCCGGGAACGCTTTCTGAAAGTATGTCCAGGGAACTTATCTCTGATTTGATAAATAATTTAAGGTGAGGGAAAAAATGAAAAAGTTTTACGTAATTTTTTTGGCCATATTTCTGATGATTGGTGTTTTCGGCTGCCAAAGCGAAAAGGAAGGAGCAGAAGAAGGGGCAAAGGGAGAATCGACGAAGATCGAGCAGGGCTCCGAGTGTGGTTGAGAATAAGCTTGCGTACCCGCTTGGGCACGAACGATAGTGTTCTAAATCACCGGTTTACCTGGCATACCTGCTGGTAGACACGGGTGTGTGCGCCAGGTATTGGTCTAACGATTTAAAGCAAAGTATTTTTTATGAGATTTTAATTTGTTCGTTTTCTTGTTCGCCTAAGAATTTTTTTTGTGGGTCGAACATGCTCCACACTCGGCTGTATCCGCGACTTTACTCGCTCCAGCCCGCCACGTGCTTCATCGGGGTAGCCTCAAGTTTCGTTTTGTCCGACCCACCCGGATTTTAAAACCCAAATCAATAAAAAGCTTTTATTTTTGCTTTTCCTGGCAGCTGGCTAAAGGCTGTTTTAAAAGGCTGGTTTTGAGGGCTGAATTAAAAGGCTGACGTCTGGCCGTTTGCAGAAAATTTAGTGTGAAATTTGTTTAGTTGATGTTTACACAGGAGCTGGTTTGGTTTGTTCTTTTTTAGCTGAAAATTTTATAAAGGATAAGGCGAGCAACAAAATTCCAATTACCACTATGATGATGTTGTATATATTGACGGGAGCGAGTATGTCCGAGAAAAGTTCCAAGACGACTTCTTTTTCAATCGTGGAGGGCAATTCAGCTTTTTGAATCCCGGAGACAAAAGAAAATTTTGTGAAGGTATTCGCTAAAAATAGAATGATTCCCGTTACCAAATAATTTCCTCCCAAGAGTCTAAATATAGCTTTTATTTTGCGAAGTATCAGCACCATCATTATCAATAAAAAAGCCTTGAAGACGATGAGTCCGTAAAAAGATAGATTAAAGGTATGGACATAGTTTTTAAGCGTATTAAGTGCCTGGATATTATTTTGATCATCTACGATCAAATCAATTTCATCGGGCAATTTTGTGTCTATATCTTTGATAATTTGGGTTTCAAAGTTCGATTTAAATGCCTCGACTTCTTGAGGATTGTCTTTTATTTCCGGAGGGACAAGGTTATCCATCTCGTTCAGCAGGTTATTTTTTATTTCGGGCTTAATTTCAGAAAAAGATATCTTTAAATCGGGGTCTTCGATTTTTCCATTGATGTAATCATAAAAGTTTGATAAAACCAAATCCGTTTGGCTTTTCAACCATTCTTCTGAAATTGAGGCACGGACTATTTCTTCTATTATTTTATCCTCGCTCGTTGCATCCCCATTTTCTCCAACAATTGAATTCTTTAAAATGGAGTAAACGTTCAGTTTTTCGAGCTCTTTCTCCACGAACTTATGATTTAAGAGGGTAGTTTTAATTGATGCTGTAAAAATAAGAAAGATGAGCGTGGGAATAAAGAGAATCGTTATAAGAACCAAAGAAAATGGTTTTAAGAATTTCATTATGTTCTCTTGGCCTCTCTCATTCTAATAAATTTGGACAGTTTTTTTAAGACTCTTAATATTTATCGACCAAAAATGTCAATATATGAATCACAAATTGTTTTTTCTGCCTAACCCTGCAGATGACCACTGGCTTGCCTTTGGGGCTGCACGATAAGATAGCTATCTCTCGATTGCAAATTGAAGGTGATTGAAGATGAAAATAGAATTTAAATATCATAAAACCATTTTATTTTGGAGGTTTTTATGATGAATGATTCGGGGCTTTCCTATAAAGATTTGAAAAAAGTTTGTCATATTAGCGACCTTGATTTTAAAACCACAGAAGAATTACCTCCTTTAGATGGAACCATTGGCCAAGAACGCGCTGTCGATGCTCTGGAATTTGGTCTCGACATAAAGACAAAAGGATTTAATCTTTACGTATCGGGGATACCCGGTACAGGTAAGGATTCTGCGATTAGAACATATGTTAAACGTGCTGCTGAAAGAGGGAAAGTTCCGCCGGATTGGTGTTACGTTTATAATTTTGATACGCCTCGCCTTCCAATTGCAATCGAGTTACCTCCGGGTAAAGGACAGGAATTTTCCAAAGACATGAACGAACTCATTAAGGATTGCAAAGAAACAATACCAAATGCCTTTGAAAGTGAAATCTACGAGAAACGCAAAAACGAGATTGTGGAAAAACTTCAATCTCGAAGAGATGCCATGCTTAAAGAATTGCAAGAACGTGCTCAAGAAATTGGCTTTACCGTTAAGTTTACCCCGGGGGGTGTTGCGACAATGCCCCTTTATGACGGGAAACCTCTTGCGTCTGAAGAGTATAAAAAACTATCTCCGGAAAGAAAAAAGATGTTGCAAGAGGGGAGCGAGCAGCTTAAAGAGGATATAGGACGTTTTTTAAAGAGGCTCCGCGCTATGGAAAAAGAGACCAAAGATTTAATTTATCGGCTGGACAAAGACATTGTTCTTTTCGCAATCGGTCATTTAATCGGGGATTTAAAAGAGAAATATAAAGATAATGAGAAACTGGTAAATTATTTGGGAAACGTTCAGCGAGACATAGTGGACAACCATGAGGATTTTAGCAAAGAAAAGAAACCGCTTATCCCGTTGCCCGGTTTTGAGGTTACAGCCAAATCTTCCTTCGAAAGATATATGGTTAATGTCCTGGTTGATAGCTCTAAAATTAGTGGAGCACCTGTCGTAATTGAAACCAACTCCACCTACAATAATTTGTTTGGGATGATTGAGTATCAAGCGCAATTTGGCGGTGCCATGCTTACGGATTTCACCATGATAAAACCAGGGGCTATTCACCATGCAAATGGGGGTTACTTGGTGGTTAGAGCACTTGATGTTCTAAGGAACTTTATGGTTTGGGATGCTTTAAAAAGAATTCTTCGGAGTCAAAAAGCGACCATTGAGAATATTGGCGAGCAGTTCAGGGTTTTTCCGGCGAGTACATTAAAACCCGAACCAATCCCCCTTGACATTAAAGTTGTAATGATTGGGAGTCCGTATATCTATTACCTTCTTTATCATTTGGATGAAGATTTCAGGAAATTATTCAAGGTTAAATCGGATTTTGACATAGAGATGGACAGGTCTAATGATTACATTAAGAAGTATGCTGAATTTATTAGCGCAATTTGTCATAAAGAAGGGTTAAAGCATTTTGATAGTTCAGCGGTTGCTCGGGTTGTGGAGTACGGCTCATGGCTTGCGGGGCATCAAAATAAACTCTCGACCAGATTTATGGAGGTTGCTGACCTTGTAAATGAAGCAAGTTTTTGGGCCGAAAAGAACGGAAATAAATATGTAACCGCTAAAGACGTTCAGAGAGCTATAGATAAAAAAACTTATCGTTCCAACATGATTGAGGATAAAATTCAGGAGCTTATTGAGGACGGTACCATTTTAATGGATACCGAAGGCAGTGTTGTCGGACAGGTAAACGGGCTTTCTATTGTATTTTTGGGGGATTATTTTTTTGGAAAGCCGTCGAAAATTACTGCTCGTGTTTCTATGGGGAAAGGCGAAGTCGTTGACATCGAAAGGGAAGTTGAAATGAGTGGTCCTGTTCATAGCAAGGGCGTGATGATATTGGATGGATATTTGAGAGGAAATTATGCGCTCGATAAGCCGCTCTCGGTCTCAATAAGTTTAGGCTTTGAACAGCTCTATGAGGGGGTTGAAGGGGATAGTGCCTCAAGTGCCGAGTTATACGCTATTCTTTCCGCTCTCTCAAATATTCCCATCAAGCAGAATTTGGCGGTGACGGGTTCCGTTAATCAACTTGGAAAAATACAAGCAATTGGTGGTGTAAACAAGAAAATAGAAGGTTTTTTTGATATCTGTAAACTAAAGGGGCTTACGAGCGACCAAGGGGTGGTAATTCCTCGCTCAAATGTGAAACATTTGATGCTTAGGGATGATGTGGTGGAGGCTGTAAAAAAGGGAAAGTTTCACGTTTATGCTGTTGAGACAATCGAAGAAGGGATGGAACTTCTTGCGGGGGTGCCGGCGGGGAAAAGGAAGCCGGACGGAAGCTACCCGGAAGGAACGGTAAATTATGTTGTCGATAAGAGGTTAAGGGAATTTGCTGAGAAGCTTAAGGGGTTTCAAGGAAAGGGTAGTAAGGAAGGGGGGTAAGATGTCAATCATCGATCTTTTTTGGATAATAATTATAGTTTCAATATATATTCCTGTAATTAAAAGAAAGATGCTTGAGGCAAAGAGGCTTAAGCTTATCAGGTTAATTGAGCAGGATGGGAAATCAAGGTTGATAACGATGATTCATCGTCAAGAGTCCTTAAGCTTTTTGGGGTTTCCTTTTGCAAGGTATATAGATATCGAAGATTCGGAACGTATTTTGAGGGCCGTAAGGTTTACTCCCAAAGGCATGCCTATAGATATTGTTCTTCATACTCCGGGAGGGCTGGTGCTCGCCGCGGAGCAGATTGCCAGTGCTTTAAAAAGGCATAAAGGTAAGGTAACGGCATTTGTTCCTCATTACGCAATGAGCGGCGGGACATTGATAGCTCTTGCGGCTGATGAAATTGTAATGGACGATGACGCCGTGCTTGGACCGGTTGATCCTCAGATAGGTGATCCCATGAAAGGAAGTTACCCCGCCAACTCTGTTTTGGCTGCTCTAAAAAAGCGCAACCCCAACAGAGATGACAGTATCTTAATTATGGGGGATATAGCAGTTAAAGCAATTAAACAAGTGAGAGAAAAAGTCTATTTACTTTTAAAAGGTAAAATGTCCGATAGAGAAGCAAAAAAGCTTGCGAAAGTTCTCAGCGAAGGACGTTGGACACACGATTATCCGATAACGATGGAAGAAGCAAAAGAGTTGGGTTTATCTGTAAAAAATGAGTTACCTAAGGAGATTTATCGGCTTATGGATTTGTATCCTCAGGCGGTGCAGAAAAGACCTTCGGTTGAATATATTCCGTTACCTTATCAGCCACCGGCTCCGACAAAAAAAGGCAAAGGGTAATCTTTATAAAATAGTTTAATTAGGCGTTATTTTTATTTATATGGGGAATGCGTTTCTTATCTTTATTCCAATTGGGCTTGGCTTATCCCATTTTCATCTTCCCAGACATTTATGACGTGTTCCAGAGAGTCTTTTATGTTTTCAACGTGGGTTATTAAAAATATCTGCCTAAATTGATTTGCCAGTTTAGATAGAGATTTCATTATGTTTATCTGGCGCGAGTTATCTTGGCTTCCAAAGATTTCATCAAGCACGATAAAGCCGGAACCTTGTTCGTTCCCTCCCGTCATAAGCTGAGAAATTGCGAGTCTTAAACAAAGATTAGCTAAGTCTTTCTCGCCACCCGAATATCTTTCTATCGGGAATTTTTCACCGTTATCATATACTTGAAGTTCGTAGTTTTCGTCTAATTCTACTTTTGCGTACTTTCCGTCGGTAAGTTCCTGAAATAAATCGCTTGTCTTTAGCGAAATGGCGGGACGTATTCTCCCAATCAGATGTTTTCTAAAGCTCGAAAAGATCATTTTTAATTTTTCTAAATAAACTTTCTTTTTAGTTAATTCTTTAATCTCTTTGTGTCTGCCCTTATTTTCCTTGATATTCTTTTTTACTCTTTCCATTTCCATATCGCCAATCCGATATTTATTTTCTGTTTCTTTTAGCCCAATTTCAATCTCGTGGTATTTTCCTCGGGTTAACTCGAAATCTGCCTGAATTTTTTGGTAAATCTTCTCGAAAAATGCAAGTTTTTTGCCGTCTTCGGTTATTTTATCAGCCTCTTGTTTTAAAATATTGTCTTTTGATTTAAGGTTAGTTATTTCCATCTCTATTCCCGGCAATCTGTTTACATTTGTTTTGAGCCGGATGGCTGTATCCCTCTTTTTTTCAAGGTCTTTTAAGCTCTCCTTGAGTGTTAAATGTCTTTTTTCGTCGTAAATAAGGCTATTCATTTTTTTAAGCCGTTTTTCAATTTCATTTATCTCGTTGTTTGCTTGTTCCTTTTTTTGTTTAAGATGTGAGGCCTCTTTTCTTTCCAGCTCCAGCTCCACTCTTTTATTTTCAAGACTTTCTTTCTTTTTTTTGAGTTCCTCGATTTTTAAAGATTTATCTTTTCGGTCCCGTTCAAGTATTTCTATCTTTTTTATGAATTCTTTTAATTCTTTTTCTAAGGAGGTAACTTTTTCTGAAAAATTCTCCCTAATTGAAGAATAATCTTTAGAAAGAGGACGGAGACAAGTTGGACATTTGCTATTTGGGCCAAGTTTGTCCATATTTTCTTTCTGTTTTTTTAATTTTTTTGTTTCGTTTTCAAGATAAGAAAATGAAGTCTTTGATTTATGAAGTTTTTCCACTATTTCTTCGAAAATCTTCACCTCTTTTTCCAACGATAGTTTAATTTTATTGGTTAAATTTAAGTTATTTCCCAATCTTTCCGGGATGTTTCCGAGTATTTCTATCTTTTTTTTGAGAACATCGGTTTCGCTCAGCAGATTATTTTTACGGTCAGCAAGCTCATTTAAGAGTTTTTGTTCGCTTTTAAGTTTTATCATTTGTTCGAGAGATTCTTTTACCTTTTTGTATTCACAGGTAGAAGTTTCAAATTTTTTAAGTTCATCTTTCTTATCATGAAGTTTTTTCATTTCGCTATCATATTTAGCGAGATTCTCCCGGATGTTTTTCAGCTCGTTTTGTTTTAAAGAATATTTTTGTAAAAGATGCACGTGTCTTTCCTTTTTATCCTGTTCTTTTTTAAAACTTTCCCCTAAATTTTTACATTTGGTTTTGAGCTCATCTCTTTTTTCTGTTTTGACCGCCGTTTCTTTTTCCAAGTCTGTTTTTTCCTTGAGTTTATTTTCCAACTCAACTTGAAGGGAATTTTCATCTAAAATGTTTTCTCTAAGTGTTTCTGTTCGGGTGGTTAGATCCCTTATGTCCAACTTTAAAAGTTCAATTGCTTTGTCGATATCATCGATGCCAAGCATTTTTATAATTAGGTTTTTTCGCTCGGCTGGCTGTAAATCCGAAAGGGTGTTTAACTCTTTTTGCTTGGCAAAAAAACTTGTGAAGAAAGCCTCCCTGTCCATCCCAAGGGCTTTGGTTACGTATTCCGACGTTGCTTTGACACCTCTTGCTGCCATCTTTTTATTTACAAACACAGATGCATCCGATGAGAAATTTGTTCCCCTCATTTCTCTTACGACCTGGTAGTGGTCATTTGAAACTTCAAACTCAAGGATTGCTTGGCAGATTTCGTTTGCGAATGTGTTCTGCCTTTTTATTTGTTCCTTTGATGTTCTTGCAGCTGCATTTCCATAAAGAATCCAGGCCATAGCTTCCATGAGAGAAGATTTTCCGGCGCCGTTTACTCCAATTATGCCCGTTAACCCCTCAGGAAAGTCTATGTTTGCATGCTCATATTTTCTAAAATTTTTAAGTTGAAGGTTAATTAGTTTCATTTTTGCTCATTGCTTTCTGTAAATATTCTTTACCCATTTTGAGAATCGTTTTTTTATCCAGCTCCTCAACTACGGATTTTGCGAGATATTTTTCAAATTCTGCGGATAAGTTGCCAATTGAATCGGTCGATATTTGAACGGAATTCTCTTCGCTATCCCTGATGTATTTGATGTCAAAGTGGAGGGCGGGGGAAGTTAATTTCTTAATTTGTTTAAAATTGAGAGTATTGTAGGTTGAGTTTGAGAGGCCGTTTATTGTAAGTCTTACAATTTTTTCATCTATCTCGTTTTTCCCGATTGCTTCTTCGATTTTTTCCATTAAAAATTCAGCATCTTTGCCGAAAGCATCTATTGAGGGAATTTCAATCATTTCTCTGATTTTAAGAGGGTGGAAGGTGATATCATTTGTTTTTAAGTCAATTTCCAAAAAACCCTTTTCTTGGCCAATGTCGTTAAAGGAAAATCTCTCGGTTGAGCCTGAATAATAGGTATTTTCGGAGAGTTGAGTATATTTGTGATAATGACCCATAGCAATATAATTAAATTCCGGTTTAAGGTAACTTGTTTCTATCACTTGCTCATTGAACTCGCCCATTGAAAATTCCTTGATTCCCTTTGCGGCAGAGTGCAACATTAATATATTGTATTTAACTTCGGGGTCCGGCTTGAGTTTTTTTAAATTTTCTTCGAAATCATCTTTTGTGAGACAGTGCGGTATAGCATGAACCATTAAGTCCATCTGCCCGCTACGGGGATTTTTGAAGGCGAGGGTTTCGTGTTTTCCTTTAAAGATGGGATAGAGGTTAGGGAAAAGTTCAAATATCCTAAAAATGCTTCCGACATCTCGTGTTCTCGGCATCGAATGGTTGCCGGCAATTATTACCACGGGTATGTTTGCGGATTTTAGGCGAAGCAGTTGTTCTAAAGCAAATGTTAAAGTTCGATTGCTTGGGCGAACGTTATCAAAAAGGTCTCCGCAGTGAAGGACGATATCCGGGTCAATCTCAATTATTTTATCGATGGCTTGTTCAAAGGCTTTATGGGTATCAACTTCCCTCTGTTTTATTCCCAAATCTTTGTCTAACGCGTTATAAGCTGTATATCCAAGATGAGTATCGGATATATGGATTATTTTCACTATTCTCACCTGTCTATTTTTGATTTTTGTTCCATTACGAGTATAGGTTGCTAGAGTAAATATATAAAAATGAAAAACTAAATAGAAAAATTTAAAAAGAATAAACCTTTTAGGGAACTATCAAATTATCACTTTTCTTTTTTCACTCTTCATTTTTCATTGCAATCGAGCTACTGATTATTGTACATGACTGAGTGCAGTTTGATTACCAATTGATGTTCATCAACACCTAAAAGAAATCCTCATCTACTTCAACCTTTTGGCTGGCAGCTGGTGGCTGGCAGCTGGTGGCTGTCTTAATCCATTCTTCATATAAAAATATTTTTACCGGCAAAGCAAAGGGAGCTTCAGGAGCCGTTATTAAGGCTTCACCGGCCATTAAAGTTTGAATTTCATTGCCGAGGGCAGAAATATCGTGTTTTGCTGAATTCCTAAGAATAGATCTATCCCTTTCATCGGCGAGTCCTAAAATAAACAAGGTGTTAAATTGAGATAAAAGTTCCTCGTCAATAAGTTTGGGTTGTTGGGTTATGGCGCAAAGTCCGGTTTTGAACTTTCTTCCTTCTCTTGCAATTTGGGCAAATACGCCCAAATTCCCTTCGCTTCCCTTGCCTAAGACTCTCTGTGCTTCTTCCAACACTATTAAAGTTGGTGGGATTTTCTTAAAGCTGCTTGATTTTTGATAAGCTTCTTTATTTGTATTAAAAACGGCTCTTGCTATGATTGCACTGGTTAAGAGTTCTTCATCCTGACGCATGTTCGAAGTATCTATAAGAACGAGATAACCGTTTCTGATATCAGAAATCACATTTTTTGTGATGGAAACCGTTTTGTCTCCATGGACAAAAGGGAGTCTTATAATATGTTCCGCGCGTCTTTTTAAAACCGATATGGTGCCGACTTGGAATGCGCTGGCACCTATTCTATCCAATATTTCTTCCGGTTCCTCAGTTGCTAAAGATAGAAGCCAGTTATTTTTATAATGATGGGTTATTGAATACAGGGCTTCTATTTGGGGGCCTGAAAAGTTGTATATTTGTTGGAGGTCCTCAACCCTTATTTCTTGAGCGCTTATCTTTAACTGGTTATAAGGGCCTGAGAGTGTTCTTGTGCTATAAACGCATAATCTTTCTTTGGCGAGAGGAGCATCCTTTAAACCCTTTCTTTCAGAATCGCCTCCTCCATCATAATATTCCCCGTGGGGATCAAATATAAGCATTCCGTATTTTTCGGATATAAGTGTTGAACCCGCTAAAACCTTCATAAGGTTGCTTTTGCCCATGCCCGTTGTGGCAAATATTCCCACGTGATAAGGGAACAAACTTCCTTTTATTCCAACTGCAAAATCGAGAGTACTTTCACCGCTTCTTAAATTTCCGATTTCTATATCTCCCATAAACTTTTTTAAAAACTCAAAATCTTTTGTGCTTGGAGCAGAAACGGCAGAAAAATGCGAGGGAAGATTTTTTGGTTTGCGAAATTCCCCATTTTTGATGCAGCCCAAGGGGGCACATTGTCCGATTTTGTACAGTCTTCTTTCTTTGTCGTGTAAGTTAAAAGGCTGGTTCATGGAATCCATCAACATCATATTGCCGGCTGTTCGATTTGGCCAATCGGGGTCGTTTGCTTCGACGCCGTATTTTATATCAACTATTCTTAAAAGATACTTCGTTTTATCTTCTACGTCTTCGGCGACCAAGATGTCACCCAAGGATAAATTTTCTGAATAGTATGCCCTAAACTCTATCTCCAGAACGCTTTTCCCGGTTATTCTGCCTTTATACATACTTGCTCCTTAGTTGTAGTTCATTGTTCGTAGTTCGGCACTTTGCTGTCTACTATAAGCCATCTGCTGCTTGTGAGATTGCTTCGTTGAAATTAATGGTAATTCATTGAGACTAATAGTAATTTATGGTAATTAATTTGAAATCTCCACTTAATCTCTACCAATTACCACTTACTCTTTTATTTTCTACACTCCATACCTCATGCTCTTCACTCTTCGCTATAATTTCTCTGTTCATTTTTGTCTTGTTGAAAGCTGGAGGCTGACGACTGGGAGCTGAACCTCTCTACCCTTTACCCGTTTCTTTCCACTATATCATTGTGTATCTATGTCACTACTTCTTCGGTCAATTTATATCCAGCAATTCGTGAAAATTCGAAAACAATGCTTCCCATTCCTTTATTTTAACGCCTTCCTTCAAGGCGAGGCCTTGCAGGCGGTAATGCAAGTCCTCTTTCTCGTATGGATCTATCCTTACGCGGTTATGAATGGCTGCCAGCGGATAAGGGTAGCCCATGTAGTTGGGATCACGGCTTATGGCAGCCAATGTCTCCATAATTTTTTTTGGGCTTGTCGGGTCAAAGCGGTTTATATCAACTCTAAAAACAAATTTTGAAGCGGGAAAGAGCTTAGCTACATAAATAGTCCCGAACCAGCGCATATTAAGTGTATTTTCTTTAAAATCACTTAAGAGGCAAAACCACTTTTTGCCCGGATGAAAGTCTTCTCCGATTTTGTGAATTATCGGGATGAGCAGGGAATGTTTTCCCCAGTAAAGCGTGCTGGTTTTTGTTACTCCTACAAGATTGATTTTTTTCTCGGCAGCTTTTTTGCAGATCCTTTCCAGCAAGATATTAGGTAAAGCCGGGCTTGAGCGAAGGGAGCCATCCATAAGAAGAATGTCGCCTTTGTTTAGCTCGTCGATTAACCTTTCCGCAAGTGTCCATTCTTTAAGTGTTCTCAAATGGTCGAGAGTTGTCTGGAATTTAGGAAGTTCTTCCGGGAGCTTTTTTAAAATTTTAAAGTAAAGCTTTGAGAATTTTTCATCTGAGTTTACGGCGGAGATTGTTTCGATGGTTAAAGGAGAGATATCCTCTTTGATTAAGCCGTTTGAATCAAAAATTACATATCCATATCGGTATGCTCCTATGTAAAAGGAGTGTCCGTTTGCAATTTTTGTCGAGCCGCCATCGATGGCGGCTATTTTGCTCGTGAAAGTAGATTTTTCGGAGATGGATTCAAAGGAGTTTTCGTTTATATCCTTGTCCATTAAAAGGGGTTCTCTGGACGGGGCATTTTCTTCGTCGCAAAGCTCGAATTTGATATGAGAGGGCGCTTCGGACAACACTTGTTTAATGAATTTTGCACTTTCTTTGAGTTTGTTTTCAACATCTTTGTCTATGGCAATCATTTGACTCCCATCGCGGTCAGCCGGCGTCTACCAAACCTATGTTCGATATTTTATCATAGTTAACTTAAATAATCAGGAAATTTTTTTGTATGAAAACAACCGAATGTTTTTTACAAGAATAATTGATTTGGTGTTCAATTAAAAGAAACTTAAATGAACGGTCGGCGGTTTGCGTAAATTTAAGAGAGGGGCGCGAAAGGATGGAAATGTTATAGTATTAAGTTAGTATTAAGTTAGAAATTTAAAGAAATTTTCAAATTGTGCCGAAGTTATAAAAATCTTTTATTTTTTGCGGGAGAAGAAATTTTAAAGCTCAAAGGAAGGGATATTGATGATTGGTTGGGAAACGGTTTTTGTAAGATTGGTTTTGGCAACATTTTTTGGAGGGGTTATTGGTTATCAACGGGAGAGGTCTGAAAAACCGGCTGGTTTGAGGACTCATGCTTTGGTGTGCATGGGCTCTGCGCTTTTGATGCTTGTATCTTATTACCCTTTTGTCGGTATAGTGGATGCGGACCCTTCTCGAATAGCGGCAGGGGCCATCACCGGCATAGGTTTTTTGGGAGCGGGAGCAATTATAAGTCAAGGAGGGACAGTAAGGGGTTTAACGACCGCGGCAAGCATTTGGATTATGGCTGCGATAGGTCTTGCTGTTGGGATTGGTCTTTATCTTCCGGCTTTATTTGGTACCATTTTGGTTCTGCTGGTTCTCACTTTATTTAAAGCTATGGAGATGCGCATCTTGGGCGGTTATCAAAATTTGGAATTTGTTTTGGAGGACCGTCCGGGGAAGCTTGGCGAAATCGCATCTTCGTTGGGAAGCTTAAAAGTGGGCATTAAACGCGTGAATTTAGAATGTGATGAAGAGAAAGAGACATGCGTTACAAAGATGGCCCTAAATTTACCTCATGGTGTTCACAAGGAAGATGTTGCCAAGAAAATTTTAAAGATAAAGGGCATTAACGAGATGAAGTGGATTGAGTAAGTATCTCCGACCTTATTTCCGGAAATGGTTCACTGGGATACGCAAAAACATATCCTTGGCCTAAACGGATATCCATTTCCAATAAGGTTTTTAATTCCGCCTTGGTTTCTATACCTTCAGCCAGTATTTTTACATTGGTTTCTTTTCCGAAGTTAATTAACGCTTTTATTAACTGTTGTTTTGTGTTATCTGTATCGACATTTCTAATCAGAGACATGTCGAGTTTTATAAAGTCGGGTTTTAGCTCAACCATTGATTCAAGGGTTGCGTAGCCTGCTCCTCCATCATCGATTGCTATTTTGAAACCCAGGGCTCGGAAGTATTCGAGAGCGCTTCTAAAAGCCGAAAAATTTGTTATGGCCGAGCGTTCTGTAACTTCCAAAACGATGCGGTTGGGGCTTAAAGATGAGTCTATTAAGAGGTGGGAGGCTGCTATTTGTCTTAATTCAGGATCATTTATTGAGTCGGGCTCTATGTTTAAAAAGAGCACGTGTTTGGGTTTCATATTACAGGCTGCGGTTAGAGCTTTTTTTCTGCAAAGTCGCTCAAGCTCGATGACCAAATCGCTTTGGTATGCTATCTTAAACAGCTTATCGGGTCTCTCGAATTCTCCTTGACCGGGTCCTCTGCTTAAAGCTTCGTAGCCGATGATTTTAAATTCAGGTAGTTTAACAATCGGTTGAAATAGACTGTAAATTTCTTCATTTTTGATTATTTTTTTTAACTCCGCCGTCCTTTTTTTGGTATCTTTTTGTTGTGCAGTTGCCGAATCTTCAAGCGCTTCTTCCAAAGTGGTGTAAAGTTGGCGCTCGAGTCGAATGTTTTTATCATAATTTAAAATTGCGCTTCCGACGTAGCATCCAAATTTTTGAAACAACGTGTAATCGAGGGAGTTGCGAATCGCTTCGGTTATTTTTGAGTTCACTCTTTTTTTAATTTTTGTGAGGTCTTCTTTTGTAAGTTCGGTTTTTTTGCGGGGCGGGGAGAGTAATATAGAGAAGGTATTTCCACTGATCATAAGTTGGGAGATTACATCCGCTTCTCTAAGAGACCCTCCAAGGAGTGACTTTAGCGTTTCTGCTACCATCTGCATAACTTTATCGAACGCTTTATATCCATAAATTTCTTCGATTTTGCTGTATTTAACGATGTCTATGCAGAGGAGGCCAACCTGATTATGTTTTTTCAATATTTTTCTGATGTCATCAATGAGAAGGGGGACGGTTGGAAGACCCGTAACTTTGTCGTGGAGCAATTTCTCCAGGCTTTTTTTCTCTTTTACCAGTTTATTTAGCTCAATCCAGGATTTTAGAATCGCGGTGTTGGTTTGTTTCAATGTTAACCTCCGAAAGTTAAAATTTTGTCTTCTTATAGTATTCGTCAATTTAACAGTTAAACTTTAGATGTTATTATTTGTCTTAGATAAAATTAATTGATGGCCGATTGGATTTTGAAGGTGAACAGATGGGAATCAAGTATGTTGTAAGCGCATGTCTTGTCGGGTTGGAATGTAGCTATAAGGGAAAATGCAAAGTAAGTGAGAGGGTGGTGGGGTTGGTGAAAGCCGGTAAAGCAATCCCGATTTGCCCTGAGCAGTTAGGAGGGCTGCCCACACCCCGTACATCCGTTGAAATAGTGGACGGTTTCGGCGAAGATGTTTTGGATGGTAAGGCGAGGGTGGTTGCGAGAGACTATTTCGAAGCAACCTCTCAATTTATAAAAGGGGCACAGGAGGCTCTAAAGATAGCGAAGCTCGCGGGGGTAAAGAAAGCCATCTTAAAATCGAAGAGCCCGTCCTGCGGATACGGCATGATATACAGCGGCAATTTTGACGGTGAACTTAAAAAAGGCAACGGAGTAACAGCTGCTCTGTTTGTAAGAGAAGGAATTGAAGTGGAAACCGAAAATTAGGGTAAAGGGGAAGGTTAAATGAAAAATGTAAAATGAAAAGTGAAAAATGATAATGAAGAATTGAGAATGATTTTAAATGCCATTTTTAGT
>DFBH01000049.1 GCA_002366545.1 Candidatus Oleimmundimicrobium americanum | reverse complement strand
ACAAAAAGGGCCCATAGGATTTGGGGCAAGGGAATGTCCGAAGTGTTGGAGAAGCTTCAATACGAAAGGAATGTGATTAGAAACATTTCTTTAGACCAGGCCCGACTGAACATTTTAAAAGTGTTTTTTATTAACCCAGAAGCGGGACTGACCGATGATCAACTAAAATTGAAGCCCGGCATGGCTATTCCCGTTAAAGGCGATCCTAGGAAAGCCGTTTATCCTTTAGAATATTCTGGGCTTAAACCCGACAGATACAAAGAAGAAGAATTATTAGACGAAGACGCGGTTAAAGCGACCGGCATTTCCCCTGAAATTACTGGAATACCAAAAGCGGAAACGTTGGGACAAGCGGAAATGATGAGAGAGTCTTTGCTTAAAAGAATAAGGCTACAAATGGTTTTGGCTTATGAAGACGGCTTAACAAGGTTGGGGAGATTAAGAGTTGCCAACATTAAGCAGTTTTACAAAAATCCGATAGAGGTTAAAAAAATTGTTGGTGAAGACGGAACCGAGGCGATTGTTAAGAAATATCGCAAAATAAGAATGAAAGACAAGGCGTTAGCGATAAATGAGAAAACGGGGCAGTATTATCTCCAGAACGACTTTAAGGGTTATTCCTTTTTTCAAACGATTCCCGACCTATTTAAGGATTCCCAAACGGAAAGGTTTTACGACTACGACGTGAGGGTTGACCCACAGAGCAGTATTCGCGCGTCTAAGGGGTTGCAACAAGAAAGGGAAAGAATGTTCTTTGATACATTTAGGAATGACCCCGATGTTGACCAGCGCAAATTAAAGGAAAAATATATCGAATCGCTTGATAAAAATCCTGAAGAATTACTTATTAAAGAAGGACAAGGGCCTTTAGAGGCACCAAGTGGCGGGGGAGGCGTTAATTCCTTTAGGAATGGTCCAGTTAATCGTCGCACTCTCCCCCCACTTAGCGCCCCTAAGGGGCCGCTTAACGCCCCCCTTACGTTGGAAGGAGGAGGTCAATGAAGGCGGAAGAATTAAAACATTCAGCTATTTTTCAAGCATTAAAGAAGGATAAGAAAGTTCAGGAGGCCGCCCAACGATTGGGGACAACCGAGGACTGGTTGGTAATTAAACAGTTTGTGGTGGGAATGAAGCAAGTTTTAATGGAAGCAGGTTTTGAAAGCAACAAACTTGAGGAAATTGCTAGATACCGCAATCTCATTCGGGGTATGGAGAGTATTGTTCTTTTGCCTGGGCTTGTGAAATTTGTTAAAAAGACGGAGAAGGAAGATAAGTTAAAAATAGAAGAAGCCAAAAAAGAGGCTGAGAGGAGAAAGTTTAATCCTGGGGCTTTTATTAGAAGGGTAGCCAAAAAAGTCAAGGGGGGTAAAAATGGCTAGACGCAAAAAGAAAAGGGTAAAAAAATGGATTGCTGGCGCGATAAAAAGAAAGGGGGCTTTTACGGCTAAAGCCAAAAGAGCAAAAATGAGTGTTCAGGCTTATGCCAGAAAAGTTTTAAGAAAAGGATCGAGAGCCAGCACTAGAACAAAAAGACAAGCGGCTTTGGCCCAGCGGCTTAGAAAAATGCCAAAGCGAGGAAGAAAAAGGAGAAAGAGGTAAAAATGCCTAGGGCTTTTTTGGCTTGTGTAAAAGCTGGAGGAAAAGTTGTTACTAAACGCATGGGTGGAGGGAAATATATTCACTTGTGTAAAGACAAGCAAGGGCATTGGCACCCTGGCGAAGTTAAAGTCCGCAAAAAAGTAACCAAATAATGGATAAGGGAATGAGCGATAATATAACGACGATTATGGTTATGATGGTTAATTATGGACATTCCATAGCTGAGATTGCACAGAGACTTAAGATTGATAGTCTCCAAGTTTACCAGACTGTTAGTAAGGATAGCAGAACTGAAAAAGATAAACTTCCATGTGAAATATGCGGTCGCATAGCCCCAAAAAAGCAATATGTTGAAACAAGAGGAAAGCGAGGGCAAACAGTATCTTTTTTAGTTTGTAGTAACTGTAGAAAAGAAATTGATAAAATAAATAGAGATTACAAACCTTATCATGTATCTGAAGAAACAAAAGAAAAGTTGAGAAAAATTGCTACAGGCAGAAGGGCCACAGAAAAAGCAAGAAGGAAGATGAGTGAAGCTCATTTAAGAGAAAAGAACTGGAATTGGCAAAATGGTAAATCCTTTGAGCCTTATGGTCCAGAATTTAATAAAAAATTGAAACTGAAAATACGAAGGCGTGATAATTTTACTTGTCAGGAATGTGGCTATACTGAAAAACAGTTGGGCTATATTTTAAGTGTTCACCACATAGATTATGATAAAAAGAACAATAAAGAGGAAAACTTGATTTCTCTTTGTAAAAATTGCCATGGACAGACAAATTTTAACAGGGAGGATTGGATTGATTATTTTAACAATAAAATGAATTAATGATTGATAAAGGAGTTGTTGTTCTTTTTGCCGAGTATGGTCATTCGGTTACTGAAATTGCTAAGAAGTTAGGCATTACCCATGGCCGAGTTAGCCAGATATTGAAACTTGTCCCCTCGTCAAAAAAAAGACCGAGAAGCCGTCCTCAAGGTAAAAGGAATCTTCGCTGTGAGCTTTGTGAGCGGTTAGTATCAAAGAGACATACAGTTCCAATTCATAAAAATATAAAGCTGAAAGTATGTTTGTCTTGTTCAAAGAAACTTCAAGCAGCAATAAGCTAATTTGGTTAGTTTTTGGGGGAATATCTTGGAAAATTGGATACGGAAGCTACTAAAAAAAGCCGTTAGCTTATCTCCTTGACAATCTAATTAGGCGTGGTAGATTAGATTAACTGGACTAAGAAATTCCGAAAGGAATGGAAAAGTCCATTTTTTATTAGGGTAACTAAGAGAGCAAGGGCTCTTACCCCCAACAGCATGATTAACAAAAAAAAGGAAGAAGAGGCCGCCGAAGCGGCTAACGCCTCAGAAACCACCAAAGAGGAGTCTAGCTCCGAAGAGGAAAACCTAGACGAATCAAAAGAGACAAAAGAAGTAACCGAATCGAAAGAGGAGATTACCGACGATTATCTGGAAGAAGAGTCAGAAGAAAAAAAGGTCGATTACAAAAAACGATACGGAGATTCGACCAGAGAATACCAGACTCTTAAAAAGACAACCGATGACTTGTCTCTAGCAATGAGCAACCTTGAAAAATTGACAAAGGCGAATCCGAAAATTCTTGCTGAAATAGAAGCAGCGCAAGGAATGACGGATGAAACAAATCAAGGTTCCAGCACATTAATACAACAGCAAGTCGATAAAGCGATTGAACCAATTAAAAAAGTGGCTCAAGAGTTTCAAGACAGGGATAGGCGAGCTAAAGTAAAAGTTTTAGCCGTGTTTGAAAGGAAAAATCCTAAGCTTTTTTCACCCAAGGCGACAAAGGAGGAAAAAAGAGCGATTAGACAAAGGATAGGCAAAGTTGCCAATGCTTTAGTTGAAACGGGGATGACATTCAAACAAGCGGTTAACAGAGCTTACTTTACCGTTAATCCAAAAATTGCTGTCCAAAAAGGAAAGGATGAGGCCTACCTTGAGGGACTAAGCGAGCAACAAGCTGGTTTTTCATCACAGGTTTCAACCAAAGGAAAGAGGTCGGGGAAACCGAAATATAGTAAAGCAGAACTAGAAGCTGCTAAAAAGTTAGGAAAAAAATATTATAACGCAATGATTAAAGAAACAAAATGAGGGGCGCAACAGTAAAATCAAAACCAGAGAGATCAGACATTCTACCTATTTTAATGGGCAATTCAGTTACTTTCGTTATAGGCGATTTGGTAACCGTTGATTCTGACGGTTATCTTCAATTAGTAACTAGTTCCGACGAACCGATTTGCGGGGTGGTTAAAGGATTTGTTCAAAAAACCGGAGAACACGTTGATTTTGCTTCAGGATATAACGATAGGATCACTACTGATTCTGACAACGCTACGGTTGATATGGATGAAGCGCTTGTTGACGTTGGTCGCGACATTTGGATTCAAATGGACGCCGACGCCAGTTTAGCCCAAGCCAATCTTTTCCAATATTTTGATACCAATAATTCTTATGAAGTGGATGTTGGGGATGCTTCAGATACAGACGGAGCGCTACAACTTATCAAACTTGACCCAGAGGGAACAGGTGACGCCTCAATGGGTCTTTATAGAATAGCAGATCACCAATTCGGGAGCACAGCGAGCTAAAATGTTAACAAAAACAAATTTACAAGCACTATTAGATGTAGACCAACCTCTAAGGAAGGTTTACGAATTAGAATACAAAGACCCTGAAATTGAAATCGGCAAGATTTTCAATGTCGAAAACATGGACGGGGCAGAGGAAAAAGACCTTACAACTTATGGTGTTGGCGAATTAGAGGACGTCGGTGAAGCTGGAGCTGTTCCTTACGATAATCCAGGGCTTGGTTATCCGACTACTTATGCTTACCGCACTTTCAAAAAAGGTATCCAAATTACTAAACAAATGGCCCAGGATAATAAGTATCGGGAAATGAAAGACATGATGAAATGGTTGGCCCAAAGAGCTTCTTATGATCCCGTCAATTATGCCTACGGCTTGTTTAGAGGGGCTACCACCGCTAATCTTTCAGGATATGGCAATTACAATAGCGGGACATTGGCTCTTGCCTCTGCTTCCCAAACTTATGAAAATGGGGATTCAGGTACCCAATCCAATTATTCAACCAATAAATTGACTTACGATAATTTTGAGGCAGCCGAGGTAGCGATAGCTAATTGGCAAAGCGGTCATGGGACAATACTTGAATTTAATGGCGTAAAAACCTTATTGGTTCCGCCAGCGCTAAAAAGAGAAGCAAAAGAAATTACTGAATCAGAGCTTGATCCGGACACGGCAGAAAATGCTATCAATGTTTATAAGGGTGGAAGCGCCAATGTTGTGGTTTGTCCTTATATTTCAGCTGCGGCTGGTGGGTCAGATTCGGCTTGGTATCTTATTTCCCCAGGGCACAAGCTTAATTTCTTCTGGAGGAATAAACCTAGTTTTGACAGAGAAATAGTTTTTGATACTGGTGTAGCTAAATATAAAGTTGAGGTTGAATATGTGGCAGGCTTCTCCGACTGGAGAGGTGTTTACTGCGCAGACGGCACGGTTTAACAATTAGGAGTGCCTAAGAGGGTTTACTAACTGTTTTCTCTTAGGTGGAACAGGGAATCTAAACGGAGTAATTATGTCAAGCGGAAAAATTACAAGATTCCAAAACAATGTCCGAGTTGACGGCGATTTGGATCTTTCTAATTTTATAGGACATTTGACATTATCAGCCCTTAGTTCTGCTCCTTCTTCTCCGACAGTTGGG
>DFBH01000038.1 GCA_002366545.1 Candidatus Oleimmundimicrobium americanum | reverse complement strand
TGCATATGTATAGAACCCAATCATTCTCTACTCTAACCAGCTAAAATTTGTTAAACTTAAAAAACGATGGAAAAGAAGATAAAAGCATTAATCGAAAAAATCAGAGTATATGAACCGGAAGCCGATTTAATTTTGGTTAAGCGGGCATACACTATTGCCAAGAAAGCTCACATTGACCAATATCGCAAATCGGGCGAGTATTATATTTTCCATCCTCTCGGTGTGGCCAATATCCTGGCTAAGCTTGAATTGGATACCACAAGCATTGCGGTCGCTCTTCTTCATGATGTTGTTGAGGATACCGATACTTCTTTGGACGACATCAAAAAAGAGTTTGGCCCGGAAGTTGCAAGCTTAATTGATGGGCTCACTAAGCTCGATAAGATTGAATTTAAGAGTGAAGAAGAGAAACAAGCTGAGAATCTTCGTAAAATGATGCTCGCGATGTCTAAAGATATCCGAGTTATCTTCATTAAACTTGCGGATAGATTAGATAATATGAGAACAATTCAGCATTTGAACCCGGAAAAACAGAGGCAGAAAGCAAGAGAAACGCTTGATATTTATGCTCCCCTTGCTCATCGTCTGGGAATTTTCAAAATTAAGTGGGAGTTGGAAGATCTCTCTTTCAAAACGTTGGAACCCAAAAAGTATGCCGAGATTGCAAAAATGGTGTCTGAAACGAGAAGAAAGAGGGAGGCCTATCTTAAAGAGGCGTCGGAAATTCTTTTTGCCGAGTTAAAAAAGGTAAAAATCAAAAACGAAATAATCGGGAGAATTAAGCATTATTACAGCATTTATGAAAAGATGATTCGCCGGGGCAAAGAGTTCAATGAAATTTACGATTTGTCCGGGCTTCGAATATTGGTTGATTCAATTAAAGATTGCTATGCCATTTTGGGAATTATCCACTCGCTCTGGAAACCCATCCCGGGGACATTTAAAGATTATATTGCGATGCCAAAGTTCAATATGTACCGCTCTTTACACACCACCGTTATTGGTCCGATGGGTCGTCCTTTAGAGTTGCAAATAAGGACGTATGATATGCACGGCACCGCTGAATATGGGGTTGCTGCCCACTGGCATTACAAAGAAGGAACCCATATGAATAAGGGCGAGGAAAAGCTCTCTTGGCTTCGTCAAATGTTGGAGTGGGAGAGTGAGACCAAAGATTCCAAGGATTTTTTAGAGACACTAAAAATTGATTTGTTCGAAACTGAAGTTTTTGTCTTCACCCCAAAAGGCGATGTTGTAAGTCTTCCCAAAGGTTCTACTCCTTTGGATTTTGCCTATAACATTCATACGGATGTCGGTCATCGTTGTATCGGGGCAAAGGCCGGAGGTAAGATTGTTCCGCTTGAATATGAGCTTCAAAATGGCGATATAGTTGAAATTTTAACTTCAAAAACCTCCTCCGGCCCAAGCAGGGATTGGCTAAATATTGTAAAAACCTCTAGCGCGAAAACAAAGATAAGACAATGGTTTAGCAAGGAGAGCCGTGAAGGAACGGAACACGTTGGCCGTGAAATTTTACAGAAAGAGCTTCGCCGAAAGGGCTATAGTTTAAGCGACATCTCAGTCGATGTAATTAAGGTGGTCCTTAAGGACTTAAAATTTTCCGATACTGAATCTCTTTACACCAACATTGGGACGGGAAATGTTTCCCCGAAGCAAGTGGTTACTAAAATAATTCATGTTGTGAAGGCAGGGGAAGAAGAAAAAGAGCTTGAATTGCCTCCATCTTATCCTAAGAGGAAACAGGGGACAACGGCTGTTGGAGTAAGAATTGAAGGGGTGGAGGATGCCTTAATTCGTTTAGCCAGATGTTGTGACCCTGTTCCAATGGACAATATAATTGGTTTTATTACGATAGGAAGAGGTATTACAGTTCACCGTAACAGCTGTTCGAATGTTAAAAATCTAAAGAAAAAACATCCTGACAGGTTAATTGAGGTTGAGTGGGACTTGGGCGGCAAGGAAACATTCCAAGCTGAAATTCAAGTTGAGGCAATAGATAGAACCAAGTTGTTGAGGGATATAAGTTCGGCCATAAGCGATTTGGGAGTAAATATTCGTTCTGCTACCGTTTTAATGGGTAAAGATAATACGGCAATCTTTCGATTTATTTTTGACACAAGCAGCGTGGCTCATCTTGAAAACATATTGGCAAACGTTAAAAAGATTGATAGTGTTTTTGATGCGTATCGAGTTTAAGTTGCTAAGGGGGATAATTGAGGGCGGTTGTTCAACGTGTTAGTCAAGGAGAGGTCTCTGTCGACAAGAAAGTTCTTGCTTCTATTGGGCAAGGACTTGTAGTTTTGTTGGGAGTTGCAAAGGGGGATAATTTATCGGACGTAAATTATCTGGTCGATAAGATTTCTAATTTGCGAATTTTCCCCGACGAAGATGGAAAGTTAAATTTATCCGTTAAAGATATAGACGGTGAGATTTTGGTTGTTCCGCAATTTACGCTTTTTGGGGACTGCCGGAAAGGAAGGCGTCCAAGTTTTTCGGAGGCGGCATCTTCAAACGAGGCGGTTGTTTTGTATGAAGCTGTAATTGAGGGATTAAAAAAAGAGGGAGTTTCGGTTGGAACGGGGAAATTTCAAGCTATGATGCAAGTTGAAATCGTAAACGATGGACCGGTGACCATATTGCTGGATAGCACAGAGCGTGGAGCGAAGAGCTTAGAGTATGGAGTATAGAAAAGCGGAGAGCAGAGAGAATAGAGTAAGGAATTACAATAAGGGGTAATTGGTGGAGATTAAATAGAAATTACAATAAATTACAATTGTATTACAATAAATTACTATTAGTTACAATACATGGAGTGTTTTTTCTCGTCATTACGAGCACCCCACCCCAGTCTAACTGGGGTGATTTAAGAAAGAAACAAGGTTTTGGTATGGAGAGTGGTGAGCTTGTTACTTAGGAGGAACGAAGTGGCGAAGTAATCTCAAAACCAACAAACTCTTCACTACCGACTAACAGACTACCGACTGACAGAGGGGGAATATTGATTTTACACAAACTAATGGTTGGGTCGCTGGGGACAAACTGTTACATACTTGCTTCTGATAATAAAGAAGCTGTGGTTATTGATCCCGGTGGGGATGCTAAACATATTTTGGAGCTCGTACGTGAAAAAGAGTTTGCTGTCAAAAAGATAATTCTTACTCACGGGCATTATGATCATATTGGTGCTTGCAAAGAAGTTGCCGAGGCGACTAAAGCGCCAATTTGTATTCACGAGGAAGATAAAATATTATTAACGGAGCCATCTAAAAATCTATCATTTCTTATGGGAACAAACTTCTCACTTGACTTAAAGACGGAGGAGCTATTTGATGGACAAACAATCTTGATAAATGATTTGAGTTTAATTATTTTACATACGCCGGGCCATACTCCCGGAAGCATTTCAATATGGGTTTCGGGCCTTCTTTTTACGGGAGATTTGCTTTTTGCGGGTTCGGTCGGGAGAACGGATTTGTCCGGCGGCTCTCATAAAGTTTTAATTAATTCATTGAAACGTGTTTTAAATTTCCCCGACGAAACAAGGGTTTTACCGGGGCATGGTGAAGAAACTACATTGGGAATAGAGAAAAAAGTTAACCCCTTTCTGCAAAATTTATGATAATTAAGAATTGGAGGATAGACATTGAATATTAAAGCACCGCGGGGCACTTCGGATATTTTATTTGATAAAGCGGACATGAAGCAGTTTATTGAGAAAACGGCGGTCATATTATTTGAGCAATTCGGCTATCATCCGATTATTACCCCGACTTTTGAGCACACCGAGCTTTTTCAACGGGGGATAGGTGAAAGTACCGATATAGTGCAAAAAGAAATGTATACTTTTAAAGATAAAGGTGGACGTAGTTTAACCCTTCGTCCGGAAGGGACGGCTCCCGTTGTTAGGGCTTATCTTGAAAATGGGCTTGCCTCCAAGTCGCTTCCTTTAAAACTTTACTATTGCGGTCAAATGTTTAGATATGAAAGACCTCAGGCCGGAAGGTATCGTGAATTTTGGCAGCTTGGCGTCGAAGCAATTGGTTCTCGGGACGCGTTTATCGATGCCGAGGTAATTTTGCTTTTAGTTACTCTTTTAAAGAAGTTAGGTTTAAAGGATTTAGAGTTGCATTTAAACAGCATGGGCTGCCCCGAATGCAGAAAGTCCTTCAGCGAATCCTTAAAGGGATACCTTGCGAATAAGACGGAACATTTATGTGATGACTGCAAAAGAAGAGCTCGCGTAAATCCGTTAAGGGTTTTTGATTGTAAAGTTCGAGGTTGCCAAGCGGCAATAAAAAATGCCCCTTTAATATCGAATTTTTGGTGCGAAGATTGTAGCAATCATTTTGAAACCGTTAAAGGTCTTCTCGATGATATGGGTGTTTCCTATATTTTAAATCCTGCCTTGGTGCGAGGGTTTGATTATTATACCAAGACCACATTTGAGGTTAGAACACAGAGTCTCGGAGCTCAAAATGCTCTTGGCGGAGGCGGAAGATACGATGGGCTGGTTGAGGAGTTTGGTGGTTTATCGACACCGGCAATTGGTTGGGCAATTGGAACCGAGCGGGTTGTTATGGCCATTGAAGAATTGGGCGTAAAACTTCCTTTAAATTCGCATATTGATGTTTTTGTGGCTGCAATTGATGAGGCGAGGAAAAAAGGATTCAATCTTTTAAATAATTTACGCAAGCACGGTATTTCCGCTGATATGGATTATGCCGGACGAAGTTTGAAGGGACAGATGAAATTATCTAATAAATTAAATGTTTCTTATGTAATAATCATGGGTCCGGAGGAGCTACGCAAAAATACTTGTTTAATTAGAAATATGGATACAGGGGAACAATCGGAGATGCAAATTTCAGATATTACCCGGTGGGCAAAAGATACATTTAAAGTGAGAAAGGCGGGTTTTGATGTATAAATCGATAGAATATTCTCAGCGAACTCACGGTTGTGGGCTGCTTAATGACGATAACGTGGGAGATAAGGTCAAATTGTCCGGTTGGGTGAACCGGAGGAGAGACCATGGAGGATTAATATTTATTGACTTGAGAGATCGTAACGGACTTGTTCAGATTGTAATTAACCCAGAAGAAGAGAAAATTTTTAAGGTTGCCGAGCGAGTTAGGGACGAGTATGTGCTAAGCGTAGAAGGCGAAGTTTCTTTACGCCCGGAAGGTACCGTAAATCCAAAGCTTTCTACCGGAAAAGTTGAAGTAATTGCCAAAAAGATCTCTATCCTTAGCGCTGCTAAAACACCACCCTTTGAGATTGTAGATAGTTTAAATGTTGATGAGAGCTTGAGGTTGAAATACCGATATTTAGATCTCAGGCGAAAAGAAATGCTGAGCAACTTAAAATTAAGGCACAATGTTACAACAACAGTTAGAAACTTTCTCAACAGTTATGGTTTTATGGAAGTGGAAACGCCTTATTTAACTAAAAGCACACCGGAAGGGGCAAGGGATTATTTAGTTCCAAGCAGAGTTCAACCTGGACATTTTTATGCTCTTCCGCAGTCGCCACAACTATTTAAGCAGATACTTATGGTTGCCGGAATTGAAAGGTATTATCAGATTGCCCGTTGTTTTAGGGATGAGGACTTGAGGGCGGACAGACAACCTGAGCATACTCAAATAGATATGGAAATGTCTTTTATTACGCAAGACGATATTATCTCGCTTATGGAAGAAATGGTTAAAATGGTTTTTGAATCTCTGGATATGAAGTTAGAGGTGCCTTTTCAGAGGTTAACATACGATGAATCCATGAAACGTTACGGAAGCGATAAGCCCGATCTTAGATTTGAAATGGAATTAGTTGATATATCCAACTTGGCAGCGAATTGTGGATTTAAAGTTTTTGAGAATGTAATAAATTCCAATGGTGTCGTTAAGGGCATTAATGCCCTTGGTTGCGGAGATTATTCTCGAGGTCAATTGGATGAGTTAACAAAATTAGCTTCCGTTTATGGCGCAAAAGGGTTGGCCTGGATGCAAATAATTGAAGATGGGAAGGTTAAGTCGCCCATTGCGAAGTTTTTCAGCGAAGAAACACGTAATTCTATTACCGACGCATTCAAGGCAAAACCCGGAGACTTGCTTCTTTTTGTGGCTGATGAAAAAAAGATAGTTTGTGAAGCGCTTGGTCAATTAAGACTTTATCTTGCCAAGAAGCTTGGTTTAATAGATGAATCAAAATACAAGTTTTTGTGGGTTATGGATTTTCCCATGTTTGAGTATGATAAAGAAGAAAAAAGATACAAGGCTCAACATCATCCCTTTACATCTCCCTCAAAAGAAACGGTTTCTTTTTTAGATAGCGAGCCGTTATCTGTTAAAACTCAAGCTTATGACTTGGTTTTAAACGGAGTTGAAGTTGGTGGCGGGAGCATAAGGATTCACGATAGAGAATTACAGAGAAAGATATTTAATTTATTGGGATTATCTTCCGAGGAAGTGGATGAGAAATTTGGTTTTCTAATTGAGGCGTTTAAGTACGGGGTTCCTCCGCATGGAGGGATTGCTATTGGGCTTGACAGGCTGGTTATGCTCTTAGCGGGAAAAGACACCATACGTGATGTTATCGCTTTTCCAAAGACCCAGACGGCAACTTGTTTGTTGACGGGTGCTCCCGATAAAGTTTCGGATAAACAGTTGCGGGAATTAAATATTAGATTGAAATAATTAGTGCTATAAACCACCAGTTTATCCGGCAGGCACGGCGTGTGAACTTCAAGTCACTGTCATTGCCTGCCTACAGATTGGTCATTGCGAGCACCCCACCCCAGTCTAACTGGGGTGATTTAAGAAAGAAACAAGGTTTTAGTATGGAGAGTAGTGAGCTTGTTACTTAGGAGGAGCCGTAGGCGACGCGGCAATCTCGGTTTTAATCATAAATTGTAATTTATGGTAATTCATTGAAATTAATGGTAACTGATTGTAATTAATTTGAAATTTTAACTTAATCTCTATTTAATTACCGCTTAATCTCTATTTAATCTCCACCAATTACTCCTTTCTTATCCCTTGCTCTTATTTTTTCTCTCTGCTCTAAGCTCTCTGCTCACATCTTGAGCTGCACCCTTATTTTCCTGGAGGCTGAGGACTGGCAGTTGGAGGCTGTTTTTAAATGATATGGCTTTTTGATAGCGGTGCTTCTCTGTGTTAATATTAAATTGGGTTCTGCGATGTTTGTAGTTAGTAAACTTATTTGAGCCAGCATTTCTACATTGGGAGCTTACGTCTATAGGTGAAGCGAATGCCTTGGCAACAGGGACTCGCGAAGCAAATAGCGGGGCACCCACCTGTTTGAGCATCTGGGTTCAAATAGATAGCTAATTACGGCAAAGCGGAGCCTCTGTTTCACATAAATCCCATTTGAGATATTTAAGGGACAATTCTAAAAATATGAATCTTTTTGAAAATGAATCCCGGTCAAAATTATCTGAATTAGCTCCTCTATCTACTCGTATGAGGCCCAATACCATTGAGGAATTTGTTGGTCAGGGGGAAATTGTAGGAGAAGGCAAGGCTTTAAGGAGAGCAATTGTTGAAGACAAGCTTCGCTCCTTGATTTTCTGGGGACCGCCCGGCTCCGGTAAAACAACTCTTGCTCGAATAATTTCTAGTGCAACCAAATTTTACTTTGTTCAGATTAGCGCGGTGACTTCCAATATTGCTGAAATAAGGAAGGTTTTAGCTCAGGCAAAAGAGAGATTTGAAATTGAAAATAAGAAAACTATTCTGTTTATCGATGAGATACACAGGTTTAATAAGTCTCAACAAGATGCACTTTTACACGCGGTTGAGGATGGGCTTGTAATTTTAATCGGAGCCACAACCGAGAATCCTTATTTTGAAGTAAATCCACCGCTTGTTTCTCGCTCCTGGTTATTTGAGTTTAAGCCCTTGTTGGAAGAGGATTTATTTAAGATTTTAATCAGAGCACTAAAGGCTGAAAAGGGTTTAGGTAATGAAAAAGTTGAGATTTCAGACGAGGGGTTGAAACAGATAGCAAATGTTGCCAATGGAGACGCTCGTTCGGCGCTTAATATATTAGAAGCTGCTGTTATGACTACTTTACCGGATGAAACGGGGGCAAGAAAGATAACTAAGGTTATCGTTGAAGATGTTTCACAAAAACGAAAAGTTGTTTACGGCAAGGGCGGTGACGCTCATTACGATACGATTTCTGCTTTTATAAAAAGCATAAGAGGCTCTGATCCCGATGCCGCAATTTATTGGTTGGCGAGAATGTTATATGCAGGTGAAGACCCTAAATTTATAGCGAGAAGAATGATTATTGTTGCCTCAGAAGACATAGGGCTTGCCAATTCAAGAGCCCTGGAAGTAGCAATTGCCGCTTCAAGAGCGGTCGAGTTTGTCGGATTGCCGGAGGCGCGTTTAAATTTAGCTCACGCTGCTATTTATCTCTCTTTGTCGCCAAAGAGCAACTCTGTTATAACAGCGATAAATAACGCGCAGAAAGATGTGGAAAATGAAATGAATTACCTTGTCCCAAAACATCTGAGAAGTAGCCATTACTTTGGTGCTAAAAAATTAGGTCATGGGCAAGATTATAAGTATCCCCACAATTTCCCGGGGCATTACGTAAAACAGGATTATTTGCCTGAGGAAATAAGGGGAAGAAAATATTATCGTCCCGCTAATTCCGGTCAAGAGAAAAAAATCCTTGAAGGTTGGGAAAAGGGGAAGAAGGGGTAAAGTTAAATGAAAAATGTAGAATGAAAAAATAAAAACGATAATTAAGAATTAAGAAAGCTTTTGTCCAGAGAATAACCTTTTGAGTTGAAAGTATTTAAAAATCTTATCTTTTGTAAGTTGATATTCAATTTTAAATTTTTCTATATCGTTTTTCATTTTTATATTTTATTTCTTAATTTAAATAAACTACCAACTCCCAACTAATAGACTCCCGACTCAAATGGGGTGATTTTTTGAAAAAAGAAAAGGTTGCCGTTGCTATGAGTGGCGGTGTTGATAGCGCCGTTGCCGCCGCGTTGTTGCTTGATAATGGATATGATGTTTTTGGGGTTACCATGATATTGCTTGGGGATTTAAGTTACGCGGAAAGCGCGAAACGTGTATGTAAACGTCTAAATATTCCTCACCATGTGGTTGATTTTACTTCGGTTTTTAAGGAGAAAGTAATTAACTCGTTTTGCGACGAATATGTATCCGGCAAAACTCCCAATCCCTGCGTTATTTGCAACAAGCTAATTAAGGCGGGGGTTTTGCTTGATTGGGCTCTTTCGAACGGAGCATCATATCTTGCTACAGGGCATTACGCTAAGATTAAATATAACTCAGACAACAATCGTTTTTTGCTTTATAAAGGAAAAGATGTGGCGAAGGATCAATCTTATTTTCTCTGGTCTTTAAATCAATCTCAGCTGGGTCACTTAAAAACTCCTTTAGGTGAATTACTTAAAAGTGAGGTTTCTCAAATTGCTGCAGAAAGAGGGTTTTCTGAACTTGAGCCTGAAAGCCAGGAGATTTGTTTTATCCCCAAGAACAATTACGGAGATTTTTTGCGTGAAAAATTTAAAGAGCTCATTTGCCCCGGCGATATTATCGATAAAACAGGGAAAGTTTTGGGAAGACATAAAGGGTTGCCTTTTTACACGATTGGGCAGAGAAAAGGTTTGGGTATATCTTTTCGGGAACCTTTATATGTTATAGATTTAATTAGAGAAAAGAACGTTGTTATTGCGGGCAGCGAGGACGATTTGTATAAGTCCGGCTTAGTTGCCACAAATCTTAATTTCATTTCTCTTAATGTTTTGAGCGAGGAGATAAACATCGAAGCTCAAATTAGATATAATATGAAACCTTCGGCTGCAAGGCTTTCCCCTTTTAAAAAAGATAAGACTGTCGTGGAATTTAAAGAAAAGCAACGGGCTATCGCACCGGGACAGTCAGTTGTTTTTTACCAAGGAGAGAATGTTTTAGGTGGCGGGATAATCTATTCTGCAAGGTAGAATTTGATTTTGCTATATGATAAAATTTGGATAAATCACAACGGAGGTCATAATGAACTGGTTAAATCTTTTGTATATAATATTGTCAGCTGCAATCATTGCAATTTCAGTTGGTATAGTTATATTTTTCAATCGGTTGTCAAAAATATTAGATAACGTAAATGATTTAGTTAAAGATATCCGGGAAGAAGCTATGCCGATCATATCCGAGCTTCAAGTGACGGTGGGGAAGACAAATGAAGGCTTATCCATAATTGATGATGTGGCAGAATCGGTAAGAGACATAAGCGGTAAGTTTAATTTGGTTGTTAGAGTATTACAAGAAGCAACATCTTCGCCGTTAATTAAACTGGCCGGTGTATCCGCCGGGGCGAAGAAAGCTATAAATACCTTAACAAAAAAGGGAGGAAAGTGACTCATGAGTAAAGAGAAAAGCTCATTTTTAAAATTTGGTTTAGGGGTCATGACGGGGTTTGGGTTTGTCTTAGCGCTTAGTCCCACGGCAAGAGAAATATGCAAAGAGAAAACACTGGCTGCAGCTGAAGTTGCTAAACCTTATGTTCAAGAAGGCTGGATACGTTTATTAAATGCAGTTGAGGCGGGGAAAGATGCTGCCTTAAAGAAAGAGGAAGAACTTGAAGAAGAGTTCCAATCTGTGAGTCAAGAATCCTTAGAGCAGGAAGAACCTCCTGATTATATTATATAAGTTTGTAGATTTATCTCGTAAATTTTCTTGCTTTACTTACTTTTTATTGAGGGAAACTATTGAATAAAGAAAATGAAACTGTTGTTGATAAATGTAAAAAAATGGGCATTATTACCTGGTCGATTATCGGTTTGGTTTTACTTTTTTTTGGAGTTTTTTCTTTTTTGGTTCGTGTTAAAGGTGTTTTATATCTTTTTTTATTAGCTTTTTTTATTGTTTATATTCTCAGACCCATAGTCGATTATTTTGAGCAAAAAGGGCTCTCGCGGATACTCTCTATAATATTTGCTTACGTTCTTCTTTTATTTTTTATCGTTTTAATATCGTTTTTGTTTGTCCCTGTTATAATTACTCAGATTCGAAGTTTAGCCTATCACGCACCTAGTTATTTTAAATCTGTTCAGGGGTTTGTTGAAAGCTATCAAAATCGATTTGAAGTATTACGTTTGCCTCCTGCAGCTATTGATTTTATTGAAAACTCATTAACTCAAATTACTGATGCGGCAATTAAAACAGCCACTCGTTTGCCGACTTATACAATGAATGTTTTTTCATTTGCGGCGAACCTTATTGTTGTCCCAATTTTTGCTATTGTTATCTCTTTTTATATGTTGAAAGATTTGGGAGCAATAAAAGAAACAGCTATTGGTTTGATCCCTGTTAAATATCAAAATGAAGTGAAACTGCTTGTATATAAGATTGACGCTATTTTAAAAGGGTTTTTAAAAGGACAGGTTTCTTTGGTTTTGGTAACAGGTACTTTGAGTTGGCTTGCTCTGCTTTTTTTGGGTGTAGATTATGCTTTTACCCTTGGGGCCATAATCGGCTTGTTTGATATTGTTCCTTACTTTGGCCCGATAGTGGGAGGTGCGCTTGCAGTCATCGTTGCTTTGTTTAAATCTCCGATAACGGCTTTGTGGGTGGTGGTTGCAATGGTGATTGTTCAGCAAATTGAAGCCGTTTTTGTTTCACCCAACTTAATGGGGAAACAAGTAAACCTACATCCTTTAGCCATAATATTTGCGATGCTTATAGGTGGAACTCTCTTTGGAATTTTCGGAATAATTTTAGCGATACCAATTGCAGCTGTTGGTAAGGGAGTTTTTTATTATTATTTAGAAAAACGTGAGTCTCAAAAAACTTAATCATAAGGCCACGTTTGACCAATAGATTCGGAGTGATTGTTATAGATGAAAAGTTTTGAAATTAGAAAGAAATTCCTCTCTTTTTTTGAAAAAAAAGGTCATGTAATTTTACCGGGTTCTTCTTTAGTTCCTGATGATCCGACACTTTTATTAACCACAGCCGGAATGGTTCAGTTTAAGCCAATTTTTCAAGGTGACATTAAGCCTATCCACCCCCGCGCTGTTACGGTTCAGAAGTGTGCCAGAACTACCGATATTGAAAGAGTTGGACATACCGCAAGGCACCTGACTTTTTTTGAGATGCTGGGAAACTTTTCTTTTGGAGATTATTACAAAAAAGAAGTGATTCCCTGGGCATGGGAATTTTTAACCAAAGAGTTGGGATTTGATGAGCTAAAACTTTGGATAACCATTTTTAACGATGATGATGAAGCTTTTAATATTTGGCACAAGGATGTCGGAATTCCCAAAGAGCGAATTGTGCGAATGGGAGAGGAAGATAATTTTTGGTCGGCGGGACCGATCGGCCCTTGCGGGCCGTGTTCGGAAGTAATGTATGATTTTGGGGAAGAAAGAGGTTGTGGTAAGTCTAATTGTGCGGTGGGTTGTGATTGCGATAGATTTTTAGAAGTTTGGAATTTGGTTTTTATGCAATATTTTAGGGATAAAGATGGGAATCTTAGCCCTTTACCTACGAAAAATGTTGATACCGGACTTGGTTTAGAACGTTTGGCCTCAATACTTCAAGATACCCCAACCAACTTTGAAACGGATCTTTTAAGACCAATTATTGATAAGGTTACAGATATTGCGGGAGTTACTTATGGGAAAAATAAAGATGTTGATATTTCTATAAAGATTATTGCGGACCATACACGCGCAATGACATTTCTTGTCGGTGACGGTATTTTGCCTTCAAACGAAGGGAGAGGCTATGTTTTGCGCCGTCTTATCAGAAGAGCTATCCGGCATGGACGTCTAATTGGAATTGAGCGGGAATTTTTAAAGGATGTTGCCGCTGTTGTTGTAGATACCATGAAAGATTTCTATTTGGAGTTAGGAGATAACAGCGACTATATATATCGCATTTTGACGAGCGAGGAAGAGAGATTTACGGCAACTCTTAAACAGGGTTTGAATATTTTAGATGCAATTATTGAAAAAGAAAAGAAAAGAGGGGCTTTAATCGTTAATGGAAACTCAGCTTTTCAACTTTATGATACCTATGGTTTTCCGTTGGAACTGACCCGGGAAATCGCGGAAGAAAATGGTCTTGAAATTGACCAAAAGGGTTTTGATAAACTAATGAAAGAGCAGAGAGAAAAGGCACGAGCCGGACGTGGAGAAAGACACTTTAAAATTGCCGAAGAAGTTTACACTGAAGTTTTTGACCAATTTGGAAAAAGTAAATTTGTGGGTTATTTAAAGGATGACGAGGAAACAATCATACAGACTATTATAAAAGGGAATGTGGTTGTTCCTTGTGCTCATGCAGATGATGAAGTTGAGATAGCACTTAGACAGACACCTCTCTACGCTGAGATGGGTGGTCAGGTTGGGGACAGAGGTTTAATTAAGACAGCAACCGGAAAAGTAAAGGTGGTTGATACTTACATGCCTCTTCCCGGGTTGTATATTCACAAAGGCGTGGTGAAAGAAGGGTTTATAGAATCGTCACAAAAGGCTAAGGTGAGCGTTGATATAGAAAGGCGTGTGGCAATATGCCGAAATCACACTGCTACGCACATCCTTCATTGGGCTCTTCGTAAAGTTCTCGGGGAACATATAAAACAAGCCGGCTCTTTTGTTAGTGATAAGAGGTTAAGGTTTGACTTTACACATTTTGAATCTATAAGCGCGGATGACCTTCGGAAAATTGAGAAGTTGGCCAACGAGAGAATTATGGAAAATCAGGCTGTGAAAATTTATACAACATCTCTTGATTTTGCACGGGAACAAGGTGTTACAGCCTTGTTCGGAGAAAAATACGGGAAATTTGTTCGGGTGGTAGAGGTGGGAGATTTTAGTAAAGAACTATGTGGCGGTACACACGTTGGCCGGACCGGCGACATAGGTCTTTTTAAAATTATTAGCGAAGGAAGCATTGCTGCAAATACTCGGAGGATTGAGGCGTTGACTTCTTATGGTGCCTTAAATTATGTAACAAAAGAAGAAGAGCGATTAAAGGAGATTGCTAATTTGTTTAAAGTGGGGGTTTTAGATGCTGCTGAAAAAGTTAAGAGTCTTATGACCTCAATTAAAAACAATGAGAAAAAGATGAGAGAATTACAATCCAAACTGGCCGAGATTGAAATAAAAGATTTGATTTCTTCGGCTCATAAAATAGATGGCATCAAGGTAATTACCGAAATGGTAAGCGTGAAAGACATGGATGGGTTGAGGTCTTTTGTGGATATGTTGAGAGATAAATCCGGGGAGGCAATTATTGTATTGGGGGCGGCTTCTGACGGTAAAGCCCTGCTCATATCCGCCGTTTCACCTAAGCTTGTTAATTCCGGTTTTAATGCAGGTAACATTCTTAAGGAAATTGCGCCGATAGTAGGTGGCGGGGGTGGTGGCAGGCCCGAGATGGCGCAAGCGGGCGGGAAAAATCCCGAAAAACTTGAGCCGGCTCTCAAAAAGGCTTTGAAGTATATCCAAGAAGAAAATGAAAGGTTAAAGGCCAATAAGTAGGTTGTTTTGAAAAGAGGAATTCCAATTTATGAGGAAAGTTGGTTTAGACATAGGCTTAAAGCGCATTGGAGTTGCTCTTTCGGACCCTCTTTTTATATCCGCACAACCCCTAATTACAATTATACGGAGTAATTTTAAAGATGAAGTTAAAGCTATTAAAGAAATTATAAAAGATTATGATGTCGAAGAAGTGATTGCAGGAGTTCCTTATAGCTTAAACGGCACCTTGGGGCCTCAAGGCAAATTAACTCTTGAGTATGTTGTAAAGCTTCGTAACAAGTTAAAAATTCCGGTTATAGAGTGGGATGAAAGATTTACTACTTCTTTGGCTGAAAAGCCTCTTTCACTTGCTAAATTAAATCGTGATGAAAGAAAAAAAGTAATTGACAAAGTTGCAGCTGCTATAATTTTGCAAAGTTATTTAGAAAGTTTGCGCGAGAAAGGATGAAAATCTCTGATAAATCACAGAAATTCAAAACATCTAATTAGAAAAAAGAAGAAAAATTCAAAATCTTTCTTTATTCTTGGTCTTTTGGTGATTCTAATTTTATTTATTGGATACAAGGGATATACTGCCCAAAGAAATTCTTCTTTATCAGCACAAGAAAATCGGTCTTCTACGGAAAACCATGTTTTGGTTGAAATTCCTCCAGGCTCCGGAATTTTTGATATTGGGAGGATTTTAGCTCGCGAAAAAGTCATTTCAAATGCTTTTTGCTTTGACTTAATTGCTAAATTTAGCGGTTTAGGCGGTCGGCTTAAGCCAGGTAAGTATAATCTTAAAAAAGATATGTCTTATTTGGAGGTTATTGAAATTCTTAGTCAAGATCATCTTGCTCCCAAGAAAAAATATTATAAGTTAACAATTCCGGAGGGATTTACGGTGGGGCAAGTTGCTGATAGGTTGGGTGAAAACACGCCAATCGATGCTGAGGAATTTAAAAACTTGGTTTTAAGCGGCGATGGTTTTAAGGTGGCAGATTATAATTTTTTAAGAGATATACCGATTGAATCGTTGGAGGGTTATCTTTTTCCTAAAACTTATGAATTTTCGGAAGATAAAACCGCTAAAGATGTTTTAAAAATGATGCTTTTTCAGTTTAATGAAGAGTTTGATAAATTTGATTTAAATAGAGCTCAAGAAAAAGGTCTTACGATTCATGAGATTATAACCATAGCTTCTTTAATTGAAAAAGAGGTTAGGGTTCCCGAAGAGAGAGAATTGGTATCGGCTGTTATTTATAATCGTCTTCAGAAAAAGATGCCTTTAGAGTTTTGTGCCACCGTTCAGTATGTATTGCCGGAGCGAAAAGCCAGTCTTTCGACCGAAGATTTAAAAATAGATTCTCCTTATAATACATACATTTACCGGGGGCTCCCTCCCGGACCTATTTGTAATCCCGGCTCTGCTTCGATTAAAGCTGCTCTTAATCCCGCTTCGGTGGATTATCTGTATTTTGTATTGACCAGTTCAGATGGACATCATACATTTACAAGTTCTTATGATGAATTTTTAAAAGTGAAAAAAGAAGTCAAAAAAGGGTGGTGAGCTTATGTGCTCGAATGAAGAAATTAATGCTAAGCATCCTGAGCTTCTTGCCCCGGCGGGGAATCTTGAAAAGCTTAAGTTTGCTGTTTTTTATGGAGCAAATGCTGTTTATATCGGGGGCAAAAACTATAGTTTGCGTATGGGAGCGGAGAATTTTGATATCCCGGAAATAAAAAAAGCGGTTGATTTTGCTCATGCAAACAGTGTTAAGGTTTATGTGACGATTAACATCTTTGCTCGCAACGAAGATTTAGATGGGTTAAAAGAGTATTTGTTGGATTTATCCGATATTGGTGTTGACGCTATAATTGCAGCTGATCCGGGAGTTTTTTCCATCGCTAAGAAGATAATCCCCAAAATGTCAATTCATGTAAGTACGCAAGCCAATGTAACAAACGTTGCTAGCGCCAAATTCTGGAAAGAGATGGGGGCGACAAGGGTTACTTTGGCTAGAGAACTCTCATTTTCAGAGATTAAAGAGATTGCTCAAAGTGTCGATATAGAAACTGAGGCATTTGTTCACGGGGCTATGTGTATAGCATATTCCGGGCGTTGTTTAATGAGCAAGTATTTGGCGGACAGGGACGCTAATCGAGGTGATTGTGCCCATAGTTGCCGATGGAAATATTTTTTAGTGGAAGAAAAAAGACCGGGAGTATATCATTCGATCGTTGAAGATAAAAGAGGAACATATTTTTTTAACTCGAAAGATTTGTGTCTTGCTCAACACGTTCCGGAGTTACTTTCTGCCGGGGTTAACAGTTTTAAAATAGAGGGCAGGATGAAAAGTCTTTATTATGTTGCGGTTGTTACCAATGTTTATAAGCAGATAATTGATAATTATTGCGCGTCTCCTGAAGATTTTGTTTTTCAAGATGAGTGGCTTAATGAACTAAAAAAGGTAAGCCATAGAGGTTATACAACCGGATTTTTTACACAAAAAAATGATTGTGCTTATCATTCACATCAACAGGCAAATCAGGAAATGGTGATGGAAGAAACTAATTTGGCCGGTTATAAACGGACTTACGATTTTGTGGGAATTGTGACGGATTGCAAGAAAAAAGAGGGAACTGTTAAAATAGCTGTTAGAAATCGTATTTCCATAGGTGATGAGATTGAGGTTCTTGGCCCCAAGAAAATTTCAAGTTTTAAGATTTCTTCTATGATTGATGAAAAAAACGGGGAAAGTTTAAATGCAGCTCATGCTAACTATGTCATCGATGTCCCGGTAGGAGAAAATATAGTTAAAAATTCTATTTTAAGGAGAAGGATTAGCGAAAAGTAAACTTAAAGGGCAAATGGTAAAGTATGAAATATGGAATATGGAGTATAGAGTATAGTAAAATCAGCAATCTGGTCAACAAACTACCGACTTTCGACTACGGACTACCGACTAATGAAGTTTGGAGCATAGAGCATAGAGAATAGAGCAAGGAGAGAAAAGGATTAAGGGGTAAGGATTAATTCTTACCCGTCATTGCGAGGCAAAGCCGAAGCAATCTCCAGACGAGAGATGTAGCCACGTAGCCAAGAAACTAAGGAACCAAAATAGAGGGGTGTTTAGTTTATAAATGATTTTTATGAAAAAATTTTATCCGGATAAATATTACGATTCAATTTTTGATATAGACTTTGATTATCTTCAAAAAAAAGGAATTAAAGGGCTGTTAATTGATCTCGACAACACCATAATATCGAGAGGGAAAAAGGAAACGTCAGATGGTTTGGAAGAGTGGTTTTTAAGATTATCCGAGAAGGGTTTTAAGATATGTATAGTTTCAAACAATTGGAAAGTTAGAGCGAGAGAAATTGCTGAAAGTCTGGATGTACCCTTTATTGCGAGAGCGATAAAACCGAGACGGAAGGCTTTTGAACAAGGGATGAAGATTATAAACACAAGCGAACATCAGACAGCTGTTATCGGAGATCAGGTGTTTACGGATGTATTTGGAGGAAACCGAGTTAATTTATTTACCATACTTGTTGTGCCTTTAAGCGAAAGCGACTTGTTTTATACAAAAATTTTAAGGAAGCTGGAGCGTTTAATTTTAAAAAAGGTTCAAAAGGAAAAGTAAAAGGAGTGTCAAATGCCAAGGGTTGACGGAAAAACAAAGCTTGTTGGGATAATAGGGTATCCGTTGGAGCACACGCTTTCTCCGGTTATTCATAATGCTGCTTTTGATTTTTTGGATTTAAACTGGTGTTATCTTCCTTTGCCGGTTGAAGATATGTTTTTGGATGAAGCATTAAATGGTCTTCGTGTAATAAAAAACTTTGTTGGAGTTAATGTAACAATGCCCTATAAAGAGAAAGTTTTATCTTGCTTAGATGAGATTTCTTCTTGTGCTCAAATTGTAGGAGCCGTTAATACTATTCATATAAAAGATAATAAATTGATTGGATATAACACAGATGGACGGGGTTTTTTAACGGCTCTCGTCAATGACGGAGGTTTTGATCCAAAAGACAAGAATGTATTGATAGTGGGTGCAGGAGGAGCTTCTCGTTCTGTTGCGGTTACCTTGGCTTTATCTAAAGTCAATGAGCTAAAAATCTTAAATCGCACCAAGGAACGGGCTGAGGAAGTTTGCTCTTTACTTAGAAGCAATTTTGCTTGTGGGGTTGAAGCTTTTGATTTTGGGGACGATTTAGAATCCCTTTTTTCATCTGTTGATCTTATTATTAATGCTACTCCTATAGGAATGTCTGTGGGGGAACAGCCCTTTCCTTTAGACTTAATATCTAATAAGCATTTTGTTTGCGATTTGATTTATAAGCCGTTGGAAACAACTCTTATTCGTGTTGCCAAAAATAATGGGGCCAAAACACTAAATGGTCTAAGCATGCTTTTGTATCAAGGGGCTGCTGCTTTTGAGATATGGACGCATTTGGAACCCCCGATTGAGATAATGTGTGAAGCCTTAAAAAAAGTTTTGAAATCGGAAGAAAGTTAAAAGGTGAAGTTTTATGGCACAATCAACTAAAAGATTGGGAAAAATGTTGATAGATGCGGGGTTGATTACCGAGGAGCAGCTTAAAAAGGCGATAAGTTCATGTCAAGGTGGGAAATCTTTAACTCGCTCTTTAGTGGACTGCGGTTTTATTTCCGATGTTGATGTAGCTCGTACTCTTGCGGAAAAAATGCACCTTCCTTTCATAGATATTGGTAATTTTGAGGTTGACCCAATTGCGTGTGCAACTATTTCTGAAGAGATGGCTCGTCGTTATATGGTGCTTCCTGTTAAGTTTGAAAAAGATAAGCTGGTTGTGGCTATGGCTGACCCTGCAAACATATTTGCTATCGATGACCTCAGGATTGTAACGGCCTATGAGATAAGTCCGGCGGTTGCTGTTGAATCCGATCTCTTGGATGCGATAGAGCGATATTGTAGAATTGATAAAGTGGTTGAAGAGTATGTTGAAAGCGCAATCACGGAGGAAGGACGCGAAGTCGAGATTTTTTCCGAAACCGCTGAGGCTCAGGAGACTCCGATTGTTAAACTTGTCCAATCCATTATTACACAAGCTGCGGCTAGTCGGGCAAGCGATATTCATGTAGAACCCGAGGAAGACGATTTCAGAGTAAGGCTTAGAATCGACGGTGTCCTTCACGAGGTTATGAGTTCTCCAAAGCGGTTACAGGGACCGGTTATTTCAAGGTTAAAAATTATGGCAGGTATGGATATTGCCGAGCATAGGAAGCCTCAGGATGGCCGATTTGGTTTATCTGTTCGTAAAAATCCCATAGATTTTAGAGTGGCGAGCTTGCCGACGGTTTATGGTGAGAAAATTGTATTGCGTTTATTGAGAAAGGAAAGTATTTTGATAAAGCTTGAGGATCTGGGATTTTTACCCGGAACTCTTGAGAGATTTAAAAATTCTTTTACGAAGCCCTATGGCGCGATTTTGGTTACGGGGCCCACGGGCAGCGGTAAATCAACGACTCTCTACGCGACTTTAAACGTCTTAAATTCGCCGGAGAAGAACATAATTACCGTTGAGGATCCTGTGGAATACAGATTAGAAGGAATCAGTCAAACACAAATAAATACAAAAGCGGGACTCACCTTTGCCAGCGGGCTTAGATCTATTTTACGAAATGATCCTGACACTATCATGATTGGAGAAATAAGGGATAAGGAAACAGCTTTAATTGCAATTGAATCGGCGCTAAC
>DFBH01000060.1 GCA_002366545.1 Candidatus Oleimmundimicrobium americanum | reverse complement strand
TAGAGAAAGCGGATTTAAATGAGGGCTTCTGAAAGGGGTAGTTTTTTATTGACATATCTTTTAAATGGTGGTAGCTTGTCTAATTGTGTCTTTTAGAAGTACTTAATATTGGAGAGGGTTTTTTATGCGTCAGATGGTCACGCTTGCGTGTGCAGAATGTAAACGAAGAAATTATGCAACCAATAAAAATAAGCGGAATGATCCAAATAGAATTGAGCTGAAGAAGTACTGTAAATGGTGCAAGAAACACACTTTACATAAGGAGACCCGCTAATATATATTTAAATTACTGCAGGTTTGCTTTTTGCAGGTCGTATTCATGTGAACAATTGGTTGAGTGTGAAGGCCTGTAGCTCCAATTGGCTAGAGCGCCGGTCTCCAAAACCGGATGTTGGGGGTTCGAATCCCTCCAGGCCTGCCATTTTATAATAAATTGTTTTGTTCGAAGGCAATTTATTATAAAAAAAGATGTGCAGTATGTTATCTCTAACGTTAATGGTAGGTTGCAATTTTATTAAATTTTGAGGGAAATCGATGTCTAAAAAGAAAAAGGCGGTTAAAAAAACAAGAAAACTGGGAAATTATTTTAAAGAGGTTAAGATTGAACTCAAGAAAGTTTCTTGGCCTTCGAAGAATGAGATAATTTCCTCAACTGTAATTGTTTTGTTTTTGACCGTAATTTTTTCGGCCTTTATCGGGGGATTTGATTACCTGTTTACTATAATTTTAAAGTTAATTTCTGTTTGATTGGATGGATTTGTAAATGGCAATAAAGAAAAATTGGTATGTGGTTCATACGTATTCCGGGTATGAGGATAAGGTAAAAGTCAATCTTGAACATAGAGTATCTTCAATGGGTATGAAGGATAAGATATTTGATGTTATTGTTCCTACCGAAGATGTAGTTGAAATAAAGGGTGGCAAAAAGACTTTTTCTCAAAAGAAAGTTTTCCCCGGTTATATTTTGGTTCAAATGGAGATGGGCGATGATCCTTGGTATGTGGTAAGAAATACCCCGGGTGTCACCGGTTTTGTTGGCTCGAGCGGTCGACCCACACCTCTTTCGAAGGATGAGATTGCAAAGATTCTTCGTAAAACCGGTTTTGAGAAGCTCAAACCCAAGACAGAATTTGTTGAAGGACAAACCGTTAAAGTCAAATCAGGCCCATTGGCCAACTTCACGGGCGTAATTTCAGAGATAAATCTTGATCAGAGCAAGGTAAAGGTCCTCGTTTCTATTTTTGGACGGGAGACTCCAGTTGAACTTGGATTTGGTCAAGTAGCTAAGTTATAAAGGTATATTTGGAAGGAGAAGTTAAAGGATGGCAAAGAAAGTTGTGGGTTTAATAAAGTTACAAATTCCGGCGGGTCAAGCTACACCTGCTCCCCCCGTTGGTCCGGCTTTGGGCCAGCACGGGGTAAATATAATGGGGTTTTGCAAGGAATTTAATGCTCAAACGCAGTCTCAGAATGGGATGATAATTCCTGTGGAGATAACGGTTTACGAGGACAGATCATATACGTTTATTACCAAGACTCCACCTGCGGCTATTCTTCTTAAAAAGGCTGCTGGAATAGAAAAGGGGTCCGGTCAGCCAAATCGGGATAAGGTTGCTAAGATTCCCAGGGCTAAAATAAAAGAGATTGCTGAATTAAAGTTTAAAGATTTAAATGCTAAAGATATAGATGGTGCAATTAAAATTGTTGAGGGTACGGCCAATACCATGGGTATAGAGGTAGTCGACTAAAGCTCAATATTTAATAATGTGGGAGGAAAATTCCGTTAAAACCACAGGAGGTATTATGAAGAGAAGTAAAAGATATAAGGAAATTGTGAAGAAAGTTGATGTGGAGAAGTTATACATCCCGATGGAAGCAATAAATCTGGTTAAGGAAAATGCTAACACAAAATTTGATGAAACCATTGAGGTTCATATCAAATTGGGAGTAGATTCCCGCAAAGCGGATCAGCAAGTTAGGGGAACAGTGGTTCTTCCTCATGGGACAGGGAAAGAGGTCAGGGTCGCTGTTTTTGCCCAGGGCGAAAAGGTTCAAGAGGCGAGTGAAGCTGGTGCTGATTTTGTGGGTGCCGCTGATTTGGTTGAGAAGGTTAAGGGAGGCTGGACGGATTTTGATATCGCCGTTGCTACTCCGGATATGATGAGCAACGTTGGAAAATTAGGGAAAATATTGGGCTCTAAGGGTCTTATGCCCAATCCTAAATCGGGTACGATTACCTTTGATGTTGGTAGAGCAGTAAAGGATATTAAAGCCGGAAAAGTAGAGTATAGACTCGATAAAACCAATAACGTTCACGTGATTATAGGCAAAGCAGGTTTTTCTGAAAAGGATTTAATTGAAAATTATGGTGTCTTTTTGGAGGAGATAGTTAAGGCAAAGCCCGCTGCTGCTAAAGGGAAATATTTAAAAGGGATCACCATTACCTCAACGATGGGACCGGGAATTAAGGTGGATTCGACCAAAATTAAAGATTTACTTGGAGAATAGAGGTTTTTAGGTTTTATTGATTGACTAATCTTTTTAAATTTGTTAGCCTTTTTAAACGTTGTTAAAGATATAAAAGATAATAAGATTAAGTAAAGTTTAACCGCAGACAGTAGGTGCTTTTTAAAGCCTAAGGATTGCCTACCGAGGTTGAGAGCGATTTAAGCCTCTGCAGTTTGTGGAGGTTAATTTTTTGAGTTTTGAAAGGAGTTTTTATGGCTCGACCGGAAAAAGTAGCAGAAGTTGAAGAGATAAAGAAAAGGCTTGAGACAGCAAAAGTTGTTGTCCTTACCGATTTCACCGGTTTAAATGTTCATCAAATAAGTGAATTGCGAAATTCTTTAAGAGAACAAAATGCGGAATATAAAGTTTTTAAAAATACGTTAATTCGCATTGCGGCACAAGATAAAAACCTTGAGTGCGCGGATGATTTTTTCACCGGGCCTACGGCTCTTGCTGTAAGTTATGACGATGAGGTGGTTGTCCCTAAAATTTTGGCCAAGTTTTCGAAGCAGCAAGGCTGTCTTAAAGTTAAGGGCGGGATATTACAAGGTAGGGTTATCGCCTCGTCTTTGGTGAAAGAGTTAGCTTCCTTGCCGTCTTTTGAGATTCTTGTGTCAAAACTTATGGGGAGCATGGAGGCCCCGGTTTCGGGATTTGCCAATGTTCTTGCTGGCCCGATTCGCGGGTTGGTCACGGTTTTAGATGGAATAGTAAAGCAAAAATCTTTTGAAAATTAGTCTGTTTTAAGGGGGTGAAAGATTTGGCTCAGGAAAAGAAACTTACAAAAGATGATATTTTAAATGCGATTAAAGGAATGAGCGTACTCGAGCTTTCCGAGCTCGTAAAGGAGATGGAAGATGTTTTTGGCGTGAGCGCCGCTGCACCGGTTGCTGTTGCAGCAGCAACACCTGTCGCTGGTGGTGCCGCAGAAGGCGGAGCCGAAGAAAAGACCGCTTTTGACGTGGTTCTAACTGGTGCGGGTACTCAAAAGATTCAGGTTATTAAAACGGTGAGAACTATAACCAGCCTTGGTTTAAAGGAAGCAAAAGCGTTGGTTGATGGTGCACCCAAGGCTGTAAAAGAGGGAGTTTCAAAAGACGAAGCTGAAAAGATTAAAACTCAGCTGGAAGAAGCTGGAGCAACGGTTGAAATTAAGTAATTAAAATAAAGTTTAAATAATCGGCCATTTTTAATTGGATGGTTTATTTCATTACAATAGAATTGGCCGATTTGATTTTTCTTGATCAATAAACTTAAAAGTGCTAACATTTAAGTTTACGTTTAAAAACATTATTCCCCTCGTTTATAAGGAGTGAAACATTGGTGCGAAAACCAGATTCTTGTTTAAGAAAGCGCAAAAGCTTCGGTAAAATTCCAGAAATTTTAGAGTTGCCCAATTTAATATCGGTTCAAAGAGATTCCTTTGAGTGGCTTACAACCGAAGGATTGACAGAGGCTTTGCGAGATATTTCTCCAATTGAGGACTTTACTGGAAACCGTGCTCTTGAGTTTGGAGAGCATTATTTTGGAGAAGTTAAGGGTAGTATGGCTGAGTGTAGAGAAAAAGATATGTCTTACGGCGCTCCTCTCTTCGCTAAAGTGTGTTTCATCAACAAAGAGACTGGTGAGATAAGGGAACAAGATGTTTACATGGGAGAGTTTCCCATGATGACCGATAAGGGCACATTTATTATAAATGGCACCGAGAGAGTGGTGGTTAATCAATTTGTTAGGTCGCCCGGTGTTTATTATACTCAAGCAATAGATAAACAAACAGATAAGATTATTACATCAGCCAAGGTTATTCCCAATAGGGGAGCTTGGCTTGAATTTGAGATTGATAAGAAAAACATTGTTGGTGTTCGCATAGACAGAAAAAGAAAGCAATCAGTTCTTACGCTTCTTAAAGCCCTGGGTTTTGGCAATGACGAAGAGATGTTAAATCTTTTCAATGGAGCACAGTGTATTAAGGATACTTTGGAGCACGATAATATTGACTCACAAGAGGAAGCTCTAATTGAAATTTACAAAAAACTGCGTCCGGGTGAACCTCCCACGGTTGAGGGAGCGAGATCTCTCATTGAGTCGATGTTTTTTAATCCGAAGCGTTATAATTTGGCTAAGGTTGGACGTTACAAGATAAACAAAAAACTTGGATTGAATATTTCGGAAGAAGTAACAATTCTTACAAAAGAAGATATTTTAGAAATTATCCAATACCTGGTTAGGCTCCATCAAGGGATTGGAGAAGTTGATGATATAGATCATTTGGGCAACAGAAGGATTCGTTCCATCGGGGAGCTTATACAGAATCAGTTTAAAATTGGTCTATCCAGAATGGAGCGAGTTGTCAGGGAACGGATGACAACCTTGGATTTGGAAACAATTACTCCTCAATCTCTTGTAAACATAAGACCTATCGTAGCGGCATTAAAGGAATTTTTTGGAAGCAGTCAGTTATCCCAATTTATGGATCAAACAAACACGTTGTCCGGGCTTACCCACAAAAGACGTCTTTCGGCGCTTGGACCGGGAGGGCTTTCCAGGGAAAGAGCGGGATTTGAGGTGAGGGATGTTCATCCTTCACATTATGGGAGGATGTGTCCCATTGAGACGCCTGAGGGTCCAAATATTGGACTTATAGGTTCCTTGGCTACTTATGCTCGGGTAAATGATTTGGGGTTTTTGGAAACTCCATATAGGAAAGTTAAAAATGGGGTAATTACCGGGGAGATAGAGTACTTAACAGCTGACAAAGAGGATGAATATGTAGTCGCTCAAGCAAACGCACCTTTTGATGAAAAAGGCAACTTTGTTAACGACAAGGTTTTGGTCAGAATACATAATCCTTTAAAGAAAATTGATGAAGTTAAGATGGTTGATCCTAAAGAGGTTGATTATATGGATGTTTCTCCTCGTCAGACAATTAGCGTTGCTACGTCACTAATACCCTTTCTGGAGCACGATGATGCAAATAGGGCACTTATGGGCTCGAATATGCAGCGTCAAGCTGTCCCTCTCTTAAAGGCGGAGGCTCCCCTTGTTGGAACCGGCATAGAGCATCGAATCGTTAAAGACACGGGTGAAGCGGTGGTTGCTAAAAGAGATGGATTGGTTACCAAAGCTGATGCCGGATATATCGAAATTAAGGCCAAGAAGGGCAAAGATGTATACGAATTGGAAAAGTTTAGACGGTCCAACCAAGGAACATGTATTAACCAAAAACCTATTGTGAAAAAGGGAGATAAGGTAAAAACAGGTCAGATAATTGCCGATGGTTCGGCATCTGATATGGGAGAGCTTGCTCTCGGACGCAATCTTTTGGTGGCTTTTATGCCTTGGGAAGGTTTTAATTATGAGGATGCCATAATTATAAGCGAAAAGCTTGTTAAGGAAGACGTTCTCTCCTCAATCCACATTGAGGAATATGAAATTGAAGCGCGGGATACTAAACTTGGCGCTGAGGAAATTACCCAGGAAGTTCCAAATATTGGTGAGGAAGCATTAAAGGATCTGGATGAAGATGGGATTATAAGAATTGGTGCTGAGGTTGCTCCGGGAGATATCTTGGTTGGGAAAGTAACTCCCAAGGGTGAAACGGAGCTTACCGCTGAAGAAAAGTTGCTTAGAGCTATTTTTGGGGAGAAAGCCAGGGAGGTTAGAGATACGTCGTTAAGGGTTCCTCACGGTGAAGGCGGGGTCGTAATGGATGTTAAGGTTTTCTCCCGGAAGAACAAAAACGAACTCCCACCAGGTGTAAATAAGTTGGTGAGGGTTTTTGTGGCTCAAAAGAGAAAGATATCTGTGGGAGATAAGCTCGCTGGGCGGCATGGAAACAAGGGGGTTATCTCCAAAATTCTTCCCGAAGAAGATATGCCGTTTTTGGAGGACGGTGCTCCTATTGATATAATTCTCAATCCCCTTGGCGTACCATCCAGAATGAATCTCGGACAGATTTTGGAAACTCACCTTGGATGGGCAGCAAGTGTGGGGTGGAGCGAAGACAGGAAATCTACCGAGAGCCCGATCTTTGTAGCGACTCCGACTTTTGACGGAGCATCCGAAGCGGAGATAAGGGATGCATTAAAGAAAGCCGGTTTACCATCGTCGGGCAAGACAAGGCTTTATGATGGGCGTTCAGGAGAACCATTTACCGAGGATATTACCATCGGATATATATATGTGATGAAACTGCTTCATTTAGTTGATGATAAAATCCATGCTCGTTCAACGGGTCCATACTCATTGATAACACAGCAACCGTTGGGAGGAAAAGCCCAATTTGGAGGTCAGCGTTTTGGCGAGATGGAAGTTTGGGCTCTGGAAGCCTATGGAGCGGCAAATACTCTTCAAGAGGTCTTAACCATTAAGTCTGACGATGTTGTGGGTAGAGTAAAAGCCTATGAATCCATCGTTAAAGGGGAGAATATTTCTAACCCCGGCCTTCCCGAATCTTTCAGGGTTTTAGTGAAGGAGATGCAGGGGTTATGTTTAGATGTTGCGGCTATTTACGAAGAAGGCAAAGAGGTGGAGTTCAAAAAGATAGAGGAAGATATGGATAAGAAGATTGAGGAAGAGTTGAAATTGAGCGGTTTTTTGGAGTCCATTAAAAGTGAAGGCGAAGATGACATGGCAATTAAAGAAGCAGGATTTGAAGAAATAGATATCAAAAGTTTGGAAAACCCCGATGAAACTGACGAAGTAGGGGCATCGGAAGAGGGGTCTGATGATGAATAAGGATATTCGGTTTGATAGCATGAAGGCAAAAAGTTTGCAAAATGGCAATAATTTTAGCGCGATAAGGATAGGGCTTGCATCTTCTGAACAAATCAGGAGTTGGTCGAGCGGAGAAGTCAAAAAGCCGGAAACAATTAATTATCGTACGTTAAAGCCGGAAAAAGATGGTCTTTTTTGCGAGAAGATATTTGGTCCAACCAAGGATTGGGAATGTTATTGCGGTAAGTATAAAAAGATACGCTTTAAAGGAATTATCTGTGAACGATGCGGAGTGGAAGTTACTCGCTCCAAGGTAAGAAGGGAACGCATGGCTCATATTGAGCTCGCTGTGTCCGTAGCTCATATTTGGTATTTCAAGGGAGTGCCTTCGCGCATGGGGTATCTTTTGGACATTTCTCCCAAGGATCTTGAAAGAGTACTCTATTTTTCCTCCTATATCATTACCGACGTAAAAGAAGATCAGCTAGAAGAAGATTTATCGATACTTAAACAAGAGCTGGAGCAGGAAATTACCGAGGTTGTAGAAGAAGGGGGAAAAGAAATTGAAAGATTGGAGGCCGAAAAGAGCGAACGCTTGAATTCTCCAATAAAAGAAGTAGTTGAAGAAGAGGACTCGGGAGAGGTAGAAAAAACCCGTCCTTTGACCAAAGCGGAGATTAAGAAAATTGAGAAGGAGTATAAAGCAGAAATTAAGGATGCTAAAGAAAGCAATGTAGAAAAGGTGGCTTGGTTTAATTATGTTTTTGAGAAACTTCAAAACTTAAAAGAGAAGCAACTTATCCCCGATGAACAACTGTACCGAGATCTTAAGATGAGGTATGGCGATTATTTTAATGGAGGGATGGGCGCTGAGGCGATATATAATTTACTAATTAAGGTTGATTTGGAAACTGAAGTAAAAGAGCTCAGTAAGATTGCAAAAGAAGCCAAGGGTCAAAAACGAGACCGCGCGGTTAAGCGCTTAAAAGTCATGTCGGCTTTTTTGAAGTCTAATAATAAACCCGAATGGATGATCTTGTTCAACGTGCCGGTTATTCCCCCCGATTTACGTCCAATGGTTCAGCTGGACGGGGGAAGATTTGCCACCTCTGACTTAAACGATCTTTATCGAAGGGTGATAAACAGAAATAATAGGCTAAAAAGACTTCTTGATCTTGGCGCACCCGAGATAATTGTAAATAACGAAAAAAGGATGTTGCAGGAGGCGGTGGATGCGCTGTTTGACAACGGTCGAAGATCCAGGCCGGTAACAGGGCCAGGAAACAGGCCATTAAAGTCTCTTAGTGATATGCTTAAAGGAAAGCAAGGTCGATTCCGTCAAAATCTTTTAGGCAAGAGGGTTGATTATTCGGGTAGGTCAGTTATCGTAATTGGCCCTAATTTAAAACTACATCAGTGCGGTTTACCCAAGGTTATGGCACTTGAGTTATTTAAGCCGTTTGTCATGAGAAAACTTGTTGAAAAAGGTCACGCACAAAATATAAAGGGCGCCAAGAGAATGATAGAGGAAACCAAGCCGGTTGTTTGGGATGTACTGGAGGAAACCATTACGGCTCACCCCGTGCTTTTAAATAGAGCTCCAACTCTTCACCAGTTAGGTATCCAGGCCTTTGAGCCCATCTTGGTTGAAGGGAAAGCCATCCAGGTTCATCCCTTGGTGTGCACCGCTTTTAATGCCGATTTTGATGGGGATCAAATGGCTGTGCATTTGCCGTTATCTATTGAAGCCCAGGCTGAAGCACGGGTACTTATGCTTTCCGCAAACAATATTTTATCTCCAGCCAGTGGAAGACCGTTGGCGACGCCGACTCAAGATATGGTTCTCGGTTGTTTTTATTTGACCGCTGAACGCGAGGGGCGTAAGGGAGAAGGCAAAGCCTTCAGTGGTCCCGAGGAAGCTATTTTGGCTTATAGCGGCAAATATGTTGAATTACAGGCAAAAGTAGTGGTCAGGATGGGCGGCAAACTGGTTGACACGACGGTGGGACGGGTGATGTTTAATAAGGCGTTGCCCAATGATTATCCATATGTAAATGAGGAAATGGATAAAAAACGGCTTGCTGAAATAGTGGCGGATTGTATTGATAGATACGGTAAAACCGAAACGGCCCGAATCTTGGATTCTGTAAAGAAATTAGGATTTGATTATTCCACAAAAGCCGGACTTACAATAGGTGTTGAAGATATTGAAGTTCCCCCAAATAAATGGGAAATTTTAGATGATCCTGAAGCGGCTGTGGAAAAGATAGAAAGTCAATATAGAAGAGGTCTCGTAACCAACGAAGAGCGTCACCAAAAAGTTGTCAATATTTGGACCAAAGCAACCGAGGATGTTAGCAAGGCCATGGAAGAAAATTTCGATAAGTTTAATCCTGTTTATATGATGGCCCAATCTGGCGCGAGGGGTAATTTAAAACAGATAAGGCAGTTGGCGGGAATGCGAGGTTTGGTGGCAAATCCACGTGGAGATATTATCGATCGACCAATTAAGGCCAATTTCCGTGAGGGGCTTTCGGTTTTAGAGTATTTTATATCGACTCATGGAGCAAGAAAAGGTTTGGCGGATACAGCTTTAAGGACTGCCGATTCAGGTTATCTTACTCGCCGGTTGGTAGATGTATCCCAAGATGTAATAATTCGGGAGGAAGATTGTGGAACCACGCAGGGGATACCGGTTCCTGTTTTAAATGAAGATGGTGATATATACCCAAGTTTGATAGGAAGATTAAGCCTTGAAGATGTGGTTCATCCAAAGACGAAAAAGTTAATCCTTAAAACCAATCAACAAATAGGGATAAAAGAAGCGAAGAAGCTTAAGAAAGCCGGGACAAACACGATTATGGCGAGAAGCGTCCTCGCTTGCAAGACCAAGTATGGTATTTGTCGAAACTGTTATGGTTGGGAATTGGCTCAGAGGAAGAAAGTGAGTCTTGGGACGGCCGTGGGGATAATTGCCGCTCAATCAATCGGGGAACCAGGTACACAGCTTACGATGCGCACTTTCCATACAGGCGGTGTTGCCGGAGAAGATATAACTCATGGTTTGCCTCGCATTGTTGAGCTTTTTGAAGCAAGGAGGCCAAAGGGCCAGGCTCAAATAGTTGAAGTGAGCGGGAAAGTTCAGGTAAAGGAAACTGATAAGCACCGTAAGATTACCATTACTTCAAAAGATGGCGAAGAGAAAAGTTATCAGGTGTCTCGAAGATCTCGATTAAAAGTGTCCGATGGGGACATGGTTAAAGCAGGCGACAAACTGTTTGAAGGTTCTCTCAGTCCTCATGACATTTTAGATATAAAAGGTGTACAGGCGGTCCAACTTTTCTTGGTCAAGGCGGTTCAGGATGTGTACCAGTCTCAAGGGGTAGATATACACGATAAACATATAGAAGTAATCGTTCGTCAAATGCTTCGTCGCGTGCAAGTTGTTAGCTCTGGAGACACTGACTTCTTAGTGGGTAGATTGGTAAAACGTGATGAGTTTGAAGAAGAAAACAACAAAGTGCTATCTGAGGGTGGCGAACCGGCTGTTGCAAAACAGTTGCTTTTGGGAATAACCAAGGCGTCGTTGGCTACGGACAGTTTTTTGTCGGCTGCTTCCTTTCAAGAGACTACGAGGGTTTTAACCGAGGCTGCTATTGCAGGGAAAGTCGATTCGTTAATTGGTTTAAAAGAGAACGTGATCATCGGGAAATTAATTCCGGCAGGTACGGGCACGAACCGTTATCGAGACATAAATGTGAAGGCTCTTGAGCCATTTAATGAAGGTGATTCGAAGGAAAACTTGGAAAATATTGAAGTATTTCAGGAAAGTAGTTCTGTAGATGTTGACACAAAGAATAAATAATGCTATATTTCACCGCTGTGGTTTAAATACTGGAGCAGTTAACAATTTAAGTTAGAAGGAGAAAAATGCCTACGGTAAATCAGTTAGTAAGAAAGAGCAGAAAAAGAATAGAAAAAAAGAAAAGTACTCCTGCGTTAGGTGGTTCTCCTCAAAAAAGAGGCGTATGTACCAGGGTTTATACCACTACTCCTAAAAAGCCTAATTCTGCTTTAAGAAAGGTTGCCAGAGTCAGGCTTACAAACGGGATGGAAGTAACGACTTATATTCCAGGCATTGGTCATAATTTGCAGGAGCACTCTATAGTGCTTATTAGGGGAGGAAGAGTTAAGGATCTTCCTGGGGTAAGATATAAGATCATCAGAGCTGCTTTAGATACAACGGGTGTGGAAGACAGGAAGCAATCCCGTTCAAAATACGGAACGAAGCTGTCTAAATAAATTTGGAGGGAATTAATGCCGAGAAGAGGTCAAGTACAAAAAAGAAAGATAGCCCCAGATCCTGTTTATGGCGATAAACTTGTAGCTCAGCTAACTAATAATATTTTAAAAGGTGGCAAAAAGAGCATAGCCGAAAGAGTAATCTATGAGTCTTTTGATATAATTAAGAATAAAACGGGAAATGACCCCGTTGATGTTCTCAAAAAGGCGGTTAGGAATGTTAAACCCTTGCTTGAAGTTAAATCCAGAAGGGTTGGAGGAGCTAATTATCAAGTTCCCATGGAAGTTTCAGATAAAAGAGGAGTTACTTTGGCACTTCGTTGGATTTCGGGGTTTTCCAGATCTCGTTCTGAGAAAAGAATGTGTGAGCGCGTTGCTGCAGAATTAACTGATGCCTCTAATGGGTTGGGAGCATCAATTAAAAAGAAGGAAGATTTGCGTAAGATGGCGGAGGCAAACAGGGCATTTGCACATTATCGTTGGTAATTTTAAAAGATAAAAAGATAAGGTTGGATTGCAAAAAGTTATGAAAAATAAAATTTCTTTAGAAAATATTAGAAATATAGGAATTATGGCTCACATAGATGCGGGTAAAACTACGACGACCGAGAGAGTTTTGTATTACACTGGAAAAGTGCATCGAATGGGCGAGGTTCACGAAGGCTCGGCTGTAATGGATTGGATGGTTCAAGAACAAGAAAGAGGAATAACCATCACTTCCGCTGCCACAACGTGTTTTTGGCGTGATAATAGAATTAATATTATAGATACGCCCGGACACGTGGACTTCACGGTTGAGGTGGAAAGGTCTTTGAGGGTTTTGGACGGAGCAATTGCAATATTTTGTGCCGTTGGTGGAGTTGAGCCTCAATCCGAAACAGTTTGGCGCCAAGCTGACAAATATAATGTTCCAAGAATTGCATATATCAATAAAATGGATAGAACCGGTGCTGATTTTTTTGGGGTTTTGGGTATGATAAAAAAACGTTTAGGTGCCAATGCTGTTCCAACCCAGCTTCCCATCGGGAGCGAAAGTAATTTTCAAGGCATTGTAGATTTAGTAAGTATGGATGCGCTTTTTTATTTGGATGATTTAGGAGACAAGACAGAGAAACGTGAGATACCTGAAGAATTGAAAGATCAAGCGGAGGAATATCATCAAACTTTGATAGAGGCTATTGCCGAGCAAGACGATGATACTATGGAGAAATATCTTGAAGGTAAAAAAATAAACACTGACGAAATTCGTAAAGTTTTAAGGAAAGCTACTTTAAAGGGTATTGTTAATCCTGTTTTATGTGGATCTTCATTTAAGAATAAGGGAGTGCAGAAGTTGTTGGACGCCATTGTGGATTACTTGCCCTCTCCTTTAGATGTGCCTCCGGTTGAAGGATTTCATCCTAAAACAGAAGAAACCGAGGTTCGAAAACCGAGCGAGAGTGAGCCATTTTCAGCTCTTGCTTTCAAAATAATGACCGATCCATTTGTTGGGAACCTTACTTTCTTTAGGGTTTATTCAGGAAAACTTGAAGCCGGCTCTTATGTTATGAACAGCACCAAAGGGAAAAAAGAGAGGGTTGGGAGAATTCTTTTAATGCATGCAAATCATAGGGAGGATTGCGCTGAGGTTTACGTGGGTGACATTGTTGCGGGAGTTGGATTTAAAGCAACAACTACCGGAGATACTTTGTGTGATGTAAATAAGCCGATTGTCTTGGAGTCTATGGTGTTTCCTGAACCTGTTATCTCGGTTGCTATTGAACCAAAAACGAAGATTGATCAAGAGAAGCTTGGTCTTTCTTTAGAAAAGCTTGCTGTGGAAGATCCCACGTTTAAAGTTAGCACTGATGAGGAAACTGGTCAGACCATTGTAGCGGGAATGGGAGAGCTTCATTTAGAGGTTATCGTGGATAGACTTCTTAGAGAATTTAAGGTTGGGGCTAATGTTGGAAGACCGCAGGTAGCTTACAGAGAAACCTTGACCAAGCCCGTTTATGATGTTGAAGGTAAATATGTTCGCCAAACAGGTGGTCACGGGCAATATGGCCATGTTGAAATAAATGTTGAACCCAATGAAGCCGGAAAAGGCTATGAATTCGTTAATAAAATTACCGGTGGAGCCATTCCAAGAGAATTTATTCCTGCCGTTGACAAAGGGATACAAGGGGCCTTAGAATCTGGAGTATTGGCTGGTTACCCTGTGGTTGATATGAAAGTTACTTTGCACGATGGTTCTTTTCATCCGGTTGATTCGTCAGAAATTGCTTTTAAAATAGCTGGTTCAATGGCTTTTAAAGAGGCTTTTAAGAGAGGAAATCCAGTTTTACTGGAACCGTTAATGTCGGTAGAGGTTATAGTTCCAGAAGAATATATGGGTGATGTTATCGGAGATTTAAATGGACGTAGAGGACGTATTGAAGGGATTGAGCCCAAAGCGGGGTCTCAGGTTATTAGTGCCCTTGTTCCACTTTCAGAAATGTTTGGATATGCAACGAATCTTCGTTCAAAGACTCAAGGAAGAGCGACTTATTCTATGCAGTTTGAGCATTATGAGGAAGTTCCTGCAAATATTGCCAAAGAGATTGTTAGTAAGGTTAGGGGAGAGTAATTAAACGGGGAAAACCCAAGAGATTTTAAGGAGGAAATGATGGCCAAGGAAAAATTTGAAAGAACCAAGCCGCATATGAATATCGGAACCATTGGTCACGTAGACCATGGTAAAACCACGCTTACCGCGGGGATCACCAAGTGTCTTCACGGCGCGGGACATAATGTGGATGAAAGGACTTTTGATTCAATCGACAATGCTCCCGAGGAAAAAGAGAGAGGCATAACAATCGCTATTTCCCACGTTGAGTACGAGACGAAAAAACGTCACTACGCGCACGTGGACTGCCCGGGTCACGCTGATTATGTAAAGAACATGGTAACCGGTGCCGCTCAGATGGACGGGGCAGTTTTGGTTGTCTCCGCCGCCGACGGTCCTATGCCGCAGACGAGAGAACATATCCTTCTGGCCAGGCAGGTTGGTGTTCCTTATATAGTAGTTTTCTTAAATAAGGTGGACATGGTAGATGACCCGGAATTAATTGAACTCGTTGAGATGGAAGTAAGAGAACTTCTAAACGAATATGAGTTCCCCGGGGACGATATTCCGATAATTGCGGGTTCGGCTCTTAAGGCTCTTGAGTGCGGTTGCGGGAAAGAGTCCTGTGAATGGTGCGGAAAGGTCCTTGAACTTATGGACAAAGTGGACGAATATATTCCCACACCCAAAAGAGATGTAGACAAACCGTTTTTAATGAGTATTGAAGATGTTTTTACTATTACCGGAAGAGGAACAGTTGCCACCGGCCGTGTTGAAAGAGGAAAGGTAAAAGTCGGGGAAGAAGTGGAAATCATCGGCATGAAGGACGAGATAAAAAAGACCATTGTCACCGGTGTCGAGATGTTTAGAAAGATTCTTGATGAAGCTCAAGCCGGAGATAACATAGGAGCTCTTCTCCGTGGTATCACGAGGCAGGAAATTGAAAGGGGCCAGGTTCTTGCCCAACCCGGTTCAATTACTCCTCACACCAAGTTTAAAGCTCAGGTGTATGTGTTGACCAAGGAAGAAGGGGGAAGACATACCCCGTTCTTTAACGGTTATCGTCCGCAGTTCTTCTTTAGAACAACCGATGTTACCGGTATTGTGGAGTTGCCCGAGGGAACCGAGATGGTTATGCCCGGAGACAACACTGAATTTGAGGCGGAGTTAATTACCCCAATTGCCATGGAAGAAGGTTTAAGGTTTGCCATCCGTGAAGGCGGAAGAACCGTTGGAGCCGGCAAGGTGACAAAGATACTTAAGTAGAGAAAGCGGATTTAAATGAGGATGACGTATTAAGGGAGGAAGAATGGCCAACCAAAAGATTAGAATTAGATTAAAGGCGTTCGATCATGAGGTCGTCGATAAGTCAGCGAAAAAGATAGTAGAAACCGTTAGAAGGACGGGAGCCACTATTTCCGGCCCCATTCCTTTGCCTACGGAAAGAAGTTTATATTGTGTCATTCGTTCTCCTCATGTTAATAAGGATTCAAGAGAGCATTTTGAAATGCATACGCATAAGCGGCTTATAGATATAATTGAGCCCACACCAAAAACGGTGGATTCTTTGATGAGATTGGATTTACCGGCGGGAGTGGACATAGAAATAAAACTTTAAGTATAAAGAGTTTAAAGTATTCATGTTAGATGGGAGTCGGGATGTTAAAAGGAATTTTAGGAAAAAAAACAGGTATGACTCAAGTGTTTGGCAAGAACGGTGAAATAATTCCCGTAACTGTTATCGAAGCGGGTCCTTGTGTGGTTACACAAATAAAGACCTGCAAAAAAGATGGATATAGTGCTATTCAGATTGGTTATGGAGAGATTAAAGATAACAAGGTTAATAAGCCGGCTAAAGGTCATTTTGAAAAAGCAAAAGTTGAAAACAAGAGGCATTTGGCGGAAATAAGTGTGGAAGAGAGCGAGAAATTTAAGTTGGGTCAACCTATAACCATTGATATTTTTTCGGAAGGGGAAAAAACGGATGTGGTTGGTATTTCAAAAGGTAAAGGTTTTGCTGGAGTTGTAAAGAGATGGGGATTTGGAGGAGGTCCGGATTCTCACGGTTCTCATTTTCATAGAGCTCCTGGTTCCATTGGTATGTGTGCGACCCCATCAAGAGTACTTAAGGGGCGTAAATTTCCTGGGCATATGGGCAACAGTCGAGTTACTGTTCAGAATATTGAAGTGGTTAGGGTAGAAAAGGAGCGCAACTTGCTGTTGTTAAAAGGGAGCATTCCTGGTGCGAATGGGAGTCTTGTTTTGATTAAAGATGCTGTTAAAGGCGGTAAATAAAGGAGTTTAAATCATGTTAAAATTGCCGGTCCGTGATAATAAAGGAAAAATTGTAAGTGAAATTGAATTGAATTCGGAAATATTCGAGTCCAAGATAGTGGAGTCGCTTGTTCATCAAGCGGTTAGACTTCATCTGGCGAAGAAAAGAAGCGGAAATGCATCAAGTAAGACGCGAAAAGATGTAAGGGGTGGAGGAATTAAGCCTTGGCGGCAGAAAGGAACCGGTAGAGCAAGAGCCGGGAGTATACGTTCGCCACTATGGAAAGGTGGAGGCACTGTTTTTGGGCCGACCCCAAGAGATTTTTCTTTCAAAATTCCCAGGAAGGCGAAAAAGCTTGCCTTAAAGTCTGCTTTGAGCGCAAAGGCAAAAGATTCTCAAATTTTAATCTTGAAGGATTTTGGTTTAAAGGAACCCAAAACGAGGGATGCGGCGAAAGTGTTGAGTAGTATTGGCTCTGGAAGGAAAATGACGGTGATTTTAACATCTAAAGATGAGGTGGCCAAGAAGTCAATTAGAAATATTCCAAAAATAAAAGCAGTCGATGTTGAACAGATAAATGTTTACGATGTGTTAAATAACGAGGTTTTAGTTTTAACCCAGGACGCACTTGGGGTTTTATCAGAGGGGCTGGTCAGATGAATGATCCGGGAAAAATTATTATAAAACCAATAATTTCTGAAAAAAGTTATGATAATGTAGAGAACGGAAAGTATACTTTTGAAGTTCATCCTGATGCGAAAAAAACTGAAATTCGTAAGGCGGTTGAAAATATCTTTAACGTCGTAGTTGAAAAAGTGAACACCATGTCGGTGAAGGGGAAAATAAAGAAACAGGGTCGTACTTCAGGAAGAACGAAAAATTGGAAAAAAGCGATTGTTACCTTAAGAGAAGGGGACCGTATAGAGTTTTTTGAAGCTAAGTAGTTAGGGTAGCGATTTTAGAATGGAGAGATAACAGTGGGAATTAACAAAAAAGTGAAACCAACTTCGCCGGGAAGAAGATTTGTAACCATATCGGATTTTGAGGGCATAACCAAAAAGAAGCCCGAGAAGAGTTTAACTACCTCTTTAAAGAGAACAGGAGGTCGGAATTCTTACGGTCGAATTACCACCAGACACATTGGTGGAGGGCACAAAAAAAAGTATAGAATTATTGATTTTAAGAGGAACAAGGATAGCATTCCCGCTAAAGTTGCGGCTATTGAGTATGATCCAAATCGTTCGGCAAGAATTGCATTGCTTCATTACAAAGACGGAGAGAAAAGATATATTTTGGCGCCATTGAAACTTAAAGTAGGGGACATTGTTGTCTCGGGATCTGAGGCTGATATTAAACCGGGGAACTCTCTCCCGTTGCGAAAGATTCCTCTGGGAACATTGATTCACAATATTGAACTGAAGTCTTTGAAGGGTGGTCAGTTAGCTCGTTCAGCCGGAGCTGTTGCCCAATTGGTGGCCAAAGAAGGTGATTATGCGCAAGTGAAATTGGGTTCTGGTGAAGTAAGAATGATTCATTTGGATTGCAGGGGAACGATTGGCCAGGTTGGAAATATTGAGCATGAAACAATTTCGTTGGGGAAAGCTGGTCGTAAAAGGTGGTTAGGAACCAGGCCTACGGTTAGAGGAACGGTAATGAACCCGGTTGATCATCCTCATGGTGGAGGAGAAGGCAAGTCTAAGGGTCATTTGCCCAAAACTCCTTGGGGTAAACCCACCATGGGTTATAGGACCAGAAAAAATAAAATATCGGATAAATATATCATTAGGAGAAGAAAGAAATAACAGTCTTTTAATTTTTTAATACGGAGGAAAGTATGGGCAGATCAGTAAAAAAGGGACCATTTGTTGATTTAAAACTCATTAAAAAGATTAAATTGATGAGAAAAAAGAATGAAAAAAAGGTAATTAAGACTTGGTCGAGACGTTCAATGATAAGTCCGGAAATGGTTGGTTTTACTATTGCAGTGCATGATGGCAGGAAACACGTTCCCGTTTATATCGCAGAGGATATGGTGGGACACAAACTTGGGGAGTTCGCGGTCACTAGAACTTTTAGAGGACATGGTCATCATACAGAGAGAACGACTCGTTTAAAGTAGGGCAATTTTTCACAAAGTTTCGTTGGAGGTTTGAAGTGGCAAAAAAAGTAGAGAAAATGATGGAATCTAAAGGAGCAAAGGCGGTAGCAAAATATATTCGCGTATCTCCGCGAAAAATGCGAATGGCTGTTGATTTAATAAGGGGCAAAGAAGTAGAGGAAGCAATTAATATGTTGAAGTTTTGTTCTATGAGTGCTGCAAAAGATGTTGCCAAAGTTGTTAATTCGGCAAAAAGTAATGCGGAAACAAACGTGGGGATAGAAGGTAGTCTTTATATTTCTGAGGCTTATGTCGATGAAGGTCCTACGCTTAAAAGATTTCGACCCAGAGCTATGGGGAGAGCGAGTAGGATTAACAAAAGAACCAGTCATATTACAGTGGTGGTAAGGAAGCAGGAGGAGGAAATTAAACGTGGGTCAAAAGGTTAACCCAAATGGGTTTAGGCTCGGCATCATCTACGACTGGAAATCGAGATGGTTTGCTACAAAAAAATACGGAGATTTGCTTGAGAATGATGTAAAAATTAGAAAACATGTGGTTTCCAAAACAAAAAGGGCTGGAATTTCTAAAATTGAAATTGAGCGATCTGGCAATAATGTCAAGGTTGATATTCATACGGCTCGCCCCGGAATTGTAATAGGTAAAAGAGGTGTCGAGGTAGGAGCACTTCGTTCAGAGTTAGAAAAAATAACCGGCAATAAAGTGCAAATTAATATTCAGGAAGTAAAAACCCCCGAGATCGATGCGAATTTGGTAGCTCAGAACGTAGCTTCACAACTTGAAGCCAGGGTCTCTTTTAGAAGGGCAATGAAGAGAGCTGTAAGATCGGCAATGAAGAGTGGAGCTAAGGGCGTGCGGATTAATTGTGCAGGAAGATTGGGTGGCTCTGAGATGTCACGAAGAGAATGGTATCGTGAGGGACGAGTTCCCCTTCATACGCTTCGGGCAGAAATAGATTATGGTTTTGCTGTAGCAAACAGTATTTTTGGTTCAATAGGTGTTAAGGTTTGGATTTATAAAGGTGATGTTATCGAAAAAGAGGTTGTTAAGGAAGAACGGGAAGAAAATGAAGGAGTTAAAGAAATAAAAAAGATTAAGGTTGGGGACAGAAAAAAAGAAAAGATAAAGGTTGAGGAAAGAAAAGGAAAATTAGAAATAAAAGCAGAGGCAAAGGCAGAAATAAAAAGTAAACAAAAAAAAGAGGTTATCAAAGAAAGCGCAGTTGAAAAAGAACAGCAAGAAGTAAAGATAGAAAAAGCCACAAAAAAACTTAAGAAAAAAGAAAGTACAGAGAATATAGAGGAGGGCAAATAATGCTTTTACCTCGTAGAGTTAAGTACCGTAAGGTTCACAGAGGAAAAATGAAAGGTATGGCTAAGGGTGGTACGACCCTAAACTTTGGGGAGTATGGTCTTCAAGCATTAGGACGTGGATGGGTGACCAATCGTCAAATTGAAGCGGCAAGGATTGCTATGACCAGACATATGAAGCGTGGCGGAAAGGTTTGGATAAACATATTTCCCGATAAATCTGTTACCGAAAAACCGGCTGAAACCAGGATGGGTAGCGGGAAAGGATCACCGGAACATTGGGTGGCAGTAGTGAAGCCGGGTAGGGTTATGTTTGAGCTGGCGGGAGCCGATGAGTTGGTAGCAAGAGAGGCGTTGAGGCTTGCAGCTCATAAATTGCCGATAAAGACGAGAATTATTAAACACACGGTTGGTGGTGTCCATGAAAACTAAGGAATTGACAAATTTAACAAATGAAGAATTGGAAGAAAAACTGAAGGAATTTAAAACGGAGCTCTTTAATTTGCGTTTTCAGTTAGCTACCGGTCAACTTGAAAACAATATGAAGATAAAAGAAGTTAAGAAAGACATTGCGAGGATTAAAACTATGTGTAGAGAAAGAGAACTGAAAAAATAAGAATAAGTTAAATAAGGTTGGTTTGCCGTAAAGACAAACGATTGGAGGCAAAGATGGAAAAACGTGGATTGCGAAAAACTAGAGTGGGTAAAGTTATAGGCAATAAGATGGATAAGACGGTTGTGGTCGCCGTGGAGAGGATAACACAGCATCCTTTATATAAAAAAAGAATCAGAAAGACATCAAAATTTAAAGTACATGATGAGAAGAATGAATGTCGAGCGGGTGATGTGGTTCAAATAGCTGAAACCCGTCCTTTAAGTAAAACTAAACGTTGGAGAGTAGTCTCTATTTTAGAGAAGGCCAAGTAACAGTGGTGGCAGAAGTATCGAGGAGTGATTGGGAATGATTCAACAAGAAACCAGGCTTAAGGTTGCGGATAATACCGGTGCCAAAGAGATGTTGTGTATTAAGGTATTGGGTGGTTCAAAAAGGAGATACGCAAGCGTTGGCGATGTAATAGTTGCTACGGTAAAGGTAGCTATTCCGGGTGGTGTGGTAAAGAAAAGTGATGTTGTTCGCGCTGTAGTTGTTAGAACAAGTAAACCGGTAAGACGAACCGATGGGTCTTATGTTAAATTTGATGATAATGCTGCTGTTGTTATCGATGTCGCAAAGAATCCTCGAGGTACCCGAATTTTTGGGCCGGTTGCGAGAGAATTAAGGGATAAAAATTTTATGAAGATAGTTTCTTTAGCACCGGAAGTATTGTAGGAGAAAGGAGCTTTTTTAATGAGCAAGTTTCACGTCAAAAAAGGCGATAAAGTGTTGATATTAACGGGTAAAGACAAAGGGAAAAAAGGGAAAATTTTGCAGGTTTTTCCCAAAAAAGAGAGAGCTATCGTCGAGGGTATAAACTTGATGAAAAAACATACTCGTCCTACTCAAAAAAGTCAACAAGGGGGAATAGTTGAGAGAGAAGGAACGATTTGTATATCCAATGTCCAGATAATTTGTCCTAACTGTGGGGTAGCCACGAAAACGGGTAATTGTGAGATGGATAAAGGCAAGGTAAGGGTTTGTAAAAAATGTAAGCAAGATATCGATAAATAGATTTTTATTGCGGGAGGTTAAATTGGGGGAATCAAAAGCTAAGTCAAAAACTAAAAAGCGGGAGAGCGTGGCCGAAGAGAAAGTGATTCCTCGGTTGAAGGAAAAATATAAAAAAGAGATAACCCCGGCGTTTATTGAGGAGTTTTCTTTAAAAAATTATATGCAGGTGCCTCGCATTGAAAAAATTGTAATAAACGTGGGGGCTGGTGAAGCTATTCAGAATTCTAAGGTCTTAGATTATATAGTTAACGATCTTTCGGTAATTACTGGTCAGCGACCTGTTATAACCAAGGCCAAGAAGTCCATCGCCGGATTTAAAGTTCGAGAAGGAAATCCCATTGGGTGTAAGGTTACATTGAGGGGAAACAGGATGTACGAATTTTTAGACAGGTTATTAAGTTTAGCTTTGCCGCGCATACGGGATTTTAAAGGACTTTCTCTAAAGTCTTTTGATGGTCAAGGGAATTATACCTTTGGTGTCGATGAGCAGTTAATTTTTCCCGAGGTTAACTATGATAAGATAGATAAAATTCGTGGTATGGATATAACCATAGTTACGACGGCTAAGGAAGACGAGAAAGGGGTTGCTCTGTTAAAGTACTTAGGGTTTCCTTTTAAGAAGGTAAGCTAAAAGAATTGAGTTTTAGGAGGTATGGTGGCAAAAAAATCTCTAGTTGCAAAACAAAAAAGAGAACAAAAGTTTTCAGTTCGTGAATACAGTAGATGTGTTCGCTGCGGAAGGCCACGGGGATATTATCGGAAGTTCAAACTTTGCAGAGTTTGTTTGAGAGAATTAGCTCACAAGGGAGAAATTCCTGGTCTTAAAAAAGCAAGTTGGTAAAATTTGGTAAGAATCATTTAGTTATTAGTTTGAGGAGGAAGTTTTATGGGAATGACAGATCCTATTGCTGATTTGCTTACAAGAATCCGCAATGGTAGCAATGCGCGTCATGAGTTTGTAGATATTCCGGCTTCGAGAGTTAAGATGGAAATAGTAAAAGTGTTGAAGGAAGAGGGATATGTTAACAATTACAGGATGCAGAAAGAAGAAGGGAAAGATGTGATTCGGGTAGATTTGCGTTATGGAAAGAATCATAAGAGGGTGATAACGGGTATAAAGAGAATTAGCAAGCCGGGGTTAAGGGTTTATGCTAAAAGAGATATGATTCCAAGAGTATTGGGTGGATTGGGAATAGCTATTATAAGCACGTCTAAAGGAGTTTTAACGGATAAAAAAGCCTCTTTTGAAGGAGTAGGCGGAGAGGTTATTTGTTACGTATGGTAAGGTTGTTTTCAAAATTTATGTTTACCAGTGGGTAATGGTAATGGAGGTTTTGTTATGTCAAGAATAGGGAAGTTGGCTGTGGAAATTCCAGCGGGTGTAGAAGTGCAGATTAAAGAAAGCACTCTTACAGTTAAGGGTCCTAAAGGAATTTTGAGCAGAGTTGTTCCCGGAAATATAAAGGTGCGCAAAGAAGAGGACAAAATATACATAGAAAGAGAATCGGATGCGAAAGAGCATAGGTCGCTTCACGGTTTAATCAGGAGCTTGATGGCTAATATGGTTAAAGGTGTGACTATAGGATTTGAAAAGCAGTTGGAGATAGTCGGTGTTGGTTACAGGGCAGCCAAAAAAGGGAACGACCTTGAGTTGCAGGCCGGTTATTCCAATCCGGTTTTAATGAAGGTACCCGAAGGCATTGAGGTTGAAACCCCAACGCCTACGCGTGTTGTACTTCGAGGCATAAATAATGAAATATTAGGTGATTTTGCTGCGAAGGTAAGATCTGTGCGACCTGCTGAGCCCTACAAGGGTAAGGGTATCAGGTATGTGGGTGAATATGTTCGCAGGAAAGCTGGGAAAACGGCAAAATAAGCAAGTTTAGTTGGAGGATATTATGGCGAGAACTTCCAAAAAGTTTTTAGCGAGAAAAAGAAGACACAAAAGGATTAGAAAGAAAATATTTGGGGTGGCAAACAAACCCAGGCTGTGTGTTTATAGGAGCAGTAAAAATATTTATGCCCAGATTATAGATGATGCTAAGGGAATAACTTTGGTAAGCGCTTCTTCTTTAGATGGTGAGCTGAAAGGAAAATTTCCTCAAGGTGGGAAGAATATTGAGGTTGCTAAGGAAGTTGGTTCTATGATAAGCAAGAGGGCGAAAGAGAAAAACATTGAAGAGGTTGTTTTCGACAGAGGTGGTTACCTTTATCATGGCAAGGTGAAAGCTTTGGCGGATGTGGTTCGTGAAGCTGGTATTAAATTTTAAAGAGGAGGATATTGAGTGGCGAAAATCGATTCAGACCGATTGGACTTGGAAGAAAAAGTAGTCTATACAAACAGAGTTTCCAAGGTTGTAAAGGGAGGCCGCAAATTTAGTTTAAGCGCTTTGGTTGCTGTAGGTGATGGTGAAGGTCATGTGGGCATAGGTCTCGGGAAAGGCAAAGAAGTTCCGACTGCTATTTCAAAAGGTGCTCAAGATGCCAAAAAAAACTTAATTGAAGTACCTCTGGTTGGTTCCACTATACCGCATGCTATTCTCGGCAAAGCAGGAGCAGGTAAAGTGTTATTAAAGCCGGCTGCCAAAGGAACAGGCATTATTGCAGGAGGACCCGTAAGAGCGGTATTGGAATTAGTTGGTATAAAAGATGTTTTAGCCAAGTCTCTGGGTTCGAGCAACGCAATCAATATGGTTCGAGCGACAATGGACGGTCTAAAAAACCTGAAAAAAGCCGATGAAATTGCTGCAATGAGAGGTAAATCGGTAGAGGAAATTTTGGGGAGGTAGAAATGTCAAAGCTTAAAATAAAACAGGTGGTGAGCGGAATAGGGAAGAATCGTTCACAAAAACAGACTGTTCGTGCTTTGGGACTTAAACACTTAAATGATGTTGTTATTAAAGATGATACCCCGGAGATTAGGGGAATGATAAATAAGGTTTCTTTTTTATTGAAAGTTGAGAAAGTTGATTAGTTCAATTGGTTGGGGGAAGAATAAATGGAGATTCATAATTTAAAACCTGCAGAAGGTTCAAGAAAAAAAGAGAAAAGAGTTGGAAGAGGAGAAGGATCGGGTTACGGGAAGACCTGTGGTAGAGGGCACAAGGGACAAAAATCTCGTTCGGGTAAAGGTCCCCGACTTGGTTTTGAAGGGGGTCAAAATCCTATTCAGAGAAGACTTCCGAAGTTGCCTGGATTTACAAACGTTTTTAAAAAAGAATATGCTGTTGTAAATCTCGATAAACTCAACTTGTTTAAAAAAGGTGCGGTCATTGACCCTAAAAAATTGTATGAGAAAAGGATGGTTAGAAAAAAAGGCATTATGGTTAAAATTTTAGGTGATGGAGAAATTAAAAAACCACTCACCGTTAAAGCACATTCATTTAGCAAAGTTGCTACCGATAAGATTGAAAAAGCTGGCGGGAAGGTTGAGGTAATTTAATGATTGATGCCTTAAGAAACATCTTTAGGGTAGCCGATATAAGAAAACGTGTTTTATTTACTATGTTGATAATAGTTGTGTATAGATTCGGTTGCTTTGTCCCCGTTCCCGGAATTGATGTCAGCGTTATAAAAGAACTGTTTAATCAATTTGCTCAAAAAGGAAATGTGCTCGGGTTCATGGATATTTTTGCAGGAGGAGCACTTTCTAACTTTGCTGTTTTTGCTCTTGGAATAATGCCTTATATCACCGCTTCAATTATTATGCAATTATTAACAATAGTGATTCCGAAATTGGAAGAATGGGCAAAAGAAGGTGAAGCGGGACAAAAAAAAATAACTCAGTGGACGAGATATATGACGTTAGGCTTAGCAGTTGTGCAGTCGATGGCCACGACCATTTTTGTTGAGCGTCAATTAAATCTGGGTTTTTCGTCAATGGATAGATTTTTAATCGTCTTGACTTTGGTGGCCGGGACTATTGTTATAATGTGGCTTGGGGAGCTGATCACCCAAAACGGGATTGGCAATGGGATGTCCATTTTAATCACGGTAAGCATTCTTTCAAAGTTTCCCGAGGCGGTTGTGCAAACTATCCAAGTTGTTAGTCCCTACATCATTTTATTGCTTATTGCCGTCATATTATTCATTACTGTAGCTATAGTTGTTATGGAGTTAGGACAACGCAGAATTCCTGTTCAGTATGCAAAACGTGTGGTCGGCAGGAAAATGTATGGAGGACAAAGCACGTATATCCCGCTGAAGGTAAATCAATCGGGGGTTATCCCAATTATTTTTGCCGCTTCGGTTTTGATGTTTCCGGCAACTATCGCTCAATTTTTTCCAACAAAAATGTTTCAGACTATATCAAATTTTTTGACGCCAACCTCCGTCGTGTACTTGGTAATTTACGGACTTTTAATCATCCTTTTTTCCTATTTTTATACGGCGGTAACTTTTAATCCCATTGATGTTGCGGATAATATTAAAAAATATGGCGGTTTTGTTCCAGGGGTAAGACCAGGGAAGCCCACGGCTGTTTATCTTGATCATATCTTAAATAGGATTACACTTCCGGGCTCTATTTTTCTGGCTTTGATTGCCATTATACCAACGATAATTATGGCGACAATGAATGTTCCTTTCTTTAGGCATTTTGGCGGGATTTCGCTTTTGATTATAGCGGGAGTTTCGTTGGAGACGGTTAAACAGTTGGAATCTCAGCTTTTGATGAGACACTACGAAGGGTTTTTAAAGTAACATTGAATGTTGGCGGTCAACTTAAAGGAGAGCGCAAAATGAATTTAATTTTACTTGGAGCACCTGGTGCAGGGAAAGGTACGCAAGCGAAATTGATAGCTAAAAAGTATAATATTCCTCACATCTCAACCGGTGATATGTTAAGGGCAGCCGTTGTAAATGAGACGAAACTTGGGATTAAAGCTAAAACTTTTATGGATAAAGGAGAACTTGTCCCGGACGAGATAGTTGTGGGGATTGTTAGGGAGCGTCTATTGGGAAACGATTGTAAAAAGGGATTTATTTTAGATGGTTTTCCGCGTACGGTTATTCAAGCTGATGCGCTTAAAAAAGCTCTTGCTGAAACTGGAAAAATTATTGACGTGGTTTTAAATATTGGAGTAAGTGAGGGTGAGCTGATAAATCGGCTTACGGGTCGGAGAAGCTGCAAAAATTGTGGCAAGATTTATCACACTGTTTTTAATCCGCCGGGAAAAGAGAATGTATGTGATGTTTGCGGCGGAATGCTTTATCAAAGAGGCGATGATACGGTGGAAACCGTTAAGAATAGGCTTAAGGTTTATTGTAAACAAACGGCTCCGTTGATAAATTATTATCAAAAAGAGGGGATATTGAAAACCATAGATGGCGAAAAGCCGGTTGACGATGTTGAGTGCGCCGTAATTGCATTACTTGATGAAGTGGCATGATTGTAATCAAGTCACCAGATGAGATAAAACGCATACGTGAAGCCGGAAGAATTATCGGTAAGGTCTTTGAAAAAGTAAAGGATTTTATAGAACCGGGTATGGCGACGGCCGAAATTGACGGTATTGTTCAGTCAGTTATAGAGAAATCAGGCGGTCGTCCTGCGTTTAAGGGTTACAAAGGATTTCCCGCTTCGGCTTGCATTTCAATTAACGAAGAAGTTGTTCACGGGTTTCCCGGTCCACGCAAGATTAGGTTGGGAGATATTGTGGGCGTAGACGTGGGGGTTGAATACAAGGGGTATTTTGCTGATGCGACTATAACATTTCCCGTCGGTAAGATTTCGAAACAAGCGGTGTCTCTTATGGATGTAACGCAAAAGGCTCTTATGGCGGGAATTGAAAAGTGTGTTGTTGGAAATCGACTTTCAGATATTTCACACGCTATTCAGGTGACAGCGGAGGGGGCAGGTTATTCCGTTGTGCGGGATTTTGTTGGTCATGGAGTTGGTTTGAATTTGCATGAGGACCCACAGATCCCCAACTATGGTTTTCCAAATAGTGGACCGCGTCTTAAAGCCGGTATGGTTTTTGCCATAGAGCCGATGGTTAACCTCGGCGGTTATCGTGTAAAGGTTTTGGAAAACGGGTGGACGGTTGTTACTTTAGATGGGAGCCTCTCGGCTCATTTTGAACACACGGTGGCGATAACCCCGGAGGGTCCGGAAATTTTAACTTTATGGTAGACTTCCGTTTGTGACTTTGTTATAATCTGCTTTTGTGGATTGCAGGCAATGGTAGTTAGGGGTAGATTTTAGTGGCTGGTAAAGAGGAAACTATTGAGATAGAGGGAAAGGTTATAGAGACTTTACCAAATGCTATGTTTCGGGTAGAACTCGAGAATGGACATGTAGTTCTGGCTCATATTTCTGGCAAGATGAGGATGCATTATATAAGGATTCTCCCGGGGGATAAAGTTAATGTAGAACTTTCTCCTTATGATTTAAGCAGAGGGAGAATTACATATAGATTTAAGTAAATTAAGTAGGAGAATGATTATGAAAGTAAAACCATCGGTGAAAAAAATTTGTGAAAAATGTAAGATTATAAAGAGGAAAGGCCGTGTCAGGGTAATTTGTGAAAACCCTAGGCACAAACAAAGGCAAGGATAAATTGGCGCGGATCATTAATTTAATGGGGGTAAAGTAATTGGCACGAATTGTAGGTGTGGATTTACCGAGAGATAAAAGGGTGGAAATTGGTTTAACTTATATTTACGGAATAGGAAGACCAAGATCAAATGAAATTTTGGAAGCAACCAAGATAAGTAAAGATACCAGGGTTCGCGATTTAACCGAAGATGAAGTTTTAAAGTTACGAGAGTATATAAACAAAAATTATGAAACTGAAGGAGATCTTCGTCGTGAAGTATCTCAAAATATTAAGCGATTAATGGAGATAGGTTCTTATAGAGGTCTTCGACACAGACGAGGTCTTCCCGTAAGAGGGCAACGCACACATACGAATGCAAGAACGCGAAAAGGCCCCAGAAGAATAATGGGAGCAAAGAGAAAGTAGTAGTTAAAATAGCAAGGGGGTAAAACGGGTAATTGGCAAAGAAAAAAGTTTTAAAAGGAAGAGTTAAGCGCAAAGAGAAAAAGAATATTGCTCATGGAACTGCTCATATTAAGTCGACTTTCAACAATACAATAATTACCATAAGCGATTTAGATGGAAATACAATTGTTTGGGAAAGTGCTGGAAGCGTGGGGTTTAAAGGCTCAAGGAAAAGCACACCCTTTGCTGCTCAAATGGCGGCAGAAGCAGCTGCAAAGAAAGCTCGGGAGCACGGGATGAAGAAGGTTGATGTTTTTGTCAAAGGTCCGGGGTCGGGGAAAGAGACTGCGGTTAGGACACTTCAAGCGGCTGGTTTAGAAGTTGGCGGCATAAATGATGTTACCCCTGTTCCACATAATGGTTGTCGGTTGAAAAAAAGAAGAAGAGTTTAAGGAGTTGTAGTATGGCGAGATATATCGGTCCGGTTTGTAAATTGTGTCGTAGAGAGAAAGAAAAACTTTTTTTGAAGGGTGAAAGGTGTATTGGTGATAAGTGTGCGATGGAAAGACGTCCTTATGCCCCGGGAGAACACGGGAAGGGTTTCTCTAAACCGTCGGATTACAGTTATCAATTAAGAGAAAAACAAAAGGCAAAACGAATTTATGGCGTACTCGAAAAGCAGTTTAGACGATATTATGATATAGGAGCTAAGCAAAAAGGAATAACGGGCGAAAATATCTTAAGAATCTTGGAGACCAGGCTTGATAATGTGATTTATCGCTTGGGATTTGCAATATCACGTTCAGAAGCACGTCAATTTGTAAAACATGGTCATTTTGCGGTCAACGATCGAAGGGTTGATATTCCTTCGTTTGGAGTTAAACAAGGTGACATTATCGGTTTAACAGAGAAAGGTTCCAAGATTAATAAGATAAAAGAAAACTTAAAGTCGGCCAGCAAGGCGGAGGTTCCCTCTTGGCTTAATGTAGATAGCAGCACAAGTGTTGGGAAAGTGTTAAATTTACCTATTCGAGATCAAATTGACATCTCAATAAAAGAAGAGCTTATAGTCGAGCTTTACTCCAAATAATAATTGGTTTCTGCAAATAATATAAGGAGGCATTTTTTTATGATAGATTTTCTCAAGCCGCATATTGGTGTTGAAGCAAAGAATGATTTTTTTGCGACCTTTATAGTAGAGCCTCTGGAAAGAGGTTTTGGGTATACTTTGGGTAACTCTATGCGACGAATACTTCTTTCTTCCTTACCTGGAGCCGCTGTTACATCGGTTAGATTTGAAAATACCGCACACGAATTTTCGGCTATTCCCGGGGTTAAAGAAGATGTTGTTGACATAATACTCAATATAAAGGAGCTTGTCCTAAGGTCTTACTCACAGGAACCTGTAACTTTAAAGCTTAGCGTGAAAGGACAAAAAGAGATAAAAGCGGGAGATATTAAATGTCCGAGCGACATTGAAATAATTAATCCCGATTTGCATATAGCAACATTAAATAAAGACGGAAAATTTGAATTGGAGATGGTGGTTGAAAAAGGTCGTGGTTACGCTCCGGCTGAACAAAACAAAAAATCATCGGTACCAATAGGTGTAATACCGATAGATTCGCTTTTCTCTCCTGTAAAGAAAATTACGTATGAGGTTGAGAATACGAGGGTCGGTCAGCGCACAGATTATGACAAGCTTTACCTTGAGGTGGAGACAAATGGTAGTATAACCGCGGATGAAGCAGTGAGTATGGCAGCAAATATTATGAATGAGCACATGGATTTATTTATAAATCGCGCGCCTGAGGAAACAGAGGAAACGATTTTTGGAGTTGACGAAGAAGAGACGGAAAGTACGTTGGACTCACCGATAGAAGATTTAGATTTATCAGTTCGTTCTTATAATTGTTTGAAAAGGCATGGTGTTGATACTTTACAGCAGTTGGCGGAGTGTGCTGAGAATGATTTAACAAATATTCGTAATTTTGGAGCCAAATCTATTCAGGAAGTTCGAGAAAAAATGGTGTCTCTTAATATTAACTTAAAGAAGGAGTAGTGATTGTTAAATGTGGCATCAAAAAAAAGGAAGGAAATTAGGAACGGATGCCAGCCATCGAAAAGCTTTATTAGTGGGTTTGACAAAGGAATTAATTAAGCACGAAAGGATAAAAACCACTGAAGCTCGGGCAAAAGAGATGAGAACTTTATCGGACAAGGTAATAACCTTGGCCAAAAAAGGTAATTTACATTCTCGCAGACAAGCTCTGGCTATAATAAATGATAGATCGTTGGTTGATAAGCTTTTTACGGAGATTGCTCCGCGATTTGAAGAACGAAATGGCGGTTATACCAGGATTTTAAAGCTCGGAACCAGACAGGGCGATGCTGCGCGAATGGTTATTATCGAGTTGGTTTAAAAATTAAATCATTATTTAATAAAAAATGTGATAATTTAAAGCAAAAGCTAATTAGCTTTTGCTTTATTGTTTAGTGCTATAAACCACCGGTTTACCCGGTCTGCCTGCCGACAGGTGTGTGCGTTTGAAGCGAAGCGATTGAAAAATAATTTTTATTTGTTCATTTTCTTACTCGCCTAAGATTTCTTTTTTATAGGTCAAGCAACAGCTCTAAATTGTGCGCGCCTACTCGCTTACTCTCGTAGAGCGACCCGCAGCGGGTGCCGCAGATGTTCGAACCTCCCTCGCTTCACACACCGTGCTCATATGCGTGCCCGCCTTCAACCAGAGGCTGATAGTCCTCTGGACAACTGGAGGGTCACTGTCTACCCAACCCACACGGCTTTTAAAACCAATCAATAAAAACTTTTTAATTTTCCTGGAGGCTAAAGGCTAGGAGCTAATGGCTGCTTTAAAAGCTCTTTTGATTTTTCTGGTGGCTAAGGGCTGATGGTTATTTTACATGATATGGTAATAATAGCTGTCGGTCATTGATTGTTAGCTATCGGCTCTTGGTTGGTAGTTATAACGTGGTTAATTGCGTTTTGTTTTAAACATTTTTCATTTTTATTTGTTTTTACTCTTGAACCTAACTATTGTTTTCTACTAGTTAAAATAAAGGATTTTTAGTTGAAAGACATAAATTAATAATGAGGCTTGGTGTGGAAGGCTAAAAAGTAGCTGAGCAGTTAAGCCTTTCGAGGGAAACAACAAATTATACAAGGAAGGAGGTGTTGAAAAGGTTAAAAGCAGTTTATTAACAGAAAAGGAGGTTGATGTTTCATGGCAGATTATGAATACTGGAGAAGGGTAGAGTCTAATGTCGGTTTCCGCAAAGTTGAGGGGTTTTTATTACAGTCCCTAGTAGTAGTGACCTTAGCGGTATTGATGTAGCCGGACAAGAGGCCGCTTATAATTATTTTTCGATAAAAGTCGGTAGTTTGTGGGCTGAATACGGTATTTACACGGCTCCGCAGCCAAATGGTCTTGGTAGCGGCAAATGGGAAGTGTTTCACAACTTTGGTGAGTGGCAACGGGATGGGTGGCCATCTGGAGGTATACCTGCTGGAACCCAAGTCTTTATGCGTCTATATGTGCCTGCTGACAACAAATTGGCTTTCTATATCAGTTTTGGTACAACAAATACCACTTTTACGCGTGATCTTTCTGGAACTAAATACAATGGCACAAACCAAGCTTTCAGAAGACTAACAACCCTTCTTTTAAACAGCCCAGGTGGATACTCAAAGAATAATAAATGGAGAAGTATTTGTATTGCAACGCATTCTGATATGCATCTTTGGCGTCCTGCTGATACTGCGTGGGTTGGCAAATATCCCGATGCGACAAAAGTGGTGATTAACACAATTAACCAATGGTATGATGAGGACATTAGCATTAGTGCGCCTTAAGGCAATTTAACTTAAACTAGAGTTTTCCAATGTGGAGATCTTTGAAGTTTTCACCAGATTTTGTCCACTGTACTTGAACTAATGCGCATAACACCATCGATTAGTGGTGTGCTGCGTTCATATCCGTCATCGCCAATCCTGTTTTCCCAAATTACTGTGTATTCCTCATCTACATATCTGGGTTGACAGCTAGGACTACCAAATTCCATTTCATATCTGCGGACCGCAATCTCGATGCTGTCTTCCATCTTACGAACATCTAGAATCTCAAAACCAGGAATTACTGTTTCTCCCGTCAGCATGAATGGTTGGATAATTTTATTTGGTGAATTTACATCTAGAGCTTTCTCGGTAGCAAGAGATTCTAATTTT
>DFBH01000024.1:2658-3435 GCA_002366545.1 Candidatus Oleimmundimicrobium americanum | reverse complement strand
ATGCCAAAATTGCTATGATTACACTTATTATTCCTCCCATAATATATCCTTATAACGAATTTCTCACCTGACGGTGTGGAGCGACAGCGGAACACCGGTCAGGTGCAGAAAAATGTTATGTTTTTTCTACAGCTCCGCGAAAGCTTTATGGAGTAATCTATTAAATTCAATATCCTTTAGCTTGCTCACCAAATTATTTTGAACATCAATTATCAATCCGAGATTATGTTCATTTCCCATAGCGCGCGCAATATTTTTCCCGAAACGGTGAATTACAATCTCATTCATATTATCCACGCCTTTATCATTCCACAAGTTCTTACATGCTCCATACTCATACTCTGATTCAGCTAAATTCTTATAGTATTCGCTTTTAATATTAGCCTTTTTGTCATCTGGCCAATGTCCGAATATTGCATTAATAGTTGGATCAATAACTAATGGGGCTATACTTTCAAGCAAAGCGCTTCTTTTATCTGCACCAACCGCTTGAGATGCCATGCGGCCCACTAGATGGAAAAATAAATATTGGACCTCAAAAAGTATATATACCCAGTTCTTTTCGTTTTCCTCATGCGAATTAAATTCCATTGAAGAGCGAAGACTATTTGCCATATAAAGTGATCCGTCTAGAATCGCTTTAGAAAGAGCTTGAATCGGTTCTGTATTTTTATGAGTCTCTTTATTGATTTTACGCCAAAGTCTGGACAAGTTCATAATTAATTATTCCTGCATTTCATTATTTTAGAAAACATAACGCGGCGGATGAGCTGCGAG
>DFBH01000024.1:0-2538 GCA_002366545.1 Candidatus Oleimmundimicrobium americanum | reverse complement strand
CATCGCGAGCGGTCAGCTTAACGATGAAGTCACCTGCCGGTGTGGAGGGTAGCGGAACACCGGTCAGGTGAACTGACAGGTTGGGCGACCTTAAAATGCAAATAGTCGTTGTAAAACAGAAATTATCTCTAATTGGGTGTCCGGATTAATAGAGCCAAGCTTTTTTATAAGTCGTGTTTTGTCTATTGTTCGTATTTGATCTAAAACAATTTGCCCTTTTTTCGTTTTAAATTTACAGGATACCCTTGTGGGATAGTCCTTCCCGGCGGTAGTCATCGGAGCAACAATGACGGTGCGGATGTATCTGTTCATTTCATCAGGTGAAATAACTAAATATGGCCTGGTTTTTTGAATTTCAGACCCAACTGTAGGATCAAGATTTATCAAATATACATCGAATCTATTGACTACCATTGCCATTCTTCTTCATCCCAAGAATGTGAGATGTTTTCGGTTCCGTATATCAGCATGTCATTATTTTTTTGGGACATTGCTTTGAAAGCAATATCCCAACCAACTCTTGGATTCGAAATAGGGCGAATAATGATTTGGTTTTTTTCTACTTCAAGCTCAACGTCCTCCATAATTCCTGTTTGTTCAAGTATAGGTTTTGGAATGCGGATGCCTTGGGAATTGCCAATTTTTACAATACGTGCTCTCATAGCTTACCTCCTTGACTTGATAAGTATCCACATTGTAATTACATCGGTATGAAATGTCAAGAATTTAATATGTTCATTTTTCAGTTTTGCCACCGCTCAACGTCAAGCATCAGCGGCGCGGCTTTTTGCGTCCGCTGGATGCTTTTGTTAGCTCTTTCTTCAATTTTTGTTTAATGTATTTTGAAACAGAATCTATTTCAGGGAACATTGACGCTTCGTTTATTCCAAGAGTCGCCAATTGACCAACTATTTTATTTTTTCCTGATTTATTGATAATTAAACGATAAGATTCAGTAGTAACACGGTATGTTTCTGGAATACTCGCAGGAATCGTTTTTTTATTATTGATGCCAAAAATAAAAAATGCGCCGTCTTGTCTAATTATTCTTGGATTGTCTAATTTAGGTTTTACGCAGATCACAGACTCAAGATCTTTTGCGACAATCACAGGTTCAAAATATGGCTTCTCCTCTTTTATTTCATGAAGAAGATACGTAATTTGTGTTTCTCCGTTAAAAGTTTCTTTGCTTTTACCTTTAATTTGTGTGATATCAAACTCAGGAGGTCTTTTAGCTATATTAGAAAGAATGCTGACCGTGTCACTGTCATAATACTTAACTTCTTTCTTTGAAACTTTAAATATTAGAACTTCAGCATCTTTATCCGGCTGCGAGCTAACTGCGAAAAATAGAGCCGCCAAAGGATTTTCAGTTAAATCAAGAAGCCTTGTCGGTAACGAGTAATGCTGCATCTTAACAAGCTTCTCGAAAGCTGTTTTAGCGCCAATAAAATCATTTGGGCATTTCATAATAATTTCGCGAAACATCCTATGTTCATTTTTAACCCATTCTTTTTCTCTATAAATCGAAGGTTCGAGCTTAAATTCCGCATGATCAGAATGACCACGAAAATAAAAGACAGCATCTGACGGCTTGTCGAGACTCAAATTCTCGAGTCTTTCAATAAAAGTTTTAATACTTCCTATTTTTTGACCTTCTCTAGAAACCATTTGTATCCTCTTATTCTATTGAGAGCTAACGTAAAGCTGAGTGGCAGGGCAGCGATAACCGAAAAACCATGATAAAGATAAAAACTATCGACCAAATACTGTCTTTCGAAAAGCGGCATGACCTGCCCTGTCCATCTCAAGCGCCTGGTTATCCCAATTTTATTATGATTTCAAATAACTCTCTGAGCCATGAACCCATGCTAAACTAAGATTTATTTCATTTTCTAATTTTACAGAAACTGCCTGATTGACCCCGGCCTTTAAACCAAATAATGACAGAAAATACTGAAAATCTTCTAACCATTCATTCGTTGTACTAAATGTATGAACCACCATTACCGCTTCATTGGTTCTGAAGCGTTTTGCTTCCAAAATAGCAGATACCGTACGATGCAATAGTTGGTAACGAACTTTAGGTGGGGGCGGAAAATCAAATCCAAGTTCATTACACAAAAATTGCAGTCTTTTTTCTTTTCCTGTTGTTTTATTTTTGAACCACTCTCCAACTGTGGGGCCAAAGGGTTCTGACACTTTGCCCTCCACAGCAATTGAAATTAAACCAGCGGATGATTCTCCCAGTACCCATACATCATTTTGAGATGCCCTTGAACCACCAGGCAATGGGACTTTGTGTTCTGGAATTGCAAAAATTGTTTTAAGATTTTTGAGTGAGGATACTTGACCAAGTACAGAAATCATTTCCGGTGGCATACCACCAGCCTCTTGCCAACAGTATGCAAGAGACCGTGCTGAATAGCCTGATTTCCATTGTTTCTCTGGTTCAGCAAGGAATTGTTTCCAATCTTCTGGGCTTGTAGCCGGAACAAAAATTTTGTTCACTTCATTTCCTTATTTCAAGGGATAACG
>DFBH01000002.1 GCA_002366545.1 Candidatus Oleimmundimicrobium americanum | reverse complement strand
CTCTTCAAAGGGACCTCTTTTTACCATGCCGGGCGATAGCTCATAATTTCCATTCCCGATTTTTTCGTAACCGGAGACGGTATGACAAAAATCACAAGATATTCCTCTCTTTGCGATGTCGCTAAGCTTAGACCCGTCAGCGGGCGGGATTTCCTTGAGATAAACTCCGATGGGAGAGTGGCATCGCATACAAAATTCGTCTGTTAATCCTTCTGTTTCTTCACTTGCAAGAAGATAAAGTTTTCTAAACAGTTTATCCTCATATGCCCGGCTAAGCATCGAGCCCTTCCAGTGCTCGTATTTCTGGGCGTGTCAAGTGCATCCTTCAGGCTCCGTAAAGCCTTTGCTTCTAACGGGGGTATTTGACATAATTTTCCCAGGTTCTATTTTCTCTTCCTGTTTTTTGGCACAAGAGGCAATACTAAAAATTACGATTAAGATTATAAACAAGGTAATTGAGCGATAAATTATCTTTCTCACCGTTATCACCTCATGGGTTATAAGAGGTCCTTTATTTTTTTCTCGAGTGTTTCTTTTTCTTGTAGACCTTCAATTTTTTCAACGAGCTCCCCTTCAGGAGTAAGAAAGACAAAGCCTGGGACCGATGTTATGTTGTACTTATCAGACTCGGTTTTCCAATCGGAAGATTTAAGCTCAATCCTCGTTAGGTTTATACTTTTTTCATATTTTTTCTCTAGCTCATCAACGATGGGCTTCTGCTCTCCGCAGATCGGTCAGGTTTCACTGAAAAACTCGATTACAGTTGGTCTTTCGGAAGGTTCTTTGACGGGTGGGCCGCAGGATATTGTGCTGATAGCGACGGTTAGGATGATGGGTATTGCAATCAAAAAAACAAGCTTACGCATTTTAATTACACCTCCCCTCTTAATTAGTGTCTCCTTTAAAATTTTTTGTAAGCTTTTTAGTATTTTGATCTATTTTTTCTTGGAACATTCATAGGTGTGTTGGTAGATATAATATTTTGATTTTTTCTGATGTTAAATTACTGCGGATGTTTATTTATGTATTAGAAAGTCGGGATTATTAGTGTAAATATTTTTGTTTAATACAATCCTTAAAATAATAATAACACAAGTGCAAATCTTTTCTATAATAATATTATCTTTCGGTCATAACATTAAAAGGGCAGTAATTTAAACAGACGAGTGTTAAAATAAAATAAATTTTTAAGTATAGATTAAGTATCAGAGCGAGGATAAATGAGCGGAAAGGTTCCCGAGGGAGTAATAGAAAGATTATCTTTATATTTAGAGCGCTTAATGGAGCTTAAACAAAATGGTTGCGAGACCGTGTCTTCAAAAAGACTTGGTAGTCTCACGGAGATAAACCCCGCCGAAATTCGGCGGGACCTTGCTTGTTTTGGAACTTTTGGGAAAAGGGGCGTTGGTTATAATACTGATGGTCTCATTTTTAAGATTAGACAAATATTGGGCTCGGATGAACCACACGGGATAGCGGTGGTTGGAGCGGGCAATCTTGGTTCGGCAATTGTGGGTTACGATGGTTTTTCGTTGCACGGGTTTTCCGTGTCGGCTATTTTTGACAACGACTCCAAAAAAATTGGCAAAAAAATTGGTGAGCTTAAAGTTAGCGAGATTAAAAATTTAGAGAAGATAGTTAAAGAAAAAAAGATAAGCATTGGGGTTATCGCTGTTCCCGCTTTAGAAGCTCAAGCTGTTGCCGATCTGTTGGTGCAATCGGGGGTAAAAATTGTTCTTAACTATACTCCGGTTACAGTTAAGGTTTCCGATGGGGTTAAGGTTTATAATACCAACCCGGTTAAAGAACTTTTGTATACGCTTTACTATTTATCTGGAAGAAGTGATGGCAATGCTCGCCTCTTATAAGTATAATTAATTTTTTTTAAAAGTAAATTTTATAAGGGAATTTATTGACATTTTGCAGGAATTTATTATACGTTGTTTAATAAGTTATTATTAATAATTTTTTAATTTGATAAAAGAATCTCCGACTCATTTTCTCCCTCAGGGAGAGATGAGCGATAGGGTATAAAAAGCAATTTTTATGCCTGCCTTTTTTGCAAAGGGGGTCCTTGGCATTTATAGCCATGGATCCCTTTTTGTTTATTGAGCTTTCATGGCGTAATTGCTATGGGCTCAAATAGCCGCCGTTTGTTTGGCGAGTTTATGAGAAAGATAGGGAAAGGAGGTGAAAGTGGGTTAATCTCGGATTTCTCTAATTCATTTGAGTTTACTCTAATTATTTAGCATTTTTTGTAATAGTTTAAAGGGAAGAGATTCCGGGAATTTTAAATGTAGTTGGCTCAAATTGAGCCTCAAACTCATATCTTTTTAGAAAGGAGTGAGCCATAAAAGTGAAGCTCACACGAAGAAGTTTTTTAAAGCTTACGGGCGCATCGGTAGCTACAACTGCACTTATGGAATTTGGTTTTGATATGGCAGCGGTTGCCGCTGAGGCCGAAAAGCTTAGAACGGCTGGCGCCAATATAGCCTATACTATTTGTCCTTTTTGTTCTTGCGGTTGCGGCGCTATTATTTATTCCAATGAGCACGGTCATCCAATTGCCGTAGATGGTGATCCTGACCATCCTACAAATTTGGGCAGTCTGTGCTCCAAGGGCTCTGCGATATTTCAAATAGCGGCTGATGCAGCCGGTAAACGAAACAAAAAAGTACTTTATCGTGGACCCGGTGGCTGTGATTGGGAGGAAAGAACCTGGGAAGATGCTATCCCCGACATAGCTCGCAAAATTAAAGACACCAGGGACAAGTACTTCATGGAAAAAGATGCGGACGGAAATCTCGTTAATCGCGTCGAAGCTATTGCGGCTTTAGGTGGTGCGGCCGTAAACAACGAAGAGTGCTATCTCTGGATAAAGATGATGAGGGCCCTCGGACTTGTTTATGTTGACCACCAGGCACGCATATGACACTCTGCTACGGTCGCAGCTTTGGGACCGACGTTTGGTAGAGGTTGCATGACAAATCATTGGGTTGATTTGAAGAACACTGATTGTGTCGTTGTCATGGGCGGCAATGCCGCAGAAAATCATCCGATGTCTTTCAAGTGGATAACCAAGGCCATGGAGGAGAGGGGGGCCAAGTTAATCGTTGTTGACCCAAGATTCACTCGCTCCGCCGCAAAGGCCGATATCTACGCACCCATTCGTTCGGGTTCGGATATTACCTTTATTATGGGGATGATTAACTACATAATCCAAAACAAGAAGTATCACGAGGATTATGTAAAGCATTACACAAACTCCACTTTGTTGATTAATCCCGGATTTAAGATGCCGGGAGATTTAAATGGTCTCTTCAGTGGGTATGATTCCACAGCAAGAAAGTATGATACCTCAACTTGGGGTTATCAGTTGGAAGATATCCCGGATGAGAAGGCTCCGGGTGGAGTCATCCACTCACCAAAGAGGGACATGACCATGTCCGATCCCAATTGTGTATGGCAGCTTCTCAAGAAACACGCTTCTCGTTACACTCCGGAGATGGTTGAGAAGGTTTGCGGGACTCCAAAGGATAAGTTCCTTGAAATCTGTGAGGAGTATTCAAAAACGGGTGCTTCCGAGAAAGCAGGAACGATTTGTTATGCCATGGGCTGGACTCAACATACGGTTGGAGTGGAAAATATTCGCTCCTTCGCCATGGTTCAGTTGCTTCTCGGTAACATGGGAAGGCCCGGCGGCGGCGTTAATGCCTTAAGGGGCGAGCCAAACGTTCAGGGTTCAACCGATCACTGCTTACTCTTTCACATTCTGCCCGGTTACTTAAGTGTTGTAAAGGCGGGGCAGACTTTTAGAAGCTATGCTGATGCTTATACAATTGGCAAAGCTACCAAGAACGTTCTTCCCGGTTCAACTTCCTGGTGGAGACACGGCGAGAAATATCTTGTATCTCTTCTCAAGGAATGGTGGGGAGATGCGGCAACCGCCGACAACGATTTCCGTTTTGACTGGTTGCCAAAGATTGGAGGAGGATTCCAGGGTGGGGGTTACTCCCACATAGCTCTATTTGAGGCGATGTATGCCGGAGAAATTAAAGGTATGTTAGTTTTGGGTCAAAACCCGGCTATTGGTGGGCCTAACTCCAACATTGAGGCTGCTGCCATGGATAACCTCGAATGGCTGGTTGATTTAAACCTCTGGGAGACTGAGACAAACAGCTTCTGGAAACGTCCGGGATGCAATTCTGGAGATATTCAAACCGAGGTTTGGAGACTTCCGGCGGCCGACTCTTGCGAAAAGGACGGTTCAATCAGTAATTCCGGTCGTTGGATTCAATGGCGCTGGAAGGGTTGTGAACCGCTTGGCGACTGCAAGACCGACCTCGAAGTTGTTGACTTGGTCGTCAAAGAACTCAAAAAACTCTATGCAGCCGAAGGCGGGGCAGGCGCTGATATTGTCACAAAACTTAATTGGGATTATTCCGGGCCTAACGGGGATCCCGATGTTGAGGAAGTGGCTAAGGCCTGTCACGGTTACGAATGGCCAAGTAGGAATAAACTTGTTGACAAGAACTTTGTTGCGCTTCAAAAAGACGGGTCAACAGCCTGTGGCAACTGGCTCTTCTCCGGTACGTTCACTCCCGATGGCGAGAATCTCATGAAGAGAAGAATCCCGGAGGCTGAAGGTATTGGAAACAACCTCGAGTGGTCATTTGCCTGGCCGGTCAACAGAAGAATTGTGTATAATCGCGCTTCTGCTGACCTCAACGGAAAACCGTGGAATCCGGAAATTCCCGAGATCTGGTGGGATGAGGCTCAAGGCAAATGGGTTGGCAACGATATCCCCGACTTCGGTGGAACCAAAGCACCGAGTGCTGCAGGCGGAAACTTGCCGGCCATCATGATAAACGAGGGTGTTTTCAGACTCTTTGCTCCGCGTGCCGAGGGTCCATTCCC
>DFBH01000001.1 GCA_002366545.1 Candidatus Oleimmundimicrobium americanum | reverse complement strand
AGCGAGTGCAGTCGCGGATTCCTCCAGAGGAGGATTGTCCTCTGGACAAACAGCCGAGTGTGGGGCGTGTTCGACCCGCAAAAAATTATAATTAAACCGAGATTGCCGCGTCGCCTACGGCTCCTCCTAAGTAACAAGCTCACCACTCTCCATACCAAAACCTTGTTTCTTTCTTAAATCACCCCAGTTAGACTGGGGTGGGGTGCTCGCAATGACAAAATTCAACAGTTTCCCTGCTTCCCGCCATATGCCATTTGCTATAAGCTAATCGCCATATCATCCCTCATTTCATTCCGGGATGACCCTGGAGGAACGAAGGGTCATTTTTAGGCGGAAAATCAGGTTTGCTCGGACATTTTGATAGCTCACCAATATCAACCTATTAAATTTGAGTTCACTACAAAATGCTCCTCGTTCAGGGAATAAGCCGAAGCTGTCTGACCCCGGAGTGAAACGAGGGGGAGTTCTGCCCGATACGGGCCTGTACCAGGCAGGCGCCTGGACAACCGCTATTTTGGAGCTGTTAAGAAAATGATCGGCCGCCCAGCTCGGGAATTTCGATAAAATCTCTTTATTAATCTCAATATTTGTAGATTTCACAAAATTCCTTCGTCTTTTGGTTCGTTTTCTTAGGCGAGTAAGAAAATAAAGGGCTACAGCTTCCCTTTCCACCGTCCTTCTAAAAAATAATGAAGAACGAAAAAACTTATGAAGCCCACCTGCAAAAATATAATGAGCCAAACTCTAACCTCAATATAGCTCTGATGAACAAGGTGATCTAACTCGTGTGAAACGGTTTTTAAAAAATCTTTTGTTGAAGCATTAGCGGGATTTATATCTAAATACAACAAATCTGCTTCATTGCCCGTTTTACTTCTAAAACCCGGAATCTGATTTTCTCCCCAAAAAAAACCGGCTATATAACGCTCCCCCTTCTTTTGATAATCCCATCCATCTTCAATATCTATGAGTAGCAGAGTAATCCTTCCGTCATTGTCGAGAGTTGATTTAAAGCGATTCGCAATTTTTTCCTTAGCTGATATCTCCTCATCAAATTCAGTCCTAAGTTTATTTACCCAAACATTATCAACTTCTTGCCCCTCTTCAACAAAGACATAACAAAATTTTCCAACCGCTTTACAGACAGCATCCAATTCATATTCTTCGCCCTTAATCCCGGTTGTAAATTTTCTGGCAACAAAAATTCTCTTATCCCCGACCCCATACAAAGAATGTTCCCCGGGCACAACGGCACCACCAGCTAAAACAATGGGCTCAAAAGAAACGTCGGAAACAGCTTTCGGATGAGTATAGCTAAAAAGGTCGAAGATTATCTCCGGCAAAAAAATGGAGCTTACCAAGACCACGGTAAGCAAAATTATAAGAGTAGGAATACTTAGAGAGGTTTTAAATGTGGGAAAACAGATTCTTTTCTTTAAATCTTTAAAAAAAGATTTGAGGAGAGACGCCTTTTTCTTTAAAGAACTTAAGGTTTTGTCATAGACATTAAACACCTCAACCCCCTCCCTTAAACCACAACTCTCATTATCTCCTCAAGAGAAGTTATTCCCCTTTTAACTTTTTCCAACCCGTCTTCTCTCAATGTCCGCATCCCCTCTTCTATTGCAACTTTGCGAATCTCTTCCGTCGATCTCTTCTCAACACAAAGCCCGGCTATAGCATCGCTTACGGGCATCACCTCATATATCCCAATCCTTCCCTTGTATCCTGTATTTAGGCACTTTTTGCACCCTTTTGCTCGATAAACAGTCATTTCTTTATCTGACTCGCCAAGTTCAGCCAACGCTTTTTCCGATAACTTATATTCTTCTTTGCAATGCTCACAAAGCTTTCTAGCCAATCTCTGAGCCAAGACACAATCAATTGAAGAAGAAATCAGAAAAGGCTCCAACCCCATCTCAATAAGTCTGGTTAAAGCAGAGGGAGCATCGTTTGTGTGAAGAGTTGAGAGCACCAAGTGCCCCGTTAATGCTGATTCCACGGCAATTTTAGCGGTTTCTAAATCTCTTATTTCTCCTACCATAATAATATCGGGATCGCACCTGACAATGGATCTAAGCCCTTTGGCAAATGTAAGCCCCGCCGAAGAATTTACCTGAATTTGAAGAATCCCCGACAGGTGATATTCCACGGGGTCCTCCACCGTAATTATTTTCTTTTCCGGGGAATTAAGCACATTTAAGGTGGCGTAGATCGTTGTAGATTTCCCTGAACCGGTTGGGCCCGTAACTAACATAGCCCCATAAGCTTGAGAATATGCACTCTTGAATTTTTTGAGTGTGTCCGGCAAGAATCCCAAATCCTCGAGACTCAAAGCAGCCTGGCTTTTATCTAAAATTCTTAAAGTCACATTTTCGCCATAGACGGTCGGCAATGTTGCAACTCTTAAATCAATTTCTCTACCCCTTGCATTTACACTGCATCGACCATCCTGAGGCAATCTGTGTTCGGCAATATTTATTTCGCTCATTATCTTAAAGCGGGAAATCAACCCCGCCTGAACTTTCTTTGGAACCGTCATTACATTGTGAAGAACACCATCAACCCTGAATCTAACTTGAAAATCTTTTTCTTGAGGTTCAATGTGAATATCGCTCGCTCTTTGATTTACCGCGTCGGCGATTATTTGATTAGCAAGTTTTACCACCGGCGCGTCGGGAGCAATGGTCTTTAGCTCCTCTTCCTTCATTGTTTCTTTGATTTCGACCACGGCCTCTACGGCTTCTTCCACCGATGAGCTTTGCGTTAAATATTTGGCAATTGCATTTTTGATATCCGAGCGAGTGCAAACAACAGGCTTAATTTCATAACCTGTAATAACTCTAAGATCGTCAATAGCATGAATATCAAGAGGGTTTGCCATTGCCAAGACTAATTTCCCTTCTTCATAGCCAATAGGCAAAGCCATATGCCTACGGGCAACTCTTTCGGGGATTAAACCGGCAGCGTGAGGATTAATCTCATACTCTTCAAGATTGATCACCGGTAGATTTTTTTGCTTGGCGAGAGCGCTGGCTATGTTTTCTTCGGAAACCATTTCAAGATCAATCAAAGCTTCACCTAACGGTTTCCCGCTGTCTTTTTGCACATTCAATGCATCCATAAGCTGCTGGGGAGTAATTAAATTTTTCTTTACAAGGATATCCCCTATCCTATCATGAGTCCAACTCACAAAAATCCTCCTTTATTTAAGCGCAAAAGCACGTACTTTATTTCTTTTTGTCCGTTTTGCTTTATACAGCGCAATATCTGCTTTCCTGATTAAATCATCGACACAAACAGCATCCGAGGGAAATGAGGCTACACCCATGCTCAATGTAACTTTGTTATAAACTTCTTTTTTCTTAAAAAATTTATCCACAATTTCAATCCTGACTCTCTCTGCCACCTCAATAGCCTGATTTTTATCAGTTTCGGGAGAAATTACGACAAACTCATCGCCTCCGTAACGAGCCACAATATCTATCCCACGAGTATGTTTAGTAATTAAATAAGCAATCTTTGTCAACAAAATATCTCCCTCAAGATGTCCATAAGCATCATTATACTTTTTAAAATTGTCTACATCTATCATTATGAGCGAAAGTAAATGATGATATCGATTCGCCCTTTTAATTTCATTCTCAAGCGTTTCGCGAAAATGCCTATAATTATAGATACCCGTCAAACCATCTATAATTGCCAGTTTCCTCGTTTTTTCATGAAGTTGCGCATTATTTATTGCCGCTGCCGCTTGAGTCGCCAATAGTGAGGTTAACCTCACTTCACTCTCAGTAAACTTTCTTGATTTAAAAGCGTCCACGTAAAGAATTCCAACCTCCCTATCATTAGTAAATAAAGGAATTGCTATTAAAGACTTAATACCTTCTTTTATCCCCACAGGGTTGTTGAATATCTCTTCTTTTGCGGCATCTTCAATTACAAGAGGTTCCCCTCCCCTTAAAATCCTGTCCGTCATCCCGCCTTTTCTTACTTTCCACTTCTGAGTCTTATTTAAAAACTCTTTACTAAAACCTTTAGCAGCCCTAATGGTAAACTCTCCCTTTTTTTCGTCTAAAAGCGCGATGCTTCCCGCGGAGGTTCCTGTTTCAGAAATTGCCGCATCCAAAATTAAGTCCAATATAGCATCAAGTTTTAAAGTGGAACTCAGCAGCTTACCGACATTTAAAAGGGTAGAAAGCTCCTTAATCCCTTCCTGTTTTTTACGAAGAAGACCTGATAAATAATTGGTAATATATACGGTCAAAAAAACCGAAGTAGAGAGCCCTAAAACCGTTATGCTTAAAAATCTCCCATCAAGATAAATCCCGAGTGGTTTAGGATATAATATCGCTAAATTCCAATGAGGGATTACAAGCTTATATTCTAAAAACATCATTAAAGCGCACACAAAAGAGGCTAAAGCAGCTTTCATATAACTTTCTCTGACGGAAAGCAAAATACCGGCTGTAATCATATGAAAAACAAAGAAAAAAATAAAAGGGCTTTCCGCGCCCCCCGAAAGATATACAACAAAAGCGAGTGCAAATAAATCCACTGATATCTGCAAATTAGCAAACTTTGAGGCCTTTTTTTCGTTGTACTCTAAACTTAAAGACTCCGAGTAAAAAGAAAACGCCAAATTATAACAGATAACAAGAACTGCCATAATAGAATATGGAATTACAAGAAAATCCGATGGCATCAATATCTCAGCTACACATATAGCAATGAGTGCGCCTCCCGCCATCATCCACCTCAATTTGATAAGCCACCGAATTCTCTCAAGAATTTCGGGCTTACCTTGAAAACAACTCATAATCACCATTCCTAACCTAATCAATTTAGGTATCGGCATATATATTATAAGACTAAAGATAATTTCTAATTTTTTATCATCCAATGGCCGATAAAAAGAAAGAAGAGAATTTGCGTATCTTTTATGCACCTTGCCCCGTTATAAACATCGGAAGAAGAAAATTAGAAAGGAGGAAGATAAAATGAAAAAAATAATTGCTTTAGTTGTTGCCTTAATGTTTCTTTTGCCATCATTGGCACTGGCAACAGAAATAACCGCTACCGCTCCCGCAAACGAAGAAGTTATTAAAGACACCACCGAGCTGGCGGGAAATGAAAGTGTCGCCGACGAACCGGTCGAGGAGAATCCTTATACCCTCACAATTTTTGGATATACCATAGTCATCATTCCCGCTAACCCAGAAATTGAAGGAGATACAACGACTTTGGGATTTTTTAAGGCTGGTGAAGATGGAGAAACTGAAGAGGAAATCGCGCATTACAATGTGGGAAACATCCTTGGAAAAGCGGTTTGCACGATTGCAAAAGCGGTGGACTCCGGCCCCGAACACGGCAAGACCGTAAGCACATTCGTCAAGAAATGTGTCGAAGAAAGAAGGGTTGAACACAAAGCACAGATGGAGCAAAAGAAGGAAGAGCTAAGGACAAAACTGCAGGAGAAAAAGGAGGAAAAACTCCAAAATATGCAGGAGAAGAAAGAAGAAATCAAGGAACGCGCAAATAAACACATTAAAAACGAAATTAACGGAAACAAAAAGGGAGCAAACAACGGTGATAACGGCGGGCAAGAAAATGATACAACCGAAAATTAAGACGTCTTAAAAAATTACTTTGGAGATGAGAATCGAACAATAACCCTTTCTCCCCCATTCCTCATCGCCCCGGAGGCCCACTGCAATTGCAGTGGGCCTCCATTTGTTCAATTTTCCCAAAAGGGGGTTAGCCGTCTTTCGAAAAGCTACATATCTGATTTCTCCCGGCTTCTTTAGCTTGATATAATGCAATATCCGCATTTCTTATCAGATTTTCCAAGTCACCGGCATCATCCGGGTAAGTAGCTATCCCCATGCTAACAGTTAGCTTGGAACCGATCCCCATTTCTTCCTCATCAAAGTCGTTCTCTTCTATTGCACATCTTACCCGTTCAGCAACCTCAATAGCCGCTTTTTTGTCGGTTTCAGGCATAACAAGACAAAATTCTTCTCCGCCATATCTTGCTGCAATATCAACTTTCTCTCTGATATTACTTTCGAGCAGTATCGCCAGGGACTTAAGCGCAAGATTCCCGGCCCAGTGCCCGTAAGTATCATTATATTTCTTAAAATCATCCACATCTAAGATAAGTAAAGATAGAGGCCTGCGATAACGTTCGGCTCTTTTTAATTCCTTTTTCAAACAATCTTGAAAATACCTGTAATTAAAAAGGCCTGTGAGATCATCTGTTATTGTTAAAATCTTTGTTTCTTTATGAAGTTGTGCGTTTTCTATGGCAACCGCAACTCTATCCGCAACGGTTGAGAGCATATTTATCTCTTCACCGCTATAATGACGAGCTTGTGCGCTGGCCAGGTAAAGAGCTCCGATTATCTCGCCCTCTGTCGTGAGCGGAAAGGTAATGTGAGTTCTTGGAACAAATGGTTTAACCTTGCCCTTCCCCAAATTTAAACTTTTTGTTTCTTTTAAATCGGATTCTTTCACTTTATGTAAATTTTTAAGAACCTCCGAATCCAGCTTCTTAACACCTTTTAAATAAATATTAACCAGATCCTCACTATCAAAAACATCTTCCACCTCTTCAACAATTGGCTTACCCTGTAAAATAGCCTCCCCCCAAAAACCTTCTCCGATTCTTGTACGAAAACTGCTCACGACTCTTTCATTTAACCCATAAGTAACAACCGGATTTAACTCTAACTCTCTAAAAACTTTGCATTTTACACAACGCTCCATCTTTTTCTTAAAATCACTTCTTCGAGAAAAACTCGAATCGGACATGCTCCAACACTTCAGGTTGCTCGATTTAAAGGCGGGACAATTTTTATTTCCGCAGCCCTTTTTCTCCCAACACTTAGGGAATTCTTCAAAATCCAAAAGCAAAACGGCTCCGGCATCAGCGTCGATAATGGGGACTATCATTTCCAAAACCCTTTTTAAAAGTAACTTTATGTCCATAGTAGAAGAGGTCTCTTTGCTTATTTTATAGAGGGTAAAGAGCTCCTCTGTTTTTGCTTGAATTCTTTGCTCCAACACATCACTCCAACCCTTTAGTTCTTCCCCTGATTTAGTCAGTTGATTTTTTATCTTATTTAAATGCATGTCCAAATTTATTTTTTCTTTCCCAAATACTCCACTCAATAAACCAATCCCCATAAACATCAAACTCCTAATCAAGATGGTAAAAACCCAGCCAAGGCTCATAGCTCGAACGCTCAAAAACTCGAGAGATAAATAAAAAAACCCAAAAATTAAACCGGCTGCGAAACCTCCTTTTAATCCCCACCAAAAAGCCGCTAAAATTATTGGGATATAAAACAGATGTGTGTAAAAAATTTCCGCTCTTAACACAAAACGGAAATAACATTCAAGAACGCAACACAATACAACGATGGTTCCCAAAAAAATTGCTTTTGATTTATTTGATTGAAGAAACATACAATACTCCATTCTTTAAGTTCACATATAAAAGATTACCATTTATATTATCGAATAAATTTAAATTTTTTCAAAAAAAGAATATCGGCAGGAAGGAATATTCTAATTGAGATAGAAATTTAACTCTAATGAAATATTAGTCTGAGGTAAAAATTATAATCTATCTCGAGGAGGACACTAATTGAAGAAAGATAAATGGAAAAACATTCCCATCTGCGCGATAATTCATAAATGTTCAATGGGAGTTATGGATGCATGCCCCGCTTTTAACACCTCAAAACCATGCTGGGAAACAAAGGACACAGCCTGCTCCTCGGGACACCGGCAAGAATATTGCATCGATTGCAAAGTTTATAGGCTGTTCGTCGCGAAAGAAAGATGTTGGGAAGTTAGAGATTGTGAAAACAGGTTTCGTAAGAATTGCGAGGCATATAAAAAGAACAAAAGCTGCTTTGAGCTAAGTGAAAATTGTCCGATTTATCAACCAAAAAGAGCAATTATATGCAACAGTTGTGAAGTTTGCCAATATTATCATTACCAAAAAGATGAATACGTTAAATCATGGAATAAGCTTTTTAACAACCGCAAATAATATTAAGATTAACTCCTTCAAAAAATTTGGCGGAGGCGTGTGGGAATCGAACCCACCCGGGACGCTCTTAACGCCCCTCCGTGGTTTTGAAGACCAGGCGACCCACCAGGACCAATCCGCCCCCATAATCAGCTGCCAGACACCAGCTGTCAGCAAATTAAAAACTAAAAAATAAAAATGTAGAACTATATAGAATAATTTAAAACGAAAAAGTTCATAAAGATAGCATTTAAAATCATTTTTATTTCTTCATTATCATTTTTCACTTTTCATTTTACATTTTTCATTTAGCGTTACCCACTACCCCCATACCAATCAGTCGATAATCTCTTAGTGGGAAGTCGGTAGTTTGCCTGATACAGGAGCTGTGCTTTGGTCAGATTGCTAATTTTACTATACTCCATATCCCAAGCTCCCTGCTCTAATCCCCCTACTCTAATCTCTTTGCCCCGCCAGAGGCGAGCAGGCATCTGCTAACTACCTCAATACTCTATCACTTCCGGACCTTCGAGTTATCTTTTGTGAATCAAAATACTCAAGAAGGGGAAGAGCATATTTGCGGGTTACCCCTAAAAGATCTTTAAATTCCACGGGACTCATTTTCCCATTTTTCTCAAGAAAATCAACCAATCTATTTTTGGCTTCAACAATAGTATCATCGTAATAGAACAAATCGTGTTTTATTCTTGTAACATCACCTTTTGAAGTTAATATTCTTAAATATTCCTTCAACTCGTCTGCGGGAATGCCCGAGATACTCTCCAGCTCACTTAAGGTTGGAGGAGCAAATTTACCCTTTTGCAATGCAGACAACACATCTTTAAGTTTTTCTTTCTGAGCCTTATTCAATTCTGTATTAACTTTAGAATGACGAACCGTGTCCCCCTCCAACACAATAAACCCAGAGGCGTTCAACTCTGTAAAAACAACATCTGCTTGTTTTAAAGAAAGGTGAGACATCGTTTGAGCCCTTACAACATCTTTCTTTGCCCCCAAGCTCAACGGATTTTCTTCATGATATTTTTTCAGATAATCAAGCGCCGATTTTTTTAGCTCATCGTATCCCTTCCCATAGATGAAAAAATTATTTTCGCACGTTCGAACAGACAATATCTCATTTCTTTCCGCAAGCAACTTAAGTATCGTATTTAGTTGCTCATCTGAGAGCTCATAATGCGAGATTATGTCACTTTTTGTTATGGGAGTGTCAAAAGATTCCTTGAAAATAAGACTCACTATTTCTAAAGGCTCACCTTTTTCTAAAACCTCCAACCTAAAAATCACATCTGGTCTAAATCGCTTATGCTTGCAAGGATGCCCGTCAATAATCTCTCCTCCGCCTATGGTATACATCGGTGAATATTGCCTGATTACATATTTATCTCCATATTTTGGAACTATGGGGGCTTCCAGGCGAATCTGGACAAAATCACTTTCTCCGGGATTTAATTCCTCCTCATTAAGAAGAATTACTCTACCCAAAACTTCATGTGTGGCATGATAAATTCTAACGCGCATCCTATTTTTAAGCGGTTTAGATACATCTGACAAAAGATGCAATCTCGCATCAAACATATATGTGGGTTCAAGATAGCCCGGCGGGAGAACAATGTCGCCCCTTTTAATATTTCCCCTATCCGCGCCGACGAGATTTACGGCTACGCGTTGCCCCGCATAGGCCGTTTCAACCGGTTCATCGTGTACCTGTAGACTCCTAACCCGTGCATTTAACTTTTCGGGCAAAATAGAGACTTGCTCATCAACAGATATTTTCCCGGACCAAAGGGTACCGGTAACCACGGTACCAACTCCCTTCAAAGTAAAAACTCTGTCAATGGGAAGTCTGTATGGAACCCGCAAGTCTTTCTCGCTTACTTCCTTTGCAACTTTGTCTATCTCCTCTATAAGCTCCTTAAGACCAAAACCTTTAATCGCAGAAACAGGTACAATCGGAGCCCCTTCAAAATGAGTACCTTTAAGCGTTTCCTTAATATCATCCGTTACTAAATCAAGCCAATCTTTATCAACTAAATCAGCTTTTGTTAGTGCTACAACGCCTCTCTTTACACCCAAAATATTGGCGATGGATAAGTGCTCCCTCGTTTGCGGCATCACTCCATCATCGGCAGCCACCACCAGGAGAACCAAATCCATTCCCGTTGCCCCGGCAAGCATATTTTTAACAAATCGTTCGTGACCGGGGACATCAACAACTCCGGCAATGTTACCGCTGGGAAGCTTAAACTGAGCAAAACCAAGGTCTATTGAGATTCCTCTCTTTTTCTCTTCAATTAAACGATCGGTATCCGCACCGGTCAAAGCTTTTATAAGAGTGGTTTTCCCGTGATCTATGTGACCAGCAGTCCCAATGATAATATTTTTCAAAAAATCACCTCAAAATCCATACCATACTATATGTCCAAATCTTTAGAAATGCCATATCATCCTTCACTTCATTCCAGGATGACCCTGCCTCAGGCCCTGGAGGAACAAAGGGTCATTTTTAGGATTAAAATGAGCTTGCTTGGAATAAGCGCCGAAGCTGTCTGACCCCGGAGTGAAACGAGGGGGAGTTCTGCAGACGCCCAAGCAAGCCATAAACTTTTAAGCCGTTAAAAAAATGATCGGTCGCCCAGCTCAGAAATTTCGATGAAATCTCTTTATTAATCTCAATATTTGTAGACTTAACAAAATTCCTTCGTCTTTTGGTTCGTTTTCTTAGGCGAGTAAGAAAATGAACGAATTGAAATTTTATAAAAATGTTTCGCTTTAAAATATACACACCGTGCCTACCGCCGTGCCCGCCTCTGGTGGGACAGATAGACCGATTAAACCAGTGGTTTAGAGCACTAACTATAGTACCGCTAAAGCGCCTGCAATTTCTCCCATTTCTTCAGGTTGAATAGTTCGCACATCCAAAAGAACCATATCATCCCGGACCCTTGCTATAACAGGAGGATTTGCCGTTCGAAGTTTGTTCTCCAACTGAGAAGCCGATAAATTCTTTGCGGACAAGGCAGCTACCGCCGTGGGAAGCTCTTCAAGGGGTAAAGCTCCACCACCAACCCGCGATATATCTTTAATAACTTCCACGGAGTATTCGTTGCCGACTTTTTCTTTAATTTTTTTTGCGAGTTTTTCGGCCTTTTTCTTTAATTCGGGAAAGGAAGCCAAAATCATATTGAGGGTAGGTATCTCCTTAATAGCCTTAGCAGGGTCAAGATATAGTCTTAAAGTCTCTTCCAATCCTGCAAGTGTCATTTTATCAACACGCAACACCCGAGCCAAGGGATGTTTTTTTATCGCATCAACCAAGTCTTTTTTGCCAACAATTATGCCGGCTTGTGGCCCACCAAGCAGTTTGTCTCCACTAAAGGTAATAATATCAGCCCCGGCTTTAACGGATTCGTCAACTGTGGGCTCATGAGAAAGACCGTATTTCGACAGGTCAATGAGGACACCGCTGCCTAAATCTTCCATAACAAGCAAACTATTCTCTTCTCCTAAAACCACCAAGTCCTCAAGAGGAACCTCAGCGGAAAAACCCACAACTCTAAAATTGCTGGTGTGCACCTTTAAAAGAAGAGCCGTTTCTTCGGTTATCGCCTTCCGATAATCCTCAAGATAGGTCTTGTTGGTTGTCCCAACTTCTTTTAATATTGCTCCGCTTTGGCGCATAACATCGGGTATCCTAAAAGAACCTCCGATTTCCACAAGTTGCCCCCTGGAAATAATAACTTCTTTACCTTGAGCAATCGCACTTAACGCCAAGAGAACGGCGCCCGAATTGTTGTTTACCACCATGGCGGCCTCAGCCCCGGTTAAAGTGCAGAGCAAATCCTCCACATGAGAATGCCTGCTTCCTCTCACTCCTTCGTCCAAATCAAATTCAAGATTTGAATAGCTACTGGCCACGCTAAGTATCGCATCAACAGCCAGGGGCGCAAGAATCGAACGTCCAAGATTTGTGTGAACAACAATCCCCGTCGCATTTATTACCCTTCTTAAATTGGGCGACATAACCTCTTTAATCAATTCACTCACGAGGGGTACCAGATCATTTGGTTCCAACGATATCTCTCCCAACTCATCCTCTTTTTTTGTAGCAAGTATCGTCTTTCTCAACTTGTCAATTACCGTCCGCACCGCATTTACCACCACCGTGCGAGGATAAGTTGAAATTAAATCCTTTAAGGCAGGAAGTTCTAAAACTTCATCTACGGGGGAAAGTTGTCGCAGATATTTTTCCTTCTCCGTCATCTTATTCCTCCTTGGGTTAACTCTTTAAAGAAAATAAAATATTTCATTACCTTGCAATGTTTTTCCATTACAGCTTCATAAAAATGGTAGAATGAATATACCATAAGTCGCCTCTCGTTGCATGTAAATAGCTTTAGGGCTGATTTCGAGGAAACAATGGGCAAAAGACTGGAAAAGCTAAAAAGGTTCCGCCAAAAACAAAGGAGAAACTTGCTGGTCGGGCTCTTAATAATTGCCCTTTTTCTTTCCGTCGTCATCCTAATTTATTCTCAAATTAGCTCCGAGAGCCCCGCTCTTGGAGAGCACGTCAAAAAAATGGGTAAGGAGACCGCCCAGGTTGAAAAAAATTCTATATCATCCACCCCCACCGCTTCCACTTCAGCATCCGAAGTAGCCACTTCAATTCCTAAAAAACTTACCGTAATTGCCGTCGGAGATATACTTCTGGATAGACAGGTCGGGGGAATGATTAAAAAATACGGCGTCGACGAGCCCTTTTCAGACGTGACAAACATCTTATCTGACGCTGACGTCACGGTTGCCAATCTCGAATGCGCCCTCTCAACCCGGGGCGCAAGAGCCGATAAAGAATACACGTTCAGGGGTAATCCGGAATGGGCAATCGGCATCAAAAATGCGGGCATCGATGCCATCTCGCTGGCAAATAATCATTCATTGGACTTCGGAGCAGAAGCCTTAGAGGACACAATAGGCACTCTCGATAAATATGGTATTTACCACGCAGGAGCGGGAATGAATTCGTCAGAAGCCCTCTTGCCCGCAACAATGGAAACAGATGGGAAAAAGGTTTCCTTTCTCGCCTTTTCTTATATAATCCCCAACGGATTTTTACCCTCTCCAACCAGGGCGGGAATTGCCTATGCAAGATCACCTTTTGCCCTCGTTACCAATGGAATAAAAGATGCAAAAGAAAATTCAGATTTTGTCATCTTGTCTTTTCATTGGGGAATGGAATACAAGGACTATCCAATAAAATCACAGGTGGAGCTGGCTCGTCTGGCGATAGATGCCGGTGCCGACCTCGTAGTTGCACATCATCCTCACGTAATTCAGGGTATAGAGATTTACAAAAGTAAACTCATCGCCTACAGCTTAGGAGATTTCGTTTTCGATCACTACAGCCGCAAAACAGGTGAAGCGTTCATTTTAAGATGTGAAATAGACGAAGAAAAAACCTTGAAAGCAAAAGCTACACCGGTATATTTAACTTCAAATGGAAAGCCTCAAGTAGTTGTGGGCAATGAAGCTAACATAATCCTCAAGCGATTAGAGAAAATATCAAAAGATTTGGGAACAAATATGAAAATCGAAAACAATGAAGCTATAATAGAAATAGAAAATAATTAAGTACTTAAGATCTTGATGTAAAATTAAATAAGGAGGTGATATCCATGGTTAACGCATATATTTTAATTACAGCTGAAGCGGGGGAAGCTGGCGATATCGTTAAACAAGCAAAAAACATTGAGGGGGTAAAATCCGTATACGCCGTAACCGGACCCTACGATGCAATTGCTTTTGTTGAAGCACCCGATTTCAGTGCTTTAGGTAATTTGGTGGTTGCAAAAATCCAAAAAATCAAAGGAGTAATCCGCACCCTTACCTGCATATTGGTTGAGTTATAATTAGTTTTTTATTTTATTACCGTTCCCGCTTGAACAAACCGGCAATCAACACAACAAATAAAACCGCCAGGGCATCAACTACAAAATCCTTAAAACTGCAATCCCGGGTCGGGACAAAAAACTGGTGTAGCTCATCTATGGCAGCATAAACAATGCACAAGCTCGCAGCTAAAAATGAGGCATGTTTTGAAATTTCTTCTTGTTTTTTGAACGCCCTAAAAAACAAGAAACCAAGAACCGCATATTCAAAGAAATGAAAAACGTAATCGGGCAAGAAAGATGGGGCATCCGAAGCCGGCAAAGAGGAAAAAAAGAATATCACCGCCATCCATGAAACAGGAGGAAGCCAAACCAACAAAAATTGCACATTTGTTCGCCGGAAGATACGATTAGCCAAGGCTACCCCTCATTTTGCCAAGCCTTAAAATCCATTCATTTATAAGACCGGACTCAAGACCCTCGTCGCTAATTATCGACTCTTCCTCCACGCCTATAACCTGCTTAAGCATCGGTTTCATTGTCTCCAAAATCGTGCCATAAAATTTATCTTGTTTGTTCTTTTCATACCGTTTTATACCCAAATATTTTTCAATGAACCTAAGATCTTCTTCCACAAGTGAGATTACTTTGGGCTTTAAAAATTCGGCCGCATTGGCAAGATGGACAAACTTGCAAGCAAAAGCAAGGTCGCTCTTTAGCCCAACATAATTATCAAGAAGCAAATCCAAAACTCTTCTGCCATAGCGTTCATCTACTTCTCTTAGGCCCCTACCCACTCCGATTATCTCCGGCGGAAGACCGATGCTATAAAGAGCGGCCGTATAGGATATGGTCCTCGGCAACTCGCGTTTTCCTTTCTTATATAACTTTCTAATTTCGCCGGCGAGAGCTTCATCCGTCAAAAAACCCGACAACTCAAGAGGATGAGGTAAATCACGAGCGTAACCCACTTCACTTTTTCTCGCCAAACGATCTCGCTGTCTTGGAATAAGGTCAGAAATTTTGCTGACAATGTCTATTAAGCCATAAAAACAAACCAAATAATGCTTAACAAAAACGCCAACTATGTTCACCAAGTCCGAACGAAGATTCTCGTCAAATTTCAAAGGAGCTGAAGAAGGAAGTTTCTCCTTTAGAATTTCCACCAATTTTCTTGTTTTATCATACCCGTGATCGTACCTCATGGCCGATTGAATGGTTAACGTGCGAACCCCACCATAGTCCCTGATGACGTTGTCTATATTTTCCAAAGATAGATGGCCTCTAAAAGGAAGGACTCCTCCTCCTAAAATAGGAGCTATTTCTACCTTAAATTCCTTCTGAAGACGATAACTATCCGCAATAGCGATTTTACTTAAAAGAGCAGACGGCAACATGCCATAAGTAAGGGCAAGGTCGGAAAACCCCAGCATGAAGCGCAATCTATCGGTTTTAAGCCCAATTTTCTTGCACCCAATCAAATAGTCCTTAAAAATTGAATAAACATCGATTACTTGAGGCACGGTCTCTATAAGCGGAATCACTTGAATAAGATCCCGGTTTTTACTTAAGCCAAACTCTTTATGTGCAAGATTGATAACATCAATAATTCTCTCTCGTACAGAAAGAATTTCCTCAGCACCGGGGCACATGGGCAATATGACTTCTTTAATAGCATACGTTTTTGATTTCTTCCAAGCCTGATAATTTGATTCAACTACGGACATGAGAGCCATGAGTTGTCTGAAAACTCCTTCCTCAATTCCACTGGGAATTCGAGGAGTCACAAAGACATCTTTCCCCGGGACAATTCCTTTGCTCAGAAGACCCATGACTATTTGAGAAGTTTGCTGATAAGGAGTCAGCTTCCCCTCAAAGTCAACCATCGTTTCTTCAATCCCCAACCCTTCGAGCGCAGGGGTAAGTGAAAAAATGGCCTCCTCGGGTTCCTTTTGAATAGATATATAAGTTGAGGCATCAGGATGTTGAGTCATCATGGAAGTCGGTATTTTGTTTTTCATACATTTCCCCTTCCTTTAATCCCATTAAAACAAATTTACATCATTTTTCAGTATTTTACAGCAGGCAAACCTTCATTTCACCGCCAAACGTACAAAACGAGATTGCTTCGGGACAAACATTCCTCCTGCCAGAAGCGGACAGGCGCAATGACGCAAAAAAGTGCTCGTTTGGCTATTATTCAACCGCCAGGAAAAAAATAAAAGCTTTTTACGATTTTGTTTTTTAAAATCCGGGTGGGTCGGGCAAAGCGAAACTTGAGGCTGCCCCGATAAAGCGAGCGGAAGGCCGGAAAGCGAACAAAGTGAGTGCCCGAGAATCTGTCTGAGCGCAANNCGAGTTATTCTCGGCCCGCCCGGAGCGAGTGTAGTCGCGGTTACGGCCGATTGTGGAGCGTGTCCGACCCACAAAAAAATAGATTCTTAGGCGAGTAAGAAAATGAACAAATCAATCATTTTTGTCCAGTAGACAATTATCCTTTGGATAAAAACTTTTTTCAATTGTTTTGCTTTAAAACGTATACACCTGCCTGCCGCCGTGCCCGCCTCTGGTGGGACAGGTAGGCCGGATAAACCGGTGGTTTAGAGCGCTAATTAAAACTTCTCTTAAACATGCCTTCCATCTGGACATTTGCAATATTTACCGTAATTCAAATTTTAATTTTCTTAACATATAAATCAATTTACACCGACGGCAAAGTAACAAGCAAACCGGGACTATCGAGAGCTAATAAACGACTATATAAAGACGTTTGCAAGTACAGCAAACGACCAAATAAATCCATAACATCTTCAAACTTTTGACTATCCTAAAATAAAGTATTATATTTTAGTATAACCTCAATTTAAAAGGTGAAATATTATGAAAGAAAATAACTGTCAAATCTGCGGTAAAGAAACAGAAGATCTTTGGGCTTTAAATACAGCAATGTACAATAATCTGGAACTGTCGGAACAAGGAGTAAAGGTCAAAATCTGCGAAAGGTGTGCCGCAGACATAGGGGAAGTGGTGAATCAATTGAAAAAACTCAATCAAAAACCCTACAAAACACAAATGCAAAAAGCTTTCGATAAGGCAAAGGAAGAAAAGAAACCAATCGAAACTCATAGACAAGAGCTTAAAAAACCCCGCGCTAAGGAAGATGCCAAAAAAATTGAGAGCAAAACCAACAAACCAATCTCAGCGCCCCAGAGAAGCAAAGGATTTGCACAAAATGAATTCCTCAAGAAGCTTCATCACAGCCAAAAAGAGACTGAAGTTTTGGGAATCGGAAATGAGGTTTGGAGGGGAACCCTTGAGGCATATGACGACTATTCTTTGGTTTTAAAAACCAAATACGGCACAGAATTAATCTTTAAACACGCCATAAAATGCATAAAACCGGCAAAAAAAGATCCGAAGGAGAAAGAAGTTTTTAAGCAATTGGACTCTTCCGTGCGCTCATTTTCACAAATACTGCCCCATTAAATCTTAACTATACTGCCTTCAATTTTGCAGCAATGCTTGTTGGTAGAACAAATAATATCAAGATAACCAATGGAGTTTTGCTCGACAAAAAATCTATACATTGCGCTTCCGGAATTAAACAATAAGACCCCTTCAACCTCACGGTTAAAAGGTTGGTGACTGTGACCAAAAACGATGCAATCAACATCCTCAAATTCTTTTCTTACACGTTGAGGCAAACCAATTGGAGAACCCCAGCCGTGCATTAAGCCAATTTTGCAACTACCTAATTCAATAACGGTCTTATTTGGCAAAGTTTGTTTAACCTCAGGGAAGTCCATATTCCCCTTAACGGCAACCGTCCGAGTCACATTTTGTAAAATCCCAAGGACCCGTAAATTAACCATATCGCCCGCATGAAGGATAATATCTACGTCTTTAAAATAGCGGCGGGCAATTTCCGCCAGACAATTTAGGTCATCATCTGTTTTAGCATGAGTGTCGGAAATTACGCCTACTCTCACTTCTTGTCCTTATTGATAACTTTTTTGGGTTTAAGAGGTTTTGCTAAGGCAACTTTAAGAACATCAGATACATCTTCAGCAAATACAAATTTTAACTCTTTTCGCACTTGTTTTGGAATTATATCTAAATCTTTCTTGTTTTCCATGGGAAGAACTATCTCCTTTAGGCCCGCCCGGTGAGCAGCAAGCACCTTTTCTTTGATGCCTCCAATCGGCAACACATGCCCACGCAGAGTAATTTCTCCAGTCATACCCACGTCTTTTTTAACAGGATTTTTAGTTAAGGCAGAGATGAGAGAGGTCGCTATAGTAACTCCCGCTGAAGGGCCATCTTTCGGTATCGCCCCGGCAGGAACGTGAATGTGAATATCGTATTTACCGTAAAAATCTTCCGGAACACCAAACTCTTTTGCTTTTGAGCGAGCGTAACTCAGCGCCGCTTGAGCAGACTCCTGCATAACTTCACCTAAATGACCTGTAAGAATGAGATTGCCTTTCCCCTTCATAAGAGTAGACTCGACAAATATAATCTCTCCACCCGCCTCGGTCCAAGCCAACCCCGTGGCCACCCCAATCTCATCTTTTTCTTCGGCCAAACCATAGTGAAATTGTGCCGGACCGAGAAACTTGGACAGATTATTGGGCGTTACTTTAAAACGCTCTTTCTTACCTTCCACAATCATTTTCGCCATTTGCCGGCAGATGGAAGCCATCTTTCTCTCCAGGTTTCTTACGCCGGCTTCCCGAGTTTGCTCTCTTATTATTTTCTTTATTGCCATCTCGGTAATTTTTAAGTTTTCTTCCTTGAGACCGTGAGCTTCAAGTTGTTTCGGCATCAGAAACCGCTGAGCAATTTTCACTTTTTCTTCTTCTGTATAACCGGGAAAGTGTATAACCTCCATCCTATCCCTAAGAGCCGGAGGTATGGTATCTAAAATATTTGCAGTGGTTATAAACATAACATCAGAAAGGTCAAAGGGCGCTTCGAGATAATGGTCGCTAAAAGCATTATTTTGCTCCGGGTCAAGGACCTCAAGAAGAGCGGCGGTTGGATCTCCTCTAAAATCAGCTCCGACCTTATCAATCTCATCCATCATAAAAACAGGATTGTTGGTTCCCACTTGTTTTATGTTTTGGACTATCCTTCCAGGCAAAGCTCCGACATAAGTGCGTCTATGTCCTCTGATTTCAGCTTCATCGTGCACGCCTCCCAGCGAAATCCTAACAAACTCTCGCCCTAATGCCCTTGCAATCGATTTGCCAATGGACGTTTTGCCGGTACCCGGGGGCCCAACAAAACAGAGTATGGCCTCTCGCATTTTTTCCTTCGCCAGCTTGCGAACAGCCAGATGTTCAAGCACCCGTTCTTTTACTTTTTCCAACCCATAGTGATCTTCATTAAGAATTTCGTTTGCCTTTTCAATATTTAACTCCTCTTTGGATTTATTGCTCCATGGCAAACCAATTATCCAATCGAGGTAAGTTCTGACAACGGAAGCCTCGGCCGCCGCAGGCGGCATTTTTTCGAATCTACCAACTTCTTTAAGAGCCTTCTTTCTCACTTCTTTTGGCATCTTTGCCTTGGCTATCTTTTCTTTCAACTCTTGAACTTCAGCAGTACGCTCATCCGCCATTCCCAATTCCCCTTGAATAGCTTTCAGTTGCTCTCTTAAAAAATACTCCCTTTGAGTTTTAGTCATCTGCTCTTTAACTTTGTCTTGAATCTTGCTTCCAAGTCTCAAAATCTCAAGTTCTTTCGCCAAAAAAGAAGATACTTTTTTTATGCGCTCTTTAGCATCTATAGCTTCTAATATCTCCTGCTTCCCATCGGTTTTTAAATTTAAATGAAAAGCTACAAAATCAGCGAGCCTGCCGGGCTCATCAATGTTTAAAGAGGCAACCAAAACTTCCGGAGGAATTGGTTTCCCCAGTCTGGCACATTCTTCAAATTGAGAAATCAAGTTCCTCATTAAAGCTTCCGTCTCGATATCCTTTTCAACCGGTTCTTCAACAACTTCAATCTCAACCTTAAAATAAGGATCGGTTTGAAGAAACTTTTTTATCTTTACACGGGTCATCCCTTCTACAAGAGCCTTTGCGGTGCCATCCGGAAGCTTCAACTCCTGCATTACGGTAGCGACCGAACCTACCTGGTAAAGATCCGAAGAAGTAGGATTTTGAACTTCAACGTCTTTCTGAGTCACCAAAACCACCATGTGATTTTCACGCATGGCCACCTCTAAAGCATTTATGGATCTTTCCCGACCGACAAAAAGAGGAACCACGAGATTGGGAAAGATTATTAAATCTCTCAAAGGAATTAAAGGTAACTCATGAGGAATTTCCAAAATGTCTTTGTTGCTATTTTTTGCCATCATTAAAATCGTCCTTCCTGTTCAATGTTTAAATATTTATTGCTTCTTTACATTTTAAAACATTTCTCTATATAAAGTCACAATCCTTTTAGGCCAAATTTTATCCTTAATATCTTTCGCAAACCAACCACAAATACATCAAGAGGAATTACAGCAAGATGTGAAGAATTAAAGGAAAAGAATGAAAAAATTTATTTTCCCTCTAATTATTACAGTTTTCTTCATCTTTACACTTGCCCACATCTCTCTCGCCGCCAACGAGATTGAAGGAAAGCTTGTTTTCAATAAACCATTTTACGAACTTAATGAAAAGCTTTCTTTATCAATTAAAATCAAAAATACCTCAAGGGATGCGCTTAGCAGCATCAAAGCCACCTTGACTGTAAAAACGCCCGATAGTGAGAGCGAAGTTTATAAACACAATTTCTTCGCCAGAAAAATTCTCCCTAAAAAAACTAAAGAATTCACCGTAAAGAAAACCGTCTCCAGTTTAAATTTATCAGAAGGAGTTTACCCCGTCGAGTTAGTAATAACAAGAAATAACAAAATCCTCACAACAAAGCAGACTTTGCTTACCGTCTTGGACAAAGTAAAAATGCCCTTAACCATCGCTTTGGTTTGGAACATTCACGAACCGGCACTCTTTAACCCGCAAGGAGCATTCCTAAAGAAAGAGATCCTGCCGATCTGCAGCAAAGGGGGCATGTGCCGGCGGCACATAGAAGCATTAAATGCTCACCCTTCCGTAAATGTCTCCACGAACATCACGCCACTTTTTGTAGAGCAGCTTCAAGATATAAGCGACGGATATAAACTCATAGAAGACGGGAAAATAAAAAATATTGAAAAAGATTCTAATGAAGCCAAGCGCGCGACCGAGATTTTAAAAGGTTATGAGAGAGTAATCAAAAATAAACAGGTGGAAGTCATTCCCTCCCCTTATTCTTACCCACTTTTAAATGAGCTTGTAAATGAAGAGTGGGGCAAAGACGATGCCTCGCTCCAAATATCTTTGGGCAAAAAAATCATCGCAAAAACATTCCATCTTTCAAAAGAACCAAAGGGAATGTTTAGCCCCAAACTCATACTTAACATGGACTCCATTTCTTATTTAAGTAAAGAAGGAATCGACTATACCCTGCTCCGAAGCTCTCTCCCTTATTTCGCAGCAAACACATCGGAAGAAGCGGGAATTAAAAGCATCGATACTTTTAAACCTCACAGAGTTCAGAATTTAGAGGGTGATAGATTAACCGTTTTGTTTGTAGACGAAGAGATTTCAAACACATTAATAAAAACAGAGGACCCCCAAGAGGCGGTGCAGCTGCTAACCGGATGCCTTGCTCAAATCTACCTTGAGGACCCCTACAAACAAAAAATTGTAGCAATAGCACCCTGTTTGCCGGCAGACGAAACAATGAATTTCGACTGGCAACCATCCTCAGAACTCTTAGAAAACCTTTACAGTCTTTTTGAAAAGCCCTGGTTTAACCCCGTAACTTTAGAAATAGCATTCGCGCTTATTCCAGCCCCAACTCGGCCAATTGAGCTCACCGAACCCAGAAGAGAAAAAAGCTATATTCAAACAAAATATGATGAAAACCTGAAAAATACTTACAACAGACTACTTGACTTTGAAAAAATAATTGAAGGTAACAACCCTCTTTTAAACAAGTTACACAAACAAATCCTTATAGCCGAAGCAAGTGACTGGAGATTATCGAAAACACCTGAGGTTGCAAATCGGGGTTTAGCATTTTTAACAAATGTAGATAAAACCATAAACTCCGAGTTGAAAAAATTAACCATCGAATCCAGGGCAAACTTAAAAAACAATGAGGTTCAAGTCACCATCAATAATAACGCAGATTATAACTTCAAAATATTTGTGAGTTTAAATTCTAAAGTGGGGAAAGAAGTAACCTTATGCCCAAATGAAAATATGGTTTCTTTTACTTTGGATAATCCGAAAGCCGGACAAAAAGCAAAGGTTTACATTGGTGACGGCGAAAAGAATATAAAAGAATCGGATATAACACTCGTGGAACCATCAACAATTAAAATCGGCTTCTTCCTTTTAATTATAATTTTTGCTCTAATAGTAATTGTAAGCATGATTGTAACTTGGTTTTTCAAAAATAAAAGGGCAAAGGTGAAAAACCATGAGAGAATGGCTCGTTAGCGCCATTAAGATAATCCTAATTATAGTAATTGCAGTTGTCATCATAAATGATGTTGGGACAATTATCCTGAGTAATTGGCAAAGTTATATGGTCGCAGATGAAATTGCTATGGCGACAGTACGTTCTTATAAGCTCACCCATTCAGTTGAACAAGCTCAAGAGGTTGCTGAAGATTGGGCTGCTCAAAGAATGGTAAGGTTAACCAACTTAACTATTGAAGACGATACCGTGACCTTAACCATAGAAATTCCCAAAAAAAGAACTTATATAATTCGTCACATTAAGTTTCTTGAAAATATTCTCCCAAGCTCTAAAACCGTAAGTAGAGAGATCTCACCCAAATGAAAAAAGTGTTCGCTCTTGCTAGATATTAATATACTGTAAAGGCAGATTAATAACGGTTGGGTATTAAAAACCGCTGCGAAAGGGCTGTGTCGATGAACTTAAATAATAAAAGCGCGGAGAAAAAAGAAGGATACGAGAGCTTTCCTCTCTATATTGTCTTTCTTGCAAGTGTAGTTACAATACTAATCTATGGACTCGGTTTCTACATTCTGATCGGAATAAGCATTTGGATAGGCATTCTTTACCTGCTATATTGTCTCCGGATTGAATTTATGATTCTTAAGAGAAGTTGCGTAAACTGCTATTACTACGATAAGTTCTGCGGGCTCGGCAAAGGTAAACTTGCCCCGCTTTTCTTTAAAAAAGGTGACCCAAAAAAATTTGCTCAAAGAGAACTCGCCTGGTACACGCTTATTCCGGATTTTATGGTCAACATCTTCCCAATCGCCGGCGGAATAATCCTTTTGGCAAGGGACTTTTCCTGGTCTCTTTTGGCAATCTTCACAATTTTTATAATCATTTCCTTTGGAGGCACCGCGGTCATAAGAGGGCAATTTGCCTGCAAATACTGTAAGCAAAAAGAGATCGGCTGCCCCGCCGCGGAAATGTTTGAAAAGAAAAAATAAAGTGTCTACGATAGATAAAAAGGTGAAACTAAAAATGGGAGGTAAAAATGGTGGAAGAAAAAAAGACAACCGAGGAACCGAAACTTGAGGACATCATCGCCGAATTAAAGGTTATGGGCTCTCAACTGAAAGACGCGTTTAAGACAACCGTTGAGAGCGAAAAGGCCGAAAAACTTAGAGCACAAGTTGCGGATGGCTTCGATAGTTTAACCGATGCCTTCGATAAGTTTATAAAGGATGCAAAGAGTGGCCGACTCGAAAAAGACATCAAGAAAGGCCTGTGCGACAGCATAAAAGCCATAAACGAGAAACTTAAACAATATTCCGAAGCAAGGAAGGAAGATAAGTAGAACCATCCATTTTAGCTACATTTATGCATAAGAGCTGATACAATACTATGGAAGAACCCGGAAGGATTGGCATGGCTGCGCCTAAAGAAATTATAGAACTTGTCGAGCGATTTAAGAGGAACAAAGAAGCTTATACATCAGGACAATATAACGAAACCCAACTTCGGCGAGAGTTTATTGACCCGTTTTTCAAAGCGCTCGGTTGGGATGTAGATAACGAAAATGGTTACGCCGAGGCATACAAAGATGTCATTCACGAGGACGCCATCAAAATTGGCGGCGCCACCAAGGCCCCGGATTACTGCTTTCGCATCGGTGGAACTCGCAAGTTCTTCGTGGAAGCCAAAAAACCCTCGGTCAATTTAAAAGATGATATTAGCCCCGCTTTTCAACTGCGACGTTATGCATGGTCGGCAAAATTACCACTTTCCATCCTCGTCGATTTCGAGGAGTTAGCCGTCTACGACTGCCGGACAAAACCGGTCAAAACCGATAAAGCTTCTAAGGCACGCATAATTTATCTCACTTACTCCGAGTACCCGGAACAATGGGAAAAAATCGCCTCAATCTTCGCTCGTGAAGAGATTTTGAGGGGTTCGTTTGACAAATACGCCGAGTCGACCAAACGCAAACGCGGCACCGCCGAAGTCGATTCCGCCTTCCTTAAGGAGATTGAAAACTGGCGTAACCTGCTTGCTCGAAATATCGCCCTGCGCAATCCGGGGCTTAGCACCCGCAAGCTAAATTTTGCCGTTCAAAAAACCATCGACCGCATCATCTTCCTTCGTATTTGCGAAGACAGAGGCGTTGAGGACTATGGCAAGCTCATGAGTTTACAAAATGGCGAGCGGGCTTACCAACGCCTCTGTCAGCAATTTCAACGCGCCGACGAACGATATAATTCCGGGTTATTTCATTTTCAAAACGAAAAGGATAATTTGGAACAACCCGATAATCTGACACTCAATTTGGCTATCGATGATAAACCACTAAAGGATATAGTTAAAAACCTTTATTATCCCGATAGCCCTTATGAGTTCTCTGTTTTACCTGCCGAAATTCTCGGTCACATTTACGAGCAGTTTCTCGGAAAAGTAATTCGATTGACCCCCGGCCACAGAGCCATTGTTGAGGATAAACCAGAGGTTAAAAAAGCAGGTGGGGTTTACTACACCCCCACCTACATCGTGGATTACATCGTAAAAAATACCGTTGGTAAACTGCTCGAAGGCAAAACTCCCGGCCGAGTTGCTAAAATAAAAATTCTCGATCCCGCCTGCGGCTCCGGCTCGTTCCTCATCGGCGCTTATCAATACCTGCTCGATTGGCACCGCGATTGGTACGTGGCCGATGGTGCAGGAAAACACGCAAAGAAAAGCAAACTATATCAGGCTTCCGGTGGGAATTGGAGACTTACCACCGCCGAGAAGAAACGAATTTTGCTGAACAATATTTATGGTGTGGACATCGACCCTCAAGCCGTGGAAGTAACAAAGCTATCGTTATTACTTAAGGTACTCGAAGACGAGACACAACTCAGCTTGTTTCACGAGCGAGCTCTGCCCGATTTAGGCAACAACATAAAGTGCGGAAACTCCCTCATCGGCCCGGATTACTACGAAAACCAGCAGATGAGTTTATTTGATGAAGAAGAATGCTACCGAATAAACGCCTTCGATTGGCAAGCCGAATTCCCGCAAGTATTTTCTCCATCTCTTTCGACCAAGACGTCATCGCAAGACGGAGCCGTGTCTACCGGCAGACACGGCGAAACAATCTCAACACCCTCGTCATTGCGAAGAAGCGCGGCGATTGAAGCAATCTCAGGTTTTGACGTAGTAATCGGTAATCCGCCATACGTACGACAAGAAACCCTTGGCAACTTAAAAGACTATTTCAAACAGCATTATCAAGTCTATCATGGAGCTGCAGATCTCTATGCTTACTTTATCGAGCGTGGCGTATCTTTGCTAAAAAATAACGGTATCTTTTCATATATCGTCGCAAACAAGTGGATGCGTGCAAACTACGGAAAACCACTTAGGCAATGGATGAAACAACAACGCATCGAAGAAATCATCGATTTTGGCGACTTACCCGTATTTCAAAAAGCAACAACTTATCCCTGCATCCTTCGAATTCGCAAGGATCCAACCAGCAAATCATTCGACGCTGCTAAAGTAAAAACGTTAAGTTTTATCGACCTTGAAGATTATGTAAGCGAACATCGTTACAGAGTAAGGCAAACAACACTCGATGATGGAGGCTGGTCGTTAGCCGACGAAAAAACCCAAACATTGCTCTCAAAGCTACAAAAAATGGGCGCGCCATTGGGTAATTACGTCCAGAGCAAAATCTATTATGGTATTAAAACTGGCTTAAACGAAGCTTTTGTTATCGATTCCGAAACCAGAGATAAGCTCATCTCAGAAGACCCAAAAAGTGCAGAATTGATAAAACCGTTTTTACTTGGACGCGACATTAAAAGATATCAATTGTCTAAAAGCAACCAGTATCTAATTTTTACTCGCCATGGAGTTGATATTAAAAAATATCCTGCCATCGAGCAACACCTAAGTAATTTCAAAGAAAGATTAATGCCAAAACCAAAGGATTGGAAAGGCGATGTTTGGAAAGGACGAAAGCCGGGGTCATATCAGTGGTATGAAATCCAAGATTCTATTGACTACTACAAAGAGTTTGAGAAGCCGAAGATAATGTATTTGGTATTTCAAGTTAAGCCAGCGTTTACGCTTGATGAAACTGGGATTTATGCCAATAATGCTGTGTGGATTATACCCCAGGCAGATAAATATCTGTTGGGGATATTAAACTCAAAACTTGGGTGGTTTTTGATTTCCAATTGCTGTACCCAAATACAAAACGGCTATCAGCTAATATTCAAATATCTTGGCAAAATTCCCATCCGCACCATCGACTTCTCCAACTCAAACGACAAAGCTCACCACGACAAAATGGTCAAACTCGTTGAGCAAATGCTGACACTACACAAACAACTGGCAACAGCCAAAACCGACCACGATAAAACCATAATCCAACGCCAAATCACCACCACCGACCACCAAATCGACCAATCGGTTTATGAACTGTATGGGCTGACGGAAGAAGAAATTAAGATAGTTGAGGAGGAGTAGAAAGCTTGCCTAATAACGCCGAGGAAAAAGAGAGACAAGAATACCTGGAAGAACGAAAATTATTGATAAATGCTGAGGTTGAGGGCTCAAAAAGTTTTGATAAAGCTATTCTTACTTTGTCTGCCAGTGCCATTGGTCTGTCAATTACCTTTATCCAGCAGTTAACGCCTACACCACAAGTCGAAAAGCTGCTTTATGTAGCGTGGAGTGGCTTTATCCTGGCACTTCTTTCTACATTGTCTTCTTTTCTCTTGAGCCAATCTGCCCTAAGAAGGCAACGTGAGATTATCGACCAATATTACGAAAATAAAAAATCTGCCCAGAAACTGAAAAATTGGCAAGCGATAATTACTAACTGGCTAAATTGGCTTTCCATAGTTTTCTTTATTGTCGGCGTGATACATCTTGTTTTGTTTAGCATCAATAATTTTCCATAAAGGAAAGGAGATAAACAATGTCTAACAAAACGCCAAAACCCACTCAACCACGTAAAGAACAAAAGGGGTTCGTTCCACCAAAACCACCAGTTAAACCTCAACCAAGTAAATTACAGCCATCACCAAAGACTGAGAAAAAGTAAACAAGGGATTCATCTACTTCGTTTCGAATATTATTTAAACGGGGCGTGTCCGAGTTTAAGTTCAGATATGAATAAGCTATCTGAAACAGTGCTTAAGAAGAAAATCGCTATATTGGAAAACGAGAGGTGGTGGGATATGGATAAAGAAGCCATAGATATTGCTCTTGTAATAGTTCAAATAGCAACACTAATCGCTTTGATCATATATGTGGTAAAGACATGGCATATTGCTTCTGCTACACAGGAATCAACAAAAGTATCAGAAAAGACTCTTCAAGAGATGAAAGAGTCCAGAGATCAAGAAATCGCTCCATATGTGGTTACTTACTTTGATGTACCTTATGGAAAGCATTTGATATATCTGGTTATAAAAAATGTGGGCAAAAGTGTAGCCAGAAATGTAAAGCTAGAATTTAATCCTAAACTTATGAATAGTGATGTGGAAGAGGTAAACAATGTGTCTCTCATAAAAGATGGAATTGGTTCAATTCCCCCAGGATATGAAATACGAACCTTTTTTGATACTACGATATCCTACTTTAAAAATGAAAGCCTACCGTTAAGTTATACTGCAAAAGTTACCTATTCTGGAGGATTGCGAACAGAACCAAGAACTACAGAACAGACAATGGATCTGTCTGCATACAAAGGTTTAAGTTTTATTGTTGAGAAAGGATTACATGAACTCGTACAAGAAATCGAAAAACTCGTAAAACATAATAATAGGGTAAGTAATAGATTGGAGAAAATGACGGATAACTTGTCTGATGGTATTTGGCTTAAGAATCCACAGTTTTTAATCACTAATTTGCAGTTAGAACCAGGGATGTGGGAATCTACCGCCTTAGCAAGATTAGTTGAGTTTAAGACCCTATGGACATCTATTTACGCTGGGAAACATGCAAAACTGGTCAATCCATTTCTTGCAGACTTGAAAAATAGAATCGGTATCATTGGTGCACAGATTCTAACAATTTCTTCTCACCGACCATCCGATGTCCCATCTGAATTGACTCATTGCATAGTCGAAATTGCAGTTAAATTATCCGAATTAGGGAGAACTCGCTTTTATATTGATGGAGGCAAATCAATAGATGCTTTTAACGTATTTGGAAACGAGATTGTAAATCTTATAGATCAAGCTATTGAACAGATTAAATTATATAGCACCGCATCAGATAACAGCGGGTAAAAGGCTTCTCTACGCTGCGTCCAAATTCCCTTTCGAGAAATTTCAAATACGCTCGGAATGTTAGCTGCACAACTTAGAAGGACTTCTGATTATCATGAGCCAAGAACGTAATCTTATAATAGATGCGAATATCATAGCTGAAAATGAAGCCGTGGCTCGTGCTGCCTATAACCGTAGCGATTATGTTCTTTGTTTACTTTTGATTCATTCACTCGTTGAGGCATTATTGCGAGCATTTCTTAGCCAAACAGGTCGAGAAAGTTTTAATGACCTTGTCACTACTTACGAACAATATCTAAAAGATCGCGGGCAAGTTCGTACGACTTTCGTGGACGAACTTATCCAGTTCAATCGCCGCCGAAATCGTATCGTTCATAATCTATGGAAGCACGGCTACGGAGCAACCAACAAGAAACTCGAGCCAGCTTGTCGAGCAGCTTTTACCATGTTTGGACTTTTCATTGAGTGGCTTGAAACATTCGCCCCCGTAATAGATTTGGGTTTTTATTATGAGTAGCGCAGCTAACATGAGCCCTACGACTCCTCTGAATCCTCTGCTAGCCACTACATTTGACAAGAAATAGTTCTAATTCTAAGCTATTACCGAATTATCGATAATTCGGTAATAGCCTGGTAATTGGCGACTTAACCGTGCCGGGAAGGACTATATCTTGAAATATAGGGTTTTTGTCCTTTGATCCAAGATGCATAAAACACGAAACAGATTACGGTAGTTTACTTCGGGCAAATGCAAGCAGTCTTTCTGCATCTTTCAGAGCTTTTTCGGCCTCAGATTTGAAAACCAATCTTCCTGAGAAAAATTAAATCTTATGATTATTCCTTAACATTTTTGTTCTAATCTTAACATTTATGTTAAGAGTGTTTAGCCTCCCTCAAAACGTTAACCAATTCATTGTTCTGATGGCAACAAAGAAATGATTGTAATTACTATCAAATGCAACTATAATATATCAAGGTGATGAATATGAAATCAGTAATAGTAAGACTTGACGACGAGCTTTTTCAGGAGTTCGACAGATTCTGCAAAAAGCGAGGTTATGCCAAGCAAGGCCTAATTAAAAGACTTATCAAAGAGCTTGTCTTTAACGCCAAGGTTAAATCCCTTCCCGTAGAGGAACCGCTTCCCAACGAGTTAGAAGCGCTTAAAAAGCAGCAAAAAGACATTCTCGAGGACGAACCGGTGGATTGGGAAAGGATAAAGAGTGCCCTTTAAGGTAGAGCTCTCTAAAAACGCCCTCAAAAATTTAAAAAGACTTGACCGAAAACATATCGAGCGCCTAAAAGAAGCTATCGACGAAATTACCGAAGACCCTCTGCAAAGAAATGTGGTCAAATTAAAAGGTTACGAAGCTTTCAGGAAAAGAGTTGGGGATTTCCGCATAATTTTTACGGTAAACTTTTCAGATTCTCGCGTCTTTATTGTGGATATTCTGCCAAGAGGTAACGCATATAAGAATTTGTAGTTACAGAAGAAGGAGGATTAAGGAATGGAATTTAACGAGGAAAACAAGGAGCAAAAAGCTGACTTCATTCAGCGGAAAATCTATCAGGCCCTCAAACACAGAGACTATCCCAAACTTCCTCTCAAAATAGTTAAAGTCAGAAATGGTTATATCGTTGGATATCGGCGCCAACCTTACGGGGATAGGGATCCCATCAAGGAACCCTATTTGGAGAAATGTGCCAAGATTCAGTACATTAAGAGCCGGAATATCTGGAAACTTTATTGGATGAGAAGTGACCTAAAGTGGCATGGTTATGATGAATACTCATCTTTTGAAACAGCCATTAAAGAGATTGACGAAGACCCCAATGGCTGTTTCTTTGGGTAGTTTGTCTCACCCTCCCCTACAAACTATCATATTTAACAAGAAATAGTCCTAACTCCAGGCTATTTAACCTTTATTCACCCTCCTATCCATGGAGGGTGAATAAAGGTAGAGATTGCCGCGCTCCCTTCGGTCGCTCGCAAAGACCGCCCTAGTTTTCTGGTCACTACATCTCTAATTACCATTTGCTATCCGCTATCCGCCATCTGCCATAAGCCACTTGCCATATCGTTTAAAAACAGCCGCCAGGAAAATCAAAAATAAAAGCTTTTTATTGATTTTGGTTTTAAAATCCCAGCGGGTTGTTTGACGGCGACCCTCCTCCGGCAATGCTCCGGCGGGCAAGCATATGAGGGCATTTTTTATTTAATTGCCATATCATTTTTAGGTGTAAAAATAGGCTGTTCAGGAAATAAGCCGAAGCTGTTTGAGCCCCGATTTATCGGGGCGAGTTCTGCAGGCGCCTGAACAACCGTACATTTTGGAGCCGTAAAAAAATGATCGGCCGCCCTTCTTTTGGTTCGTTTTCTTAGGCGNNGAGTAAGAAAATGAACAAATTAATCATTTAAACTTTTTTTCAATTGTTTCGCTTTAAACGAAAACGAGGTCTCTTTCTTGCCTTGACAAAAACGAGAGGAGACCATACCTTATTCTTAAGGAGTGAGTTCAAATGGAAGTCTTTGAATGTCAAATGTGTCACTTATTATTCAATATCCCGGAAAAAGAACCAAAGCAAAAGTTAAAATGTCCCCGCTGCGGCAGCCCGGACGTGAAAAAAACCATAGACAAATTATCTTGCTTTTTTAGCAATCTTCCGTGTGGAGCCAACAAGAAAACTGCCTGATAAACTCACTGCGAACAGGTAGTTCGCAACCATTTTTTATTTTCCGTCTGCAAGTTCATTCCCCAATAATTAAATTATATCTGATAACCTGATTTCCTTATTTTTTAGAATTATTTACAAGATAGGCAGGTAAAAGAAAAAAGGATATAATATATTAATTGCCGAGCCTGAAATTACTAAGTTTAAGGAGAAAAAACTTGAAACATATTTTTGTCCTCGACACAAACGTCCTCTTGGAAGAACCCAATATCATCTATTCTTTCCCCGACGCTGAGGTGATTGTTCCTGAAACGGTCCTTTCAGAGATAGATAAATTAAAAACTGCTCGTGTTAGCGGTGATTTAAAGTATCATGGTCGAGAAGTTTCACGAATGCTCTTTGAACTTTCAGAAAAAGGCAAGCTAAGCGAAGGAGTTAAAGCAAAAAACAGAGCTCTAATTAAGGTAGCAACCCTAATCACTTCTGCAGAAATACCCAAATCCTTGAGTTTAAAAAGCACAGATGACCGCATACTCGCAATAACCTACCAAATTCACAAAAAGAACCCGGGCAAAGTAACTCTCGTAACAAGTGACCTTAATATGCTTTTAAAAGCCCAAACCTTGGGCATAAACATTCAACATAAAGAAGTGGAGCCCAAAAAAGAATCGGCTTTTTTTAAAAGGACACCGTGGAAAAGAGTTGTTCCTTGGATTCTAACCGTTTTCCTAATTTTGGCAATTTTTGGTATTTTATATTTTAAAGTTTTTAATACATCAAAGAAATCCGGCGAAATACCATCGGAGGCAACTCTTGAGGAAGAGATATATCAAGCTAAAAAAAACGATTACCTTAAAGTGCTTCAAGATAATCCCAATGACCTCCAAGCATTAGTGGGACTGGGCAATCTCTATTTCGACACCAAACAATATCAACTGGCAATTAACACGTACCAACGCGCCCTGGAGATACAGCCAAACAATACAAATATAAGAACTGACCTTGGCATATCCTATTTTTATTTGGGTATGAACGACGCTGCCATCCGCGAGTTCCAAGAGGTCTTAAAGATAGACCCCAATCACCCCAATGCACATTTTAATCTGGGCATTGTTTTTTGGAGAGGAAAAAATGAGCCCCAAAATGCCCTTAAAGAATTCGAAAAATATTTAGAGCTTTGCCCTGAAGGGCCTTCGGCTGAAGACGCTAAACAAAACATCACTCAAATAAAAGCTTCCATCAAAAAAAATGAAGGTGGAAATGAATAATTCTAATGATTTTTATGACCTAATAATAATAGGCGGCGGGCCAGCGGGCTTAACAGCGGGCATATACGCCGCAAGGGCAAAACTAAAAACCTTGCTTTTAGAAAAAGGGCTACCCGGCGGGCAAATAGCAACGACGGAATATGTCGAAAATTACCCGGGGTTTCCTCTTGGCATATCAGGTCGGGAGCTTGCACAAAAAATGGAGGAGCAATCGAAAAGATTTGGGGTAGAAATTCTAACCTTCTCAGAAGTTAACTCTTTAAAAATTATTGCCAAGGGATTCGAGATAAAACTCGATGGAAACAGTTACTTTACAAAAACTGTTATTATAGCCACAGGAGCTTACCCTGCAAAGTTAAACATCCCGGGTGAAAAAGAGTTTACCGGAAGGGGTGTCTCTTATTGCGCCACTTGCGACGGAGCTTTTTTTAAAGATAAAAAAGTTGCCGTCATTGGAGGAGGCAACGCCGCGATCGAAGAAGCTTTGTTTCTAACCAGATTCGCCTCAAAGGTTTTTATAGTCCACAGACGAAACCAGCTCAGAGCGGACAAAATTTTCCAGGAAAGAGTCTTTAATAATGAAAAAATAGAACTAATTTTAGATTCAGAAATTAAAGAGATAATCGGGGAATCTAAAGTTGAAGGCTGTATCGTCAGAAACAAAAAAAACGGGGACGAAAAAAGATTAACCGTCGACGGGGTTTTCTTTTACGTTGGGAACATCCCAAACACAAACTTTGTAAAAGATGTTTTAAAATTAAACAAAAAAGGATATATTATAACAAATAGTGAATTGCAAACTTCACTCCCCGGCGTATTTGCAGCGGGAGATGTTCGAGAAAACAAAATAAAACAAGTAGCTGCAGCCGTAGGAGAAGGCGTACTTGCAGAAATATCCGCACAAAAATATCTTGAAGATACATGGAGAGAAAATTCTTAAGATGTGTCCTTAAGAAGGGGGGCAAACATGGGTAAGGAAAACATAGTCCATCTAAATAAAGACAATTTTGGAAAGGAAGTTTTGGAAGCAAAAGAACCTGTTTTGGTTGATTTTTGGGCCGCTTGGTGTGGCCCTTGCAGAGCACTTGCTCCAATTCTTGAAGAAATATCCTCAGAATATGGCGATAAACTAAAGGTGTGCAAACTCAATGTGGACGAAGGGCAAGAAACAGCCGGGGAGTATGAAGTTATGAGTATCCCGACATTAATTTTGTTTGAAAACGGAAATGTGAAGAAAAAGATGATCGGAGCAGTACCGAAGAAAAAATTAATAGAAGAACTGGCAGAGTGGTTATAATCCAATGATTATAGCAGTAATAGATGGTATGGGCGGAAGCATTGGCCATCAGATAGTGGCTCGCCTCCGAGAAGATTTGCCTGAAAAAGTCGAAATAATGGTTCTGGGAACAAACGCCGTTGCCACAAGCAACATGATGAAAGCCGGGGCCAACCGTGGAGCAAGCGGCGAAAACGCCGTGGCATTCTCCGTAAAGAAAGCGGATGTAATAATTGGTCCAATATCTATCGTCATCCCTAATTCATTTATGGGAGAACTGACTCCGAAAATGGCAGAATCAATTGCAGTTTCTGATGCAAAAAAAATCTTATTACCACTCTCGCATCCGCATATTGATTTAATTGGAGTGAAGCAGATACCTCTGCCCCACTTAATGGAAGAAGCCACCAAGTTGATAAGAAAAATTTGGTTTAAAGGAGGTAAAACAATAAATGTGTGAAGCAAAAGTCTATCTCGAAAAAGACGGAAAGTTAGAAGAGCTTATGGAAAATGTGATAACCATCAAGCCTGAAAACGATAAGCTACAACTTATCGACCTCTTTGGCGAGCAAAAATTTGTAAATGCGAAGTTCAAGGAGGTAAAGCTACTTGACCACAAAGTAATTCTCACAGAAAAATAGTGATTGGGGTGTGTGAAAAATGTGTGAAAACGGAGTCAACTATACTCAATTAAAACTTGCTTTTCATCAGATGATTAAAGCAAACGAACTACTTGAAAAAAATCTCTCACAATGGAAAAACATAGTAGATTCTGCAGAGAGTGAGTGTCTGAGTCAACTATTGGAAGATTCCATCAAGAAAACATCAGGGGCCACGTGCTCACTAAAAAGCATATTTTCTGAGATAAATCGCCTTTCCGACGAGCATCATCATGAAAACGAAATAACTATAACCAAAGTTTGAGAAAGATTGTCGAGATAGAGATTCATCGAAGATTTGAAAATTTTATACGAGCATCAAAATCAAAAAGTGGCTCTCTTAACAACAAACTCGCAATACTCGTCGCCCTTGGCGCGGCATTTGGTTTCAATTGCTTCAAAAGTATTTAAACCATGGGGGAACTCTCGCCCATAAACAAGATCCATAAGTCCAGCCGAAAGACCGGTCAATGTATAACATTGAGATTTATCGGACTTATCATACTCTTTGAGATAACCATCCGCCTCAATAGAATTATAAGTAACACACACAAAACGCTCACCCGGGATAAGTTCTTTAACTTTCAACTTGCCTACCCCAAAAACATTACAGAGGGCGACGAGCGCATAGAGCATGTCCTCGTCGGTGTCAATCATGGGACCCATTAAAGCTTCCCAATCCGGAGAATCAATAAATCCCCTGAAGGTAAAATAACCACACTCTTGAACAGCGTTAGCCAACAAAACCCCGGCTGCCTTTTGAAGGTGGGGAGTCAATGCTTTTTGAAAACGGAAAAACATCTTATTGGAAAAATCGGCATAGATTTGAGTAAGATACGTTCCAAAGAAGGATATCAATCCTCTTTCGTCCCCTATCAAATCCGCTTTGGTGAGCTGTTCAATTATAAATTCTTCATCAACGGCCACTTTATATTCTCCTAACCTCAAATCTACAAATCCTGTCTCCCATGGAAATACAATCGAGCTCTTTTACTTCATAACTACCGAAGGGCTTATCAAAGATAGCTGAAAGAACCGCCGCAATATAACCTTTGGTAAAATAGCAAATGGGAGCGGATCTTTTCCCCCACCTTTTCTTCCAAGTAAGAGCAAAATGGGAAACCGGTGCAACCACCTTCGCCCCCTTTTCATCTACGTCGCTGAATTCTATCAAGCCAAAGCCAAAAGTTCTGTACATATCTGAAGCGACACTCAACTTATCATCCAAACTTACAACCTCCGGATGATTTTTCAAGTAATCGCTAAATGCTTCCCTGTTTGCCTCCTCAGCCACTTCTTCATAAATTTTTAGCCCATCCACATAGCCAAACGACTCCATGGTTTTTAAAATGAGCGTGTTGTAATACTGACAGTGGCCAATTGCCGCCTTCCCATTAATCCTTACGATATTCTTTTCTTTATCAAATTCTCTCTCGAAAACATATTTCATTTTAATCTCGCTATTCTAAAGTAAAAAAAGGGGTCTTTTCTATACTTTTTACAACAAGAGGATGAGAAGTCTTGCCGCAGGTTGATTTGTTTACCTGAAGATATTGATAATTATCCTCAAACCACGATTCTATAACCGCACTGGAATTTTGATTAAGAAACGCACCCATTGAATCTGAAACAGAATTTAAATTACAAAATAGTACAACCAGCCCCCCGTGAACACGCAAAAGGGCAATTTGTTTCGCCAGCCAACTCTTTGTTAGCTCCTCCCCAAATTTTAGAATTAAGCTATCCACATCCTCAACAACCGTCCAAGGTAAGGACGAGCTGATAAGTTCCTTATTTATCTCGTTAAAGACCTTTACAAATTCCATGAACTCCAACTGACCAACATTAATTACATTAGTTTTTAGCTCTTCCGGAACCGCCCTTTGATAAAAATCAACCCCGATCAACTTATCCTCTCTTGCCAAAGCCAACATATCCACATCATGCATCTTTAGCGCCTTGGGTAAATCCATAAAACAATGGGGGGAACAAGGAGAAATGAGCAACCCCTCTCCCCGCTCAACCGCCGCTGAAACCAAGCCACCTATAATTTCACAAGTACTTGCGAGACCATCTGTTCCCAAGAGTACAATATCTCCAGAACAAAGACCGCCGCCAAGCGCCTCGTCTAACGTCAGCGCTCCGGTGGAGATAACCTTGGTGAGAGGAACAGGGCAAAATGATAAAATTGACCTATCAGGCAACACCTTTATGCCCTCCTCGGTTAAGCGAAAAATGCGCTGCCCCAAAACATGGTCACAACCCCTTACCTTCTTCACCTCTATGTAACGATTCTTTGTCGCTCCTGCCTCCTTAAAAGACATCTTGAATACGGCGTCAAAAAGATACTCCTCAAATGGCAATTCCCCTTGTTCGGCCTCTTTAATGAAAAAGGTGGTTACATTCTGGCGCTTGAGCGCATTACAAAAACCATAGAGCATCTTTCGCCTCTCTGCTTTATCGCTTGCAAGATTTTGGAAATGAGTAATGCTGTCAATCACCACTCGTTGGATATTTAAATCAAAAAATATTTTTTCAACCCAGCTTCCAACCTCTTTGATGTCCTTCTCAAAAATATCGGGGGATGTGAAAATAATTTTAAGCTTTCTTTCTTTTTCCAGTTTCTTTAAATCCCAGCCAAAATTTAAAGCGTCTCTATAGAGATCTTGAGGAAATTGCTCAAAAGTAACATATAAGCCGGGCTGGTTGTATTTTGTGGCCCCCTCATAAACATACTGCAAACCCAAAGCGGTTTTACCGCTTCCCGGAGGGCCCTCCACCAAAACCGCACTTCTTTCGGGCAATCCCCCGGCAAGAATTTGGTCGAGTCCTCGGATGCCCGTCTCCATAAAATTCATCGATGCCCCTCCTAAAAAAACGAGAAAAGTCTACCTTTTGTTAACATTAACATATTCACTAATAATTATCGGATTTTTCTCAAAAACCTTGAATGCCCCCATTCCTTGATAGTGCTTCGGGAATGAAATATTATGAATTAGAGAACCGTATCCGCTTAATTTTAACTATAATAGATAATCGTCGTAAAATAAAATTAAAAAGGGATTAAAATGGATAAAATTCCAAAAATTCGCAAAAGAGACGGGCGAATTGTCGATTTTGACAAGGCAAAAATTGTAACCGCCATCTATAAAGCCTCTTTGGCTGTAGGTGAGCCCAATGAAAAACTGGCAAATAAAGTTGCAAATAAAGTTGTTGAAATTTTAGAAAAAAAATCTAAACCTGATGTCATCCCAACCGTTGAAGAAGTTCAGGATGTTGTTGAGCGCATGCTCATTAAAACCAATCTCCCAAAGGTGGCCAAAGCCTATATAATTTACCGCCAAAAGAGAGCTGAATTAAGAGAGATAAAAACGATATTGGGCGTTCAGAACGAACTAAAACTCACAGTAAATGCCGCTAAAGTACTCCAAAAAAGATACCTCTTAAAAGATGATAAGGGCAAGGTAATTGAATCCCCCAAAGAACTTTTTGCCCGGGTTGCCAAGATAATCGCAGAAATCGATAAAAGATACAATCCAAACGTCGATTTAAAATTCCTTCAAGAGAAATTTTATCAAATGATGATAAATTTTGAATTCCTCCCCAACTCTCCCACGTTGATGAATGCAGGAACCGATATCGGACAGCTTTCGGCGTGTTTCGTATTGCCGGTTGGAGACTCGATAGAAGAAATATTCGATGCCGTAAAGCACATGGCCTTAATACATAAGAGCGGAGGAGGAACAGGTTTCTCTTTCTCCAAGATAAGGCCGAAGGGCGACGCGGTTAAAACAACCAAGGGCGTCGCTTCCGGGCCCCTTTCGTTCATGCGGGTTTTTGACATCGCAACCGAGGTGATAAAACAAGGTGGGAGAAGAAGGGGCGCCAATATGGGCATTCTTCGCATCGACCATCCCGACATCCTGGATTTTATAGGAGCAAAAGAAAGGGAAGGAAGTTTTACCAACTTCAATCTCTCGGTTGCAGCCACCGATGAATTCATGGAAGCAGTTAAAAATGATGGGCTGTACTCCCTCATAAACCCTCGCACCCATAAGGTTGTTAAAAAGCTTCGCGCAAGACACATGTTTGATCAAATAACATTTGCCGCCTGGAAGACGGGAGATCCGGGAATGGTATTTATAGACGAAATCAATCGGCATAATCAGACTCCAAGGTTAGGGAAAATTGAAAGCACAAACCCATGCGGTGAGCAAATGCTGCTTCCATACGAAAGCTGCAATCTCGGCTCCATAAATCTCTTAAAAATGGTCACCGACAACAAGATAGACTGGAGAAAACTTAAAAAAACCGTTCGAGCGGCAGTTCACTTCCTCGACAATGTAATAGATACAAACAAATTCCTTTTACCCGAAATAGAGAAAATAACCAAAGGAAACAGGAAAATAGGTTTAGGGGTGATGGGTTTTGCCGAGATGCTCATTCAGTTTGGAATTCCCTACTCCTCCGAAGAGGCCATAGAAACCGGCGAAGAGTTAATGAAATTTATCTCAGAAGAAGCCAGAAATAAATCTATGGAACTGGGTAAGAAAAGGGGTTCTTTCCTTAACTTTAAAGGGAGCATTTGGGATAAACTTGGCTTTGAAACCATGCGAAACGCAACCACAACAACCATAGCCCCGACGGGAACAATAAGCATAATTGCCGGAACCTCCAGCGGAATCGAGCCACTTTTTGCCGTATCCTTTGTAAGAAATGTAATGGAAGGAGTTAGACTCTTTGAATCAAATCACCTCTTTGAAAAAATAGCAAAAGAAAGGGGTTTTTATAGCAGAGAATTGTTAACAAAAGTTTCATGTTCAGGGTCAATTCAGAATATTAAGGAGATACCGGAAGATGTTAAATCACTATTCGTAACCGCTCTTGATATCCCCCCCGAACACCACGTCAAGATGCAAGCGGCATTCCAAAAATATACGGATAACGCCGTTTCAAAAACGGTAAATTTGCCCGAAGACGCTTCCCAAAATGATGTAAAAAAAATATATATGTTAGCATACGAACTTAAATGCAAGGGCATTACAGTTTACCGCTATGGCAGCAAGAAAGAGCAGGTTCTTTACATCAGTGAGCCCATAAAGCTTGCCGATGAACCGTGTTTCCTTGTAGCTGATTCGGAATTTACGGGTGAGTGCAGAGATTGTATGGTTTAATCGACTAAAACAATTCAGATATGATCATAGCTTACACGTTTAAATAAATTTTCCTTTGGGCTCTCTTTTACTAAAACTTTACATGTATTTTTACGTTTTTAATCCGCTATAATAAGAGTCAGTAAAACACCGAAGGGATTAAATACATAAAAAAATGAAAATATTTATAATTTGTCCCGACAAGTGGACGCCAAAAGAAATTGCCCCTTTTTGTTCTGTTTTTGATGATGGCTATGCAAAAAAATTGATTAAACATTTAACAAACGAGTCTTCCGTCTGCACAGGTTGCGGAGATGAATGCGTTAACTGCCGCAAGGATTATCATCTCAATTTTTCCGAAGATATTGTGGGAATACATAAACTTCCGGCTGAATTGCTTTATTATATAGATGACCCCGAAAAGTATTTGCCTGCAAAATTCCCTCCTCACAACATATTGCTTGCCATAAATATCCATGAAGATATTCTGTTATCGCTACCGAAAATGGCAAAAGAAGCTGGGGCCAAAGGAATAATCATTCCAGTCGAGCATCCTGATTGGTTGACAAGGTGGGGCCGAAATAAGCTGAGGCAAATCTGCGCCAATCTTAGAATTGACTGTGCTTTCCCAAAACCTTTTTGCTCGCTTGAAAAAAGTGAAGGGCATCCTCGCATCAATAAATTCATCGACCACTTCCGGATAGGAAAACCAGAAATTGAAATTAAAGCAAAAGACAACGTCATAAAGAAGGTAAAGGTGATTAAAAGCGCCCCTTGTGGAGCAACCTATTTCGTAGCCCACAAACTCATTGGCAAAAGTCTGGATGAAAATATTGACGGGATAGTGGCCAAATATTGGCATAGTTATCCCTGTATCGCGAGTATGAAAATGGACCCTGAACTCGGCGATACCATCCTTCATAAGGGTGGCTATATTCATTATGACATTGTTCACGAAGCCTTAAAAAACAGCGTCAACATCTAATTGACAAACAAAATTAAATTTTTATTGACTTTCCCAGTTAAAATAGTTATTCTTGGTCAGTAATATTTTTTAGAGTCGTAGGAGGTTAGACAATGGTTCAAGGTACGGTCAAGTGGTTCAATGCAAAAAAAGGATACGGTTTCATTGAGCAAGAAGGCGGAGATGACATTTTCGTTCATTTTTCCGCTATCGGAGGCGACGGTTTCAAGGTTATTTACGAGGGAGACAAAGTTGAGTTCGAAGTCGTAGAAGGAAATAACGGGAAACCGCAAGCCGCAAACGTAGTTAAGATTTAGCTATATTTGCAAACTAAGCCCCGCTGCTGGCGGGGCTTTTTATTTTCTTAGGAGAACTTATGCGCTTTAGCCTCAAGCCATTCATTCCCATTTGTCTTCTAACCCTATCATTTATTTTCGATCGACAAATCGCAATTCTTATTTCAAAACATAGAATAGAGAGCTTAACCTCTCTCGTGTTTCCATTTAAAGAACTCTGGCCCGCTTATCTTTTTTTTGTTATCCTTTCAATTTACTTTTTATTTAAAAGAGAGGAAAGGTGGCTACCCGTAATATGGCTGAGCACCACCTCGGCAAGCCTCATCTCAGAAATGCTAAAAATACTTGTGTCAAGACCGCGCCCTTATGAAGTTCTTTCAATTAAACCTTTGACCACCCATTATGCCTTTTCTTTCCCAAGCGGGCACATGACCTTACTTTTCGGCATTGTTGCTTTACTGTGGGTGCCTTCACTCAGCCAATATAAAAAAATTAAACTAATGAAGCATATTTGGTTAATCTACGCCCTAATTGTAGGATTTAATCGCCTTTATTTAAACGTGCACTACTTAAGCGACATCTTGGCCGGTGTTTTTCTGGGCTACACCGTTGGATATTTGTGGGTCATGATGCAAAACAATCATACTTTGGAGAAAAATTTATTTAAAAAATGGTGGTGGCTCCTTGCGCCGCTTATATTTCTAGCCCGGACAACCCTAATCGGTCTCACCTACAAATAGGCTCATCTAATCAGGTATAAGAAGTTGCTCGACACGTTTCTGGATAATTATAGTCAAACCGCCCATTAGAATAAAAACTCCCCCGATTATCGTGTAAGCGGTTGGAATTTCGGAAAGAAATAAAATTGCAAGTACCGTGGCTGTTAGTGGATCAAGATAAGCAAGAACACCTGCATGCTGAGCTTTTACCTGCTTAAGACCGCTTGTATAAAGAAAAGCAGCTAAAGCTGTATTTACAACGCCCATTATAATTAAAATCAGCAATTCGCCATTGGTTGGTCCCGAAAAATTTACAAACATAAAGGGAACTAAGATGAAAAAAGAGATAAAAGACTCATAAAAAACTAAAGATGCCGGGGTGTACTCATTAAGTAAATATTTGTTTGCGATAACAATGAGAGCATATGTTATCGCCGACCCTAAAGCACAAATCATCCCAAAAAAATGAGTTCCGGCAGCAATTTTAAGACCCGGGAAGATTATTAAAGTAATACCAATCATAGATAAAATTAAAGAAAAGACTGTTTTTAATTCAATTTTTTCTTTTAAAAATATTGGTGACAAAAGCACGATGAAAATTGGAGCAGTATATGTCAGCAAAACAGCATTAGCAATTGTTGTAAATTTAAGTGCACAAAAAAACATTAACCAATTTATGGTAAGACCCCCACATCTAAGCATCATCAAGCCACGATGACCTTTGAGTTTTAATTGAAACAACCTTTTTTGTGCCACAAGAACCACAAAAACAGCAGAGGCCGCAAAGATAACTCGAAAAAAAACTATCTCAGTTATTGGCAAATTTATAGCCCTAACAAATATGCCCAGCGAACCCCAAATAATGGCCGCCAGGCATATCTTCAAATATCCCATTGTTGCCGGAACAATAGGTTCGTTCCTTTTATGCATCATTACCCTTGTTTAGTTCGTTCAATAGCTCCTGCAAATTTAATCCGTGAACCATTACCGCCTCTGCAAGCGTTTCACCACTAGCTATAGCGCATCCGATGCAACCCATCCCGCGCTCGCGAAAAATATCCACTGCTTCGGGCTTCGCTTGCATAACTTGGGCAATTGTCATATCCTCCGTTATTTTCACCGTCTTTCCCCCTCCTTTTCAATCAGCTAAGTTTATAAATTACTATATTGGACAATGTTGTGCAACACGCTTATTTTTTATCCATTCTTTAAACCGATTTGATCAATAAACACTGAAACCTGGTTCGCTTTGATTAAGTGGAAATATAAACACATCATTAGAAAAATAACCGTTTTTCTCTTTTTTTGCATTCAAATTATAAAAATCAAAAAGAAAAGTGTACTTCTTAAGTCTAATTTCACATAGCTCATGATGCCCCGGCGGTCTAATTAATTCTCCTTCATGATTTTTATCAATCACAAAGAGAGCAAACCTTACAGTAGAGATATCTAATTCACTTAAATTAACTAAAAGGTGGCTTTTCCTTTTGTCTTTTTCAGAAATTCTCTTATAATTTTTTTCAAGTCGCGGGATATTAAAACATATTAACAATGGTTTCCCGTGATTAAAATCTGAAAACACTTGTGTGTTTCCTTTGTCTATACATGTAAAGGGTGTATCTTTTACATGAGCATTCCCGTCTTTGTGATAAGAAACATGGTCAATCTGCTTTTTTGTTGGAAGCACTTGAAATTCTTTTTCCAGTTCCAATAGATTTATTGCATTTTTTGTATGTTTTTTTAATTTAACATCTATATCTTTCTTTAGGTGCCCCTTGCAATAAGGTTTTAAATATATGCTCCCATCAGAACCTTCAATAAGCAAAAGGTACTTCTTAATCTCTTCGCCACACTTAAGATATATCCTTAACTTATTTTTATCGCTCATTTTTAACCCCTAAACAATGGATAAACACATCTAGCATAAACCATAAAAACTTAAAAACAAAAGGCTCAAATTGCAAAACATTAAAATTTGAAAACATTGCCATATCATTTTCAGGCGTAAAAATAGGTTTGCTCGGACATTTCGATAGCTCACCAATATCAACCTATTAAATTTTGAGTTCACTACAAAATGCTCCTCGTTCAGGAAATAAGCCAAAGCTGTTTTTTGTTTTTGCTTTTTAAACCCCGTGGGTCGGGTAAACAGCGACATATGAGCACGCCGTTAAGCGAAGGAGATTCGAACATCTGCGGCAAATTGCGTGTCCTTTAGGACAAATAGCAATTTCGCAATGAGAGAATCGACTGAGTAGGCCCGCCTGCCCGCCAACCCGCAGCGGGTCATAGGCGTAGGCGGGCGGGCGCAATCCGGAGCTGTTGCCCGCCCACAAAAAAATCACTGGATAAGCAAAAAGAATAAACTCTTGCTAAAAGAAAAAGGCCCGTTTTCACGGGCCTTTTGTGTAAACAATTTATTGTCTCTCTCTAACCAACGTATCCACTACCGAAGGATCGGCTAAAGTAGAAGTATCTCCTATGGCTTCAATATGCCCTTCTGCTATCTTTCTTAAAATTCGCCGCATTATTTTCCCCGAACGTGTTTTCGGCAAAGCGTCGGCAAACTGAATCTTATCCGGAGTAGCGATGGGACTTATCTCTTTTCTAACGTGAGAAACGAGCTCTTTTTTAAGCTCATCGGTGGGATCATCACTCTCTTTTAGAGTAACATAACAATAAATCCCTTGCCCTTTAATTTCGTGCGGGAAACCAACAACTGCCGCTTCGGCCACAGATTCGTGAGAAACTAAGGCACTTTCTACCTCGGCGGTTCCCAGCCTATGTCCTGAAACGTTGATTACGTCATCGATTCGACCCATCAACCAGTAAAATCCATCCTCATCTACCCTGCACCCATCACTGGTGAAATATTTTCCGGGGAACATCGAGAAATAGACCTGCTTTACACGTTCATTCTTCTTATCGCCATACATCCCCCGAAGCATTCCGGGCCAAGGTTTTGTAATTACAAGAGGCCCCCCCTCGTTTACATCGGCTTTGGTGCCGTCTTTTCTTAAAACCTCGGGCACTACGCCAAAGAAGGGTTTTGAGGCCGAACCTGGTTTTGTGGGAGTGGCCCCTGCCAGCGGGGTAATCAATATCCCACCGGTTTCCGTTTGCCACCAGGTATCAAGGACGGGGCATCTCTCTTTCCCGATTACATTGTAATACCACATCCAGGCCTCGGGGTTTATCGGCTCGCCCACCGTTCCAAGCACTCGAAGACTCGACAAATCATGTCTATCTGGCCAATCATCTCCCATTCTCATTAAAGCCCGGAGAACCGTTGGGGCTGTATAGAAAATATTTACTTTGTTTTCCTCAATTATTTCCCAAAATCTATCCGGCTCAGGATAGGTGGGAACGCCCTCGAACATTAAAACCGTCGCACCGATGCTTAGCGGACCATATACGATATACGAATGTCCCGTTATCCACCCTATATCCGCCGTGCACCAAAAAATATCCTCATCTTTAATGTCAAATATCCAACGAGAGGTAAGATTCGTATGGAGAAGATATCCCGCCGTGGTATGCAAAACCCCTTTAGGTTTTCCGGTACTGCCGCTCGTATAAAGGATAAATAAGGGGTCTTCTGCGTCCATTACTTCAGGAGCATAAACATTTGAAACCGCAGCGTGATTCATTTCCTCATGCCACCAGCGATCTCTTCCCGGCTCTACATGTGTTTTTGAATTATCTTTGCGGACAACTATAACTGTCTCGACTACATCACAATCACAAAGAGCTTCGTCAACCTTTTCTTTTAAATTAACAGTTTTCCCTTTGTGATAACTAACATTGGCGGTAACAACCAGCTTGGCCTCACAATCAATTACCCTATTCTTTAAAGCATCGGCGCTAAAAGCTGAGAATACAATGGAGTGAATTGCCCCAATTCTCGCGCAAGCAAGCATCGCTATGGCTAATTCGGGTATCATGGGCAAAAACAAGGCCACCCTATCGCCCTTCTTCACCCCATGATTTTTCAATACATGGGCGAATCGACAAACCTCTGAGTGAAGCTGCTGATAAGTAAGAGTGCGCTTGTCCTCCTCTTTCTCTCCTTGCCAAATGATAGCCGCCTTATTTCTTCTCCAGGAGTTAAGGTGCCTATCTAAACAATTATAGGAGGCATTAAGTTTACCTCCTTTAAAAAATTCAACGTAAGGTTCTTCAGTCTCACCTATTTTTGAAAAATCCCACTCCAACACCTTATCCCATTTGCGAAACCAGCTTAAGTGTTCTTCGGCCATCCTTCCCCAAAAACCTTCAGGGTCTTCCACGGACTCTTTATAGAGCTTTTCGTACTCCTCCATGCTTTTTATGTAAGCTTTTTCCGCCAACTCTTTTGGAGGATAAAATATCCTCTTCTCGCGCATCGTTGAATCAATTTCTTTCTTACCTTCCATTTAATTTAAACCCCCTTGTTTTAACAACTAAGCCTTTAATTAACCTTAATAACATAATAAGGAATTAAAATATACTCCAAATAAAATGCAAAAACCGCTAATTTTTGGTAAGTGGTTGATTTTGGGGGGTTAAAGGCAATTTTATCGCGTCCTTGGTTTTAATGGTTTCTCGGGGCTTGCTAATCAAATAACCATTCAAAGTTGAAAGAGGTTTAAAAAACATCCGCCAGTTTCCAGCCTCCGGCTAATCAGCCACCGGGAAAATTAAAAATAAGAGCTTGCTATTGGTTTTTTAAAAACCGGGTGGGTTGGGTAGACAGCGACCCTCCGGAGGCGAGCAGACATTATGAGAGCGCCAACCCTGCCTACCGGCAGGCAGGCAATCCAGAGCTGTTACCCAACCCACGAAAAAATAGATTTTGGAAAAATAAAAAGAACCCTTTTTAAAAAGGGTTCTTTTAAATTAGATTCGGCGGCGTCCTACTCTCCCACACCGTTTCCAGTGCAGTACCATCGGCGCTGAGCGGCTTAACTTCTGTGTTCGAAATGGGAACAGGTGTACCCCGCTCGCCATAGCCACCGAAAATTATCGGTTTCTTGGTTACATAGTTACCTGGCTACATGGTTGATTTTTCCTATGTCACCATGTATTCACGTTACTAGGTATCCAGCTTGTACCTTCAAAACTACATAGCAAAATTCGAGTAAAAGTCAAGTCCTCGATCTATTAGTACCACTCAGCTAAACCTGTCACCAGGCTTACACTTATGGCCTATCAACCAGGTAGTCTACCTGGGATCTTACTCCATTTCGGATGGGAAACCTAATCTTAGGGAGGGCTTCCCACTTAGATGCTTTCAGCGGTTATCCCTTCCAAACATAGCTACCCAGCAATGCCGTTGGCACGACAACTG
>DFBH01000072.1:41424-60448 GCA_002366545.1 Candidatus Oleimmundimicrobium americanum | reverse complement strand
TAACTTCCTTTGTGCTATCTTTTCTTTAGCGGTCATTTTTCCTCGCTTGGTAGATGTTTTTTTAACAATCTCATCATACCAGAGGGGGAGTGACCGCTAATTGCTTTTAACTGTCAACTGTCCGATAAGCTCTTAACCTGTACATCTAACCCTACCCGTTACCTTTCTTTTTCCATACTCTAAACTTCGTGCCCTTTCCGATTTTCATTTTTAATTTTACCCATTCCCCTTTACCCTTACCCCTTCTTTTGTTAAAGAGTTAAAATAACCTTGTAAGCAAATAAGGCAAGAGGAGTAGATTATGCCTGAAATCTATATTGGAACAAGTGGTTTTAGCTACAAACATTGGTCCGATGGGGTGTTTTATCCTAAGGATATTCCTCAGCGTAAATGGCTTGAGTATTACACCGAGCACTTCAACACGGTAGAGTTAAATGTATCTTTCTACAGACTTCTCAAAGGGTCGGTTTTTGAGGGATGGTACAAAAGGACTCCGGAAAATTTTATCTTTGTTCTCAAAGGGAGCCGTTTTATTACCCACATCAAGAAACTTGCCGATTGCAACGATTCCATCGAACTTTTCTTTAGCAGAGCAAAAGGCCTTAAAGAAAAGTTAGGAGTTGTTCTTTGGCAGCTTCCGCCGAATTTCCATGCTAACGCCGAGAGATTACAAAAATTTTGTGAGCTTCTTGAGGAAAATAAGGTCGCGAAGGACACCAAGCACGTTTTTGAGTTTAGACACGAGAGCTGGTTCCGTGATGAAATCTATGAGGTTTTGAGAAAACATAATTTTTCTTTATGCGTTGCGCACTCAAGATGCTGGCCTTACGAAGAAGTTGCCACGGCCGGCTTTGTTTACATGCGTTTTCACGGTGGAGAAGTTCTCTATGGTTCCAACTATTCTGATGAGGAGCTTCAGGACTGGGCGGCCAAAGCAAAAAAATGGTTGAGTGAAAATAGGGATATATACGCTTACTTTAATAACGATGCTTATGGCTACGCGGTTTATAATGCAAAAAAATTTAGAGAATTATTAAGTACTTGACCGTTTGTTTTGTGTGAAGTTAAAAAGGGAAGAAGATTTAAATGAAGAATTGTTAATTATGAGTTAAGGAAATTGTCATGGGATTGGATGAATATTGGAAAAAGAGAAAATTTAAAAAGATCTCCGAACCCAAAGGTGAAATGAAGAAGACGGGGCAAAATAGGTTTGTGGTTCAAGAACATCACGCAACCCGTCTTCATCATGATTTTCGCCTTGAAATACCTGCTTCATCGGAGGGTGGAGAGTGGGTTTTAAAATCATGGGCTGTTCCCAAAGGGGTCCCAATTGAAAAAGAGATTAAGCGTCTTGCGGTACAGGTTGAAGACCATCCTGTTGAGTATATTGATTTTGAGGGAACGATTCCCGAAGGAGAATATGGAGCAGGTACCGTTAAGATTTGGGACTTGGGTTATTATGAGTTAATTAAACGAACTTCAAAAGAGATTGAATTTACTCTCAAAGGAAAGAAGCTTAAAGGTAAATATGTTTTGCTTTACACCGGTTGGAAGGGGAAGAATAGCTGGCTTATTTTTAAAACGGGGTAAGGCTAAATGCCATGTACCCGGTGTAGGATTGCTTGGTCTTAGGATCTGAGCCCCTGAGATTGGACTAATAGCTAAGAGTGAGTGGCAACCGGTACAATATGAAAAAAGAAAGGAATGGTTGTCATGGGAAAAAATCGAAGGAGATATTCAGGAAAGTTTAAGTTCCAGGTTGCGGTAGAAGCCATGATGGGTGAGCGCACCGTAGCTGAAATTGCGCGAGACTATGATCTTAACCCCAATCTTATCGGCAGGTGGAGACAAGAACTTATCAATAAAGGACATATCTTGTTTGAAAAGCCAACTCCTGCCAACAATCCCTACAAACAGATTGAGGAACTGCAAAAAATCATTGGCAAGCAAACGGTTGAGCTGGAATTGGCAAAAAACTTCTTGCGGCACTACTCCTGCCGTTAAAGGTAAAAGTTACCCTCATACAAGCACATGCAAAAAAATATGGTCTTTTACGATGTCTCGCTCTCTTGGGAGTAGCCAAGTCGAGCTATTACTACGAGTTAAACAAGAAAGACTGGATTGCCCGATATGAGCACCTGAAGAAGGAACTCACCGATATTGTTGATAAGCACCCGGGCTATGGATACAGAAGAATTCAGGCTGAGCTTAAAAGGAGAGGATATATTATCAATCACAAGGTCTTAAGGAAACTTCTTAGAGCCTGGAAGCTTGCTATAAAACGCAAGACAAGACGAGCTAAAAGCGGCATCCAGAAAATATTAGATGGCTTTGGGGAGTCGGTCAATGTTATCAGGGGTATCTCTTGTCCGACTCCGTTTCAAGTTATCTGCTGCGATGTTACGGAGATAGTCTATGGAAGTGGCAAAGTTTATCTTGCCGCGTGTCTCGATATTAACACCAAGCGCTTGCTGGGGTGGACAATTGACAAAAGCCCTCGCATCTCGCTGGTGATAGGCGCATACCGAAAAGCGCGAAGGTACTTAAAAAAGATAAATGTTGATTTATCGAAGGTCATCTTCCACTCGGATCAGGGATCGGTCTACACCAGCTACTCTTATGTAACAGCGCTTGTAAAGGATTTGGTTACGCTCTCTTACTCAAGGAAAGGGACACCGGCAGATAATCCGGAAGTTGAATCCTTCTTTGGCCGCCTTAAAGAAGAATGGGGAGATGTATTTGCCGATGCCAAAACCGAAAAGGAGGTGATTGCTCTTATCAATGAGGCGATTTCCTATTATAATGGAGAACGTTTACACTCAACGTTTGACTACATGACTCCCGATGAGTATGTAGCCAGCCAATTTAAAACTGTCGCTTACGCTTAGATGTTTAAGAAAACGGTTCAAAAAGCAGGGTGCAGCTCATTACGAAAAAATGGAGAATAAAGAGTGAAGAATTGTAACGTAAAATTAAATTCACTTCTCGCTCCCAACTAACGACTACCAACCAAAAAAAGGAGGCAAATTGACTTACTCTTTAATTTATATAACTGCATCGGACATTAAAGAGGCTCGATTTATTGCTCGGGACTTGCTTGAAAAAAGGCTTGTTGCCTGTGTAAATATTGTCCCGGGGGTAGAGTCTCATTATTGGTGGGGAGGCAAGATTTGTGAGGGCACCGAGGCGTTAATTTTTGCAAAAACAACAGAAAGTAAAGCAAGAGATGTTATATTAGAGGTTAAGGAAATTCACAGTTATAAAATTCCCGCGATAAGCGTGTTTAATATTAGCGGAGGGAATATGGAATTTATGGATTGGATTGAAAAAGAAACAGGTGACTTAGGATGAAGAAAAGAACTAAAATAATAATTGGTGTAGTTGTGGGAATCGCTCTGCTTTTTTATTTAGCGGTAGTTGCCATTCTTCTTTTTGGTACAGGCATTGGGTTAAGCGGGGACAAGGTGGCAGTAATTTCACTGAGCGGGTCAATTGCTTCTGAAGGGGAAGAGGGGCTTATGGCTTCGGTGGCAATTACACCGGATTTTGTGCGGGAGCAACTTGATAGGGCAAAAAATGATTCGGCAGTTAAGGCCATCGTTATAAAAATAAATAGTCCGGGAGGAGCTGTGGCTGCTTCTCAGGAAATTGCTCAGGAAATTAAGAGAATGGAAAAACCAATAGTCGTTTTTATGGGGGATATGGTTGCTTCGGGCGGATATTATATATCAGCTCCTGCGGACAAAATTGTTGCAAAAAAAGGAACACTGACCGGGAGCATTGGAGTTATTTCTCAATTTATGGACTTAAGCGGACTTTATGAGAAATTGGGTATAAAGACTCAAACGATTAAGTCGGGAAAACACAAAGACATGTTTTCAAGAGAGTTGACCGAGGAGGAACAAAAGTTGTGGCAAACTCTCTCAGATGAGCTTTATGGCCAGTTCATAGAGGAAGTGGCTGAAGGCAGAAATTTGGATGTTGAGGAAGTTAAAAAATTGGCCACGGGGGAATTATTTAGCGGGATGCAGGCGAAGAAATTGGGGTTGGTGGATGTTTTGGGAAATTATCAGGATGCAGTTGATGAGGCAGCGAAACTTGCTGGAATCGAGGAACCAATTGTCGAAGAATATCCCGAAAGAACATTTTTCGAATCAATTTTCAGTTTAAGTAGTTACGTTAATAATCTGGTCAAGGCGAAGTTTTTTGGCTCTGATTATATGATTTTAGAATCGTTAAAAGATTTACCGCCGATCCTGAAATATTAGTCTTTTTGTAGCGGCCCTTAAAATTTTTTTGATATAGTATGGGTTCACTTTAGAACGAGGTAAACGAGGTATTGTGTGAAGAAAAGAAAAACGTTAACCCCCTTTTTGCTTGGTGTGATTATGGGGTTTTTTATTTCCAAAAAAGCCAAGACCTCAACCAAAGAGTTTGCCCGGCTTCACGGGTTAACAAGTCCTTTAAGGTTTCTTCACGGCTATTTTTATTTGAAGTGGCCTAAAACATACGTGTCCATTTTTAGAACAGGGGGTAAGATTTATGAATTAATCCTTTTTTTTCAGTTAATTCGGCGAAAAGACAGCTTAAAAGTTCCTATCACGGCAAGGTCATCAAGCTTGCGGACGCTGAGTCTCTTATAAAATTAGACAAAGAAGTCTCTCTTGTTGATCTCGAACAAGTTATTCCCTACAAACGTGCGCGGGATATCATAATTAAGAATCCGGATAGTGTTGGAGTGGTTGATTGTCCTTGCCGTCTTTCGGTGAAAAATCCCTGCTTACCGCTGGATGTTTGTTTGATTGTAGGTGAACCTTTTGTGAGTTTTGTGATTGAGCATAAAACTAAAGGAGCAAGGAGAATATCTAAGAAAGAAGCTCTTCAGATTTTAAAAGAGGAGGATGAGCGAGGTCATATTCACACCGCATGGTTTAAAAGCGCCATGGGAAACAGGTTTTATGCTATCTGCAACTGTTGCAGCTGTTGTTGTGCCGGGATGAAAGCCTTTAAGGATTACGATATTCCGATGCTTGCTTCGTCTGGCTATGTTGCAAAGATTGATGAAGGGGTGTGTTTAAAATGTGGCTTATGTTTAGAAATTTGTCCCTTCGGTGCTATTGAAATGGATGGCAGCAAAGTCGCGATAAACTATGATAAATGTATGGGATGTGGGGTATGTGTCACAAAGTGCAGGTCTGGTGCCATTTTGCTTTCAAGAGATTCATTAAAAGGCGAGCCTCTTTCGATACAGGAGTTGACCAAAGTTTAAATTTTTTGTAAAAAGGACGAGTTTTGTGTTGAAAAATCTGTTGGGAGGAAACTATGGAAACAATTGAAGCGATAAATACAAGGCGTAGCATCAGGCATTTTAAAGATGAGGCAATCCCCGATAATGTTTTAAAGCAAATTCTTAAAGCCGGTTGTTGCGCGCCCTCTGCCCACAACAGCAAGCCGTGGAAGTTTGTGGTGCTTAAAGGGGACAAAAAGGACGAGCTTGGAGATATGTTTTTGAGTATCTCCAAGGAAGAACGTTATAAGGAATATACGGGGTTTTATGTCAATAGATTGTTAAAGTATGCTGGTAAAATGGTTAAAGATGCTCCTGTTATAGTTACTGTTTTTAACAATGGTTCTTTTTGTGAGTCCGCAGGCAAATATTTTAGGCAAAGCAAAAAAGAGGCCCTTCATATAATGGAGGTTCAGAGCATCGCGGCGGCCATAGAAAATATGCTTTTGGCGTGTCATGACCGAGGTCTTGGAGCCGTTTGGCTCGGTGTGCCGCTTCTCATGCCACAAGAATTCATCGAGGATTTTTTTGAGACCAAAAATGAGCTTATGGCGGTAATCCCCATGGGCTATCCTTTAAAAACTCGTTTAATTGAGAAGAAAGTTGACCTTGATGAGCATATAGTATATTAGGGTAGGAAGTGTTGAGTTTAAAAGTTTTAAAAGAAACTTTTTAAAAGGTGATGATTAAGATGCCTGAGTTGCCGGAAGTTGAAACCATAAGATTACAGATGAAAGAGGAGATTGAAGGAAAGAAAATAGAGAGCACCAAAGTAATATCGGATAAACCCTTGGGAAACACCACCGTGGAGGAGTTTAAAGAAAGGGTAGAAGGTGCTTTTATAAAGGATGTAAAAAGGCGCGCAAAGATCTTAATTATCAAACTATCTACAGGAGACAGCTTGCTGATACATTTAAAATTGACGGGACGGTTGTTGCTTTTAAGGCCAAGTGTACCTATAGAAAAACATACCCATCTAATTTTCAATTTGAATGATGGACATCAGTTGAGATTTTGGGATTTAAGAAGGTTTGGGTATGTTAAGCTTGTATCGGGGAAACTTAAAGAAGTGTTGGAACTGAAAAAACTTGGGCCGGAAGCTTTGGAACTGAGCCTCAATGAATTTCGCAATATTTTAGCCGGAAAAAGGTCGGGTAAGATCAAGTCTCTTCTCCTGGATCAACATTTTATAGCCGGAATAGGGAATATCTATTCAGACGAAGCGCTTTTTTATGCCGGTATCCATCCAGAAAGAAATGTTGCCACCTTAAAGGAAGATGAAATTGCCAGATTGCATGAGGGAATAAGAAAGATAATGTCATCGGCCATCAGTTATAGGGGCTCTTCGATGGATGATTACGTGGATTTATTTGGAAAACAAGGGGATTTTGTCCCTCGTCACAAGGTTTACCGTAGGATGGGGAAGCCTTGCAAAGCATGCGGCTCTCTCATTAAAAGAATCAAAGTAGGGGGAAGAAGCGCACATTTTTGTCCAAAATGTCAGGTTTAAGAGACTTGTAAAATTAATGCTTGGAACTATCACACCCTGAAATTTTTATAAACGAGCTATCATTTTGCACGTCTTCTTCGCAATTATTAGAATTAGTACCGCTGTTTTCAGAGCCATTACCATCATTAAAAATGTTGTTTTCTTCAGTGTTTGTGTCGTCATTGGAAGTTGTAAATCCGGGATTTTGTGTTGGGCAAATGAATGGCGACTCTTCTCTTTCTTGTCTTGGTCCTTGATTAGAATCGAGGGTTTGTTGTGGCTCACAATATTGATTTTGAGGTGGGCAATTGAGTATATCGGCTTGGGCTTTTCTTTGATTCATTGTTTGGGTCTTGGTCTGAACCTGTTTTTTGGTTTGGGGTTTTAATGAAGTTTTATCCGCACCATCGCCAACATTTTTTGAGAAGATCTCGGCAGTCTCATTTGCCAAGGATTTTTGATTTGTTTCTTTTTGAAAGATGGTAATATCTTCTTGAATTAGGGATTTTTCATCCTCCCTTTTCATTTCGAGAGCAATTTTAATTTCCGCGTCTTGAGCTAAAAATTTTGCCTTTGCCTCGTTACTTTTATCTGCAAGGGTTTTACCTGCTCCAAAGCTCAAAACTAAGGTAGCTCCGGTTATTGCGGCCGCACTTTGTAGCGGTGTAAGACAAGCAGCGGCGTCTTTAAGACATTGTAGTTTTGTTAGAGGAAATAAAAGGAGAGCATTAAGTTTGTTTTTTGGTTTGTTTAACGCTTCACCAAATGCATTTACAATTGCCGGGTCAAATTGTTTATTTTTCCCTCTTTCAAGCTCTTTCATCGCGTCCATTTTGTTTAAGGCTTTTCTGTATGGGGTGTCCGAGCGCATAGCGGCGTAGCTATCTGCCACCGATAATATTCTTGCTGAAAGGCATATCTCTTCCTCCCTCCAGCCACCCGGATAACCACGGCCGTCTATTCTTTCGTGGTGTTTTTTTATAACAGAGGCAATTTTTTTGTCTAAAGGCTTTGTTAGCATCTCGCTAAAGAAGGGATGAGTTTGAACCGTCCAATACTCTTTGAGAGTTAGTGGGCTGTTTTTAGTGAGAATATTCACCGGTATTTCAGTTTTTCCCACATCAAGGAGCAGGGCCGCTGCTTCAAGAAATTGCATTTCTCGTGAAGAAATCTCCATTGATTCGGCAATTTGTGAAGTATGGTAAGCTGTGTCGATGGCATGTTTTATTAGATAAGATTGCTCTTTTTTTGGTAAATTTGAAAATTTTGGAGCTAATGTTTTATATAGCGACCACACATTTGAGTAAAGTAAAGAATCATCTCTTACCGAATTAGCCCTAAATCCAAACATAGGTACTCCAAAAGTAAAGGTACATTAACTACATTAAACTATTTTTTGGGTATTCGGTCAAGAAGTCATGTTTGTATCAAGATTTTGTGATAAATTTTAATTTAGGGTTTTTGTTGGACTCAAGCAAGCCGTTTATCTTGCTACTTTTGAGTTAATTTTGTAAAATTGAGTTGTTTAAATGAAAATATTTGGAGGTAATTTGATGGTTAAAAGGGGTACCATTAAAGTTAAGGCCGGGCTTGCTGAGATGCTCAAGGGTGGCGTGATTATGGATGTTACCAATGCTGAGCAGGCTAAAATAGCTGATGAGGCAGGCGCAGTTGCGGTTATGGCATTGGAGCGCGTTCCTGCGGATATTCGTGCCGCCGGAGGCGTAGCTCGCATGGCTGATCCTCTGATTATCGAGGAAATTATGAAGGCGGTTAGCATTCCCGTAATGGCCAAGGTGAGAATAGGGCATTTTGTGGAGGCTCAAATTCTTGAGTCTTTAGGAGTGGATTATATTGATGAAAGCGAGGTTCTCACACCTGCCGATGAAGCAAATCACGTTGACAAGTTCGACTTTACCGTACCTTTCGTATGCGGAGCTACAAATTTAGGGGAGGCCTTAAGACGCATTGGTGAAGGAGCGGCCATGATACGGACCAAGGGAGAAGCGGGAACCGGTAATGTTGTTGAAGCCGTTCGTCATATGCGGACCATAACGGGAGAAGTCGGTTGGCTGAAAAGTCTAAAGAAAGAAGAATTGATGTCGGCTGCCAAGAAATTGCAAGCTCCCTACGAACTTGTGTGTGAAGTAGCGCGGACAGGAAAACTTTCCGTCGTAAACTTCTCGGCTGGTGGAATAGCTACCCCGGCCGATGCTGCCCTAATGATGCAGTTGGGAGCGGACGGTGTTTTTGTGGGCTCAGGCATATTTAAGTCAAAAAATCCTGAAGCACGCGCTAAAGCAATTGTTGAAGCTACAACGCATTTTAATGATCCGGAAGTTCTCGCCGAGGTTTCTAAGGGTATCGGTGAAGCAATGGCGGGTCTTGAGATAAGTGAAATTGAAAAAGAGAAGTTAATACAGCACAGAGGATGGTAAGCACGTTTCTATCAATGCCTTTCTTTATTTAAAATCCCGGAGTGGAGAATGAAATTTTGAATAAGTTAAATATTGGTGTGCTCTCTCTTCAAGGTGCGGTGAGGGAACATATCCAAATGATAGAGAATTCTGGAGCTCATGGGGTTTCTATAAAAAAACCCCATGAGCTTTCCAAAATAGATGCACTCATAATTCCCGGTGGAGAGAGCACGGTCATTGGGAAGCTGATGGCAAAGTATGGGTTTGATGATGCTATAAAAGAGCTTTATAAAGACGGAATGCCAATATATGGAACATGTGCTGGATTAATTCTCTTGGCACAAAAGGTTGTTGGGGGTAATAAATATACTCTTGGCTTGATGAATATAGAGGTTAGAAGAAACGCTTTTGGTCGACAAAAGGAAAGTTTTGAAGCGGACCTGGAAATCCCCGGCATTGGGAAGAATCCGTTTACCGGGATTTTTATCAGAGCTCCCTGGATTGAGTTAATTGGCAAAGACGTTCACGTTATGGCCAAATTTAAGGGTAAAATTGTAATGGCTCAAGAGGGAAGACTTTTAGTTACAGCATTTCACCCGGAGTTAACCGGGGATAAGAGAATTCATGATTACTTTATAGAAATGGTAAAGAAAAGCTGAGGCATTTGCCTCAGCTTTTCTTTTAAGTATTTAAGTTGTTTTTAAATTTAATTTTCTTCTATTTTGATTGCTTCCATTGGACATTCTTCTGCGCAAGCACCACATCCTGTGCATGCTTCTTCATTAACTACGGTTGATACATCGTCTATTAATTCAAGCACATCATTGGGGCAAGCATCTACACAAATTCCACATCCCGTACATTCGTCGGTGTCAATAATTGGTTTGGGCATATTTACTCCTCCTTAATTTGCTGTTTAAAAACTTTATACAAAAATAAAAAAGTTTTGTAAAGAGAAATTTTAAAGTATTTGACCTATGGCTATTCCGCTTAAAAGGGATATTATTCCAATTAGTACACTTGCTGTTGCATTTATCGTGGCAAGTAAGAAGTCTCTGCTTTTTATTAAAACTGCTGTATCGTAACTTCTCCCTTTAATTTTATCTGAAAAAAGATTTTATAATCTTTATTTTCAATGAGCAAGAAATTTTTTTAAAAAACTTGACAATATTGGACTTAGATTTTATATTAATAATGAACTAAAATTTTAAAGTATTTTTATGAGGAGTGAGCGAAATGGGGAAAGTTTTAGGGATTGATTTGGGCACGACTAATTCTTGTATGGCAGCATTGGAAGCTGGTGAGCCTACCGTTATACCCAATGCAGAAGGTGGCAGGGTGACGCCATCCGTTGTAGCCTTTTCTAAAACAGGTGAAGTGCTTGTGGGAGAAGTGGCTAAAAGGCAGGCAATAGTAAATCCGGAGCACACCATCAGATCTATCAAAAGAGAAATGGGGACCAAAAAGAAGATAAAGATTGAAAATAAGGAGTACACGCCCGAGCAAATTTCGGCATTTATTCTTCAGAAACTAAAAAGGGATGCTGAGGCTTATCTTGGAGAAAAAGTAACGCAGGCTATTATAACTGTTCCTGCTTACTTTGACGATGCGCAGCGGACAGCAACCAAAGATGCGGGGGTTGTTGCGGGACTTGAGGTGTTGAGAATCATCAACGAGCCCACGGCTGCTTCTCTTACTTATGGTTTAGGTAAAGGGAAAGAGGAAACAATACTTGTTTTTGATTTGGGCGGCGGTACTTTTGATATTTCCATTCTTGACCTGGGAGAAGGTGTTTTCGAGGTTAAAGCGACCAGTGGGGATACACATCTTGGTGGAGACGATTGGGATCAGAGAGTTGTTGATTGGATGGCCGAGGATTTTAAGTCAAAGAATGGTGTTGATTTAAGAAAGGATAAGGTTTCATTACAGCGTTTAAGAGAAGCTGCCGAGAAGGCCAAGTGTGAATTATCTACAATGCAAACTACAAGTATTAATCTACCATTTATTACGGCCACGGAGCAGGGTCCGTTACATCTCGATATAACTTTAACGAGGTCCGAGTTTCAGAAGATGACTGCGGATTTGCTTGAAAAGTGTGCTAATTCTTTTAATCGAGCATTAAAAGACGCCGGCCTCGATGTTAAAGATCTTGATCACGTGATTCTTGTGGGTGGTTCTACTCGTATGCCGGCTGTGCGTGATTTGGTTAAAAAACTAACCGGGAAGGAACCCCATAAAGGAGTTAATCCTGACGAGGTGGTAGCCGTTGGTGCTTCCATTCAAGCCGGTGTCCTTAAAGGTGAGGTAAAAGATGTGCTATTGCTTGATGTTACCCCTCTTTCGCTTGGGATTGAGACTAAAGGGGGAATATTCACTAGGTTGATTGAGCGTAACACAACTATTCCTACTAGAAAAAGTGAAATATTTACCACCGCTGATGACGGGCAAAATAGTGTGGAAATTCATGTTCTTCAAGGAGAGCGTTCAATGGTGGTGGGCAATAAAACCTTGGGTCGTTTTCATTTGGTGGGTATCCCTCCCGCGCCAAGAGGAATACCGCAAATTGAGGTGGCCTTCGATATTGATGCCAATGGAATTGTGCATGTGTCCGCCAAAGATCTTGGCACAGGCAAAGAGCAGACAATGACCGTAACAGGGACATCCACTCTTTCAAGCGATGATATTGAGAAAATGGTTAAAGAATCTGAATCTCATGCTGAAGAGGATGCTAAGAGGAGAGAGGAAGCAGAAATTCGAAATAATGCTGATAACTTAATATACACCACCGAAAAAAGTCTTAAAGAAGTTGGCGATAAACTTGGCGCTGATGATAAGACAAACGTTGAAAGTGCTTTGGCTGAAGTTAAAGAAGCTCTTAAGGGCTCTGATGTTCAGAAGATAAAAGAAGCTACGGAGAAGTTACAACAAGCGTCCTATAAGTTGGCAGAGGTGCTTTATGCTCAAGCTCAGCAGAAAGAGGGTCAGGGTGGTTCGGAAGCCGGTGGAGAGCAACCAGGCGCTTCTGCAGAAGGCGAAGTCGTAGATGCTGATTATGAAGTAGTCGATGAGGATAAAAAAGAAGAGAAAAAATAAATTGTGGAAGGAAGGGCTCACTTTAGGCATGAGTCCTTCCTCTTCTCTTATAGGTCGGAGGTATGATTAATGAACGAAGAAAAAGAAGAAAAAGTTACTAAGGGCAATGAGAAAAAAACGGAGCAAAAAGAGAAAAAAAAGGATTTAAAAAAGGAAAACACTTTTCTTAAGGAGCAGATAAAAAAGAAGGAAAATGAGCTTGCGGATTATGTCAACACACTTAAACATCTTCAAGCCGAGTTTGAAAACTACAAGAAAAGGATTGTTAGAGAGCAAACTAACTTTTTAGAGTTTGCTTGCAAAGATATTGTTATAAAAATCTTGCCTGTTTTGGATAACCTTGAAAGATCTTTGAGCTCTGCTCGAGATGCTGCTGATTTTGAGGCTTTTAAGAAGGGTGTAGAGATGGTTTATTCTCACCTTGTAGATAGTTTAAAAAAAGAGGGGTTGGAGGCGATTGATTCCGCCGGACAACGTTTTAATCCACAAGAACACGAAGCGCTAATGCAGGTTGAGAGCGATGAACATGAAGAAGGTACGGTGGTTGAGGCCATACAAAAAGGTTACCTTTTAAAAGGGAAAGTTTTAAGACCGGCTATTGTTAAGGTGGCTAAGGGCTGCGAATCAAAAGAAAAGAACAACGAACAAAAAGAGGAAGAAAATTAAGCGAAAGATTAAGCACACTAAATTAAGAGATGGAAAGTTGAAATAAGATGGCAAACCGAAGACGTAAAGATTATTATGAAATATTAGGTGTAGATAAAAAATCAACTCAGGATGAGATTAAAAAATCCTATCGTAAGCTTGCGCGTAAATATCATCCCGATCGAGCTTCGGAAGGCGAGAAGAAAAAATCAGAGGAGAAGTTTAAAGAGATATCTGAAGCCTATGAAGTTTTGGGAAATCCCAAGAAAAGACAGGAATATGATCAGGGTGCGCGCTTTTTTGAGTCGGGCTTTCGCCCGGGTGCGGATTTTGGTTTTGGCGCACCATCTGGCGACTTTGGCCAATTCTCCGATATCTTTGATCTTTTTGGAACAGGAAAGAAAAGGCGAGGTTATGAAGCGCCCGAGAAAGGTCGAGATCTTCAATATAATGTTCAACTCTCTTTTGAACAGGCTTTAAAAGGAGCGGCCGTCAAAATTAATGTTATGCGTGAGAAAGTTTGTTCTAATTGTGGAGGAACCGGTGCTAAACCAGGTACATTTCCAAAAAAATGTCCTACCTGTGGAGGAAGAGGACAGATAGCTCAAAATCAAGGGTTTTTCAGCATAAGCAGACCATGCCCACAATGTTTAGGCAGAGGAGTTGTCATCGATAATCCCTGCTCGGTTTGTCGGGGGACAGGTCGGGCAAAAAAAACTGAGCCGATTGCGGTGAAAATACCTGCAGGGGTTACGGATGGCTCGAGGATTAGATTCCCGGGAAAAGGTGAGGCCGGATACAGAGGGGGACCTCACGGGGATCTGTATGTAATCACCAGGGTGAATTCTCACTCTATTTTTAAACGGGATGGCAGTAATATTTTGTTAGATTTACCCATAAGTTTTACCGAAGCAGTTTTAGGAACTAAGGTGAAAGTTCCCACGACGAATGGGGTTGTTTCCTTGAAAATACCGGTAGGAACACAAGATGGTCAGGTTTTTAGATTGAAAGGCAAAGGTGCTCCTCGTCTTAAAGGGATGGGCAAAGGAGATATGCTGGTGAAGGTAAGATTGGTTATTCCGAGGAAACTGGATAAAGAAGAAAAAGAGATATTAAAAAAGTTTGCCGAAAAGCGTAAAGAAAATCCAAGAGAGCACTTAAAAAAATTTATGTAAGTGCGGTTCTCTTGTGAGTGAGAGGCAAAAAGATGGTAAAGAAAGACAAGAGAGGTTTATATATGATTAGCGTGGCAGCTGAGCTTGCAGGAATGCATCCGCAAACGCTGAGGATTTATGAGCAAAAGAAATTAATTTGTCCGGGCAGAAGCGTCGGCAGCACCCGGCTTTATTCGGATGAAGATATAGAAAGGTTAAAGGCTATCCAGAAACTAACTCGAGATTTTGGTATAAATCTTGCCGGCGTGAAGATGATTTTGGAGCTAAATGTGGACTTGAAAGAGTTGAGAAAGAAGCTTGCGGAGATGGGAGAATGTTTTACTGAAATGCAGGAAGAGATGGAATGCGAAATCAAAGAGGTACGCAAAAAATATAAAAAGGAAATAGTTTTTATTCCGAAAGGGAAACTTGTGAAGTGGAATAAATAATTAAACGAGGTTGATTTAAATGTTTGAACAATTTACGGAAAAAGCTCGTGAGGCTATCACGATAGCACAAGATGCTTTGAGAAGGACCAACCAAAATCAAATGGGAACCGAACATTTGCTGCTTGGTCTTCTTGCTCAAACCGATGGTATTGTGCCCCAAATTTTTGCACTTTTGGGGATAGATATTGGTGAGGCAAGGATAAGAATAAATGATGTGGTTGAATTGAGTCGTAAGGAAAAAGCACAAGGATTTGTTGAACAAATTTTTCTTACGCCAAGATTTAAAAAAGCGGTTGATATAGCTGCCGAAGAAGCTAAAAAGCTTGGAGATAGCTATGTTGGTACCGAGCACCTGCTTCTCGGTGTTTTAAAAGAAGGTGAGGGAGCTGGGGCAATAGTTCTTAGAGAACTTGGTTTAACGGAAGATAAGATATATGGTGCCTTGCGTCAGATAAGGCAAGGGGGAATAAGCGATGAGGTGTTTGGCTCCTCACAGAAGATGCTTAAAAAATACAGCCGGGATCTCACCGAACTTGCAAAAGAAGGTAAGTTAGATCCTGTAATAGGGCGAGATGAAGAGATTAAGAGGGTTATTCAGATTCTTTCTCGAAGGACCAAAAATAATCCTGTTTTAATTGGAGAGCCCGGTGTCGGCAAGACCGCGATAATTGAAGGGCTGGCTCAAAAAATTGTCAACAACGAAGTTCCTGAAATTTTAAAAGGGAAGCGCGTTGTTTCCTTAGATCTCGGGAGCTTGGTTGCCGGAGCTAAATATAGAGGAGAGTTTGAAGAGCGCTTAAAAGGCGTGATGGACGAGATAAAAAAAGCATCGAGGGAAATTATCGTTTTTATTGATGAGCTTCACAATGTTGTCGGTGCCGGTGCTGCTGAAGGGGCTTTGGATGCTTCCAGCATGTTGAAGCCGGCGCTGGCGCGCGGGGAACTGCAATGTGTGGGCGCAACCACTCTCGATGAATTCAGAAAACATGTTGAAAAAGATGCTGCTTTGGAGCGCAGGTTCCAACCGGTGATGGTTAACGAGCCTACGGTCGAGCAAACTATTGAGATACTCAAGGGTTTGCGAGATAGATATGAAGCGCATCATAGGATAAAGATAAGCGATGAAGCATTGGAGGTCGCTGCCAAACTTTCTCATCGCTATGTTTCAGATAGGTTTTTGCCCGATAAGGCAATTGATCTTATAGACGAAGCTGCGTCTAAACTTCGGCTGGAATCAATTATGTTGCCTCCTGATTTGCGCAAGCTTGAGAACAATCTCATGGAATTGATTAAAGAAGGAGAGGCGGCTGTGCAGTCAAGGGGGTATGAGAAAGCGGCTCAGATAAGAGATGAAACGGATAAGGTGCAAAAAGAGTTTAATGAGAAGAAAGAAGCTTGGCTAACCGAAAAAGGGCTTAAAAGTGCTATGGTGAATGCAGAGCATATAGCCGGCATTGTTTCAAGTTGGACGGGTATTCCTGTAACGAAGATGCTGGAAGAAGAGGCAGAAAAGTTAATTCGGATGGAAGATGAGCTTCATAAGAGAGTTATCGGTCAGGGTGAGGCTGTAGAGCGTGTTTCCGAGGCTATCAGGAGGGCCAGGGCCGGGCTTAAAAACCCAAAACGTCCCATTGGTTCTTTTATCTTTCTTGGTCCAACCGGGGTTGGAAAAACTGAGCTCAGCAAGGCTTTGGCCGAATTTCTATTCGATAGCGAAGATGCTCTTATTAGAATAGATATGTCTGAATATCAAGAAAGGCATACGATCTCAAGGCTCGTTGGGGCTCCTCCGGGTTATATTGGTTACGAAGAAGGAGGGCAATTAACGGAGGCTGTAAGGCGTCGGCCATATTCGGTCATCCTTCTCGATGAAATCGAGAAGGCCCATCCCGATGTATTTAATATCCTTCTTCAAATATTGGATGATGGGCGTTTAACGGATGCTCAAGGTCGCACAGTTAATTTTAAAAATACCGTGGTGATAATGACCTCAAACCTCGGAGCTCATCTTATTCAAAGGGGTCGTAGCCTGGGGTTCACAAGCGAACAGGATGAGGCACAGTCTTATGAGGAAATGAAGAAGGCGATAATGGGCGAGCTTAAGAAAAGTTTTCGTCCGGAATTTTTAAACCGCATAGACGAAGTGATAGTTTTCCACCAGTTGACTCAAAGAGAGACTCTTTTCATTGTTGATTTAATGCTGGAGGAGTTAAGGGGGCAACTTAAAGAACGGGAGATGGATATAGAGGTAGCCAGGGAAGCTAAGGAGTTCTTGGCCAAAGAGGGTTACGATCCTCTTTTGGGTGCTCGTCCGCTTCGAAGAACGATTCAGCGGCTTGTCGAAAATCCACTTTCTTCAGAAATTATTCGAGGCAGGTTCGGTGAAGGCGATGTTGTCAAGGTTGCCCTAAAAAATGGCAAGCTTACTTTCTCTAAAAAGAGGACGAATTGTTAATTTAAGAAATAAAAGACTGATACGGTTTCGTCACCTCTGAGTATTTTCTCTTATTAAAGGAATTTTGTTTGTGATTAACGAAAGATAACATAAAGTACATAAATAAGGAGGTGAAAAACATGGAACAAGGACCTATTACTCCTCCAAAAACATCAAGTACGGGTATGGACCCAAAAGTGGCAGCTTTGCTTTCTTACTTAGCTGGCTGGGTTACCGGACTTATATTTTTTCTTATTGAAAAGGAAGATAAGTATGTGCGGTTTCATGCCATGCAATCAATACTTCTTAGTATAGCGATGTTTGTGATCGTGATCGCCTTAAACATTGTTCTCGCAATGCTTGCTTTTATTGCTGACGTCTTCGGAATGCTGTTTGCGCTGGTCAGTCCCTTGCTCGGCCTTGCATTTCTGGTACTATGGATTATGCTTATGGTCAAAGCTTACCAGGGTGAAAAGTGGAAACTTCCAATTATTGGTGATATGGCTGAGAGGTACGCTTAAGATTTGAAAAAGAGAGGGTTAAAATCCTCTCTTTTTTATTAGTGTTATAAACCACTGGTTTACCCGGTGTGCCAGATACTGGTCTGACGATACGTTTTAAAGTGAAAAGCGTTTTTTAAATAATTTTTATTTTTTTATGGGTCGAACACGCTTCGCACTCGGCCGTATCCGCGACTTTACTCGCTCCGGGCGGGCCGAGAATAACTCGCTTGCGCTCAGACAGATTCTCGGGCGCTCACTTTGCTCGCCTGCCCACCTCTGGTGGGCTTTCCGGCCTTCCGCTCGCTTCATCGGGGCGGCCTCAAATTTCGCTTTGTCCGACCCACCGGGGTTTTAAAAAACAACTTTACCCATTACCCAATACCCTTATTTTCCTGGAGACTGACGTCTGGTAGCTGTTTTTAAATGATATGGCGTTTAATTTACCGATTTTACGACAAAGTTAAAATTTAAATAAAATCCAGGGTCCACAGCGGGCAGGATACTGCGCCTGCCGGTAGGCGCGGCGTCACAGATGTTCAAATCTCCTTTGTTTTAAGTCGGTGTTGAGTTTTTTAATTTGGGGAAATAAAGTATATTATTTATTATACTTAGTCAAACCCGTGTCCAATTAAAGCAGTGGAGGTGGTTTTTTGAACAAGGAAAAAATTGAGCGGGGAGTGCGTCTCATTTTGGAAGGAATTGGGGAAGATTTAAATAGAGAAGGAGTGAGGGAAACGCCTTCCAGGGTTGCCAGGATGTGTGAAGAGATTTTCTGTGGAATAAACAAGGATCCCTCCGAAGAAATTAAAGTAATGTTTTCCGAAAATCACGATGAGATGGTTTTGGTTAAGGATATCCCATTTTATTCAGTTTGCGAGCATCATTTGATGCCTTTTATCGGCAGAGCTCATGTTGCATATATTCCGGGAAAAGATGGAAAAATAACGGGGATTAGTAAATTGGCGAGAGTTATCGATATAGTTTCAAAGCGTCCTCAGGTTCAAGAGAGGTTAACAACAATTGTTGCCAACAATCTTGTAAAAGCATTGGATCCTTTGGGCGTTCTGGTTGTTGTAGAGGCTGAGCATCTTTGCATGAGCATGAGGGGTGTTCAGAAACCCGGGACATTAACTGTTACGTCTGCTGTGAGAGGAATTCTTCGAACAAATGATGCTTCTCGACAGGAAGCGTTATCGTTGATTCATGCAAGGAGAGATTAAAATTGTCTCATAACGCGAGAGTTTTGTTTTTAAATGAACCGGGTGAGATAAATAACGCTTTTGGAAAGATGGGCGTGGATTCCGTGGGTATCGACATTATGACTCCAAAGGCAATTTTTAGAGTAATTAAATTGGATGGTTTAGAGGCGCGCCAAGCCAACGTTTTAAAGCAAGAGATGCTTGTTTGCGGAGGCGAAACGGCCATATCAAAAAGAGTTTATAATTTAACAAATGAGCTTACGGATGTTATTTTAACGGGCACAATAGCCCAATTTAATCGTCTTTGTGAAAAATTGATTCGCCAACCGTTTGGGCTAAAGGATGTTTCAAAGG
>DFBH01000072.1:0-41325 GCA_002366545.1 Candidatus Oleimmundimicrobium americanum | reverse complement strand
ACTTATTTTGACATCGACGTTGCCGTTTCCCGCGGCATCGCGATGGTTGAGGAAGGGGCGGACATCATCGACATTGGGGGAGAATCATCTCGTCCGGGCGCAGAAAGTGTTGGTATAAATGAGGAAATTAAGAGAGTGGTCCCGGTTATAGAAAAGTTGGCCTGTGAAGTCGATTGCCCGATATCAATTGATACCTACAAAACCGAGGTAGCCAAGGAGGCGTTGGAGGCCGGAGCAACAATTGTAAATGACATAAGTGGACTTAGGATGGATGAAAAAATGCCGGAGCTTGTCGCGAAAACCGGAGCTCCTGTAATTATTATGCATATGCAAGGGACTCCGAAGACGATGCAAAAGAATCCCCATTATGAGTGCGTAATGGGGGAGATAATATCTTTTTTGAGGAAGCAAGCAGAGGTTGCTCTAAAAGCCGGCGTTCAAAAGGATAAGATTATCATTGATCCGGGCATTGGTTTTGGTAAGACCCGGGACCACAATCTTGAGATTATGAAAAAATTTTCGGAGTTAAAGAGTTTGGGTTATCCAATTTTGATGGGTACTTCTCGAAAATCTTTCATTGGTGCAACCCTTGATTTGCCCGTCGAGGATAGATTAGAAGGAACGGCTGCAACCGTTGTATATTCTGTAGTTCAAGGGGCCAACATCATTCGGGTCCACAATGTGAAAGAGATGGCTCGCGTTGCTAAAATGACAGATGCGATGCTCAAGGGAAATTGATAGTTAAAAGTTAAAAGAATAAAGAAGCTGTAAATAACATATAGCAGAGGGTAAAGTTAAATGAAAAATGGAGAATGAAAAGTGAAAAATGATAATTAAGAATTAAAAAAGTTTTTGTCCGGAGGACAACCCTTTGGGTTGGAAGCATTTTAGAATTTTATCTTTTATTGTTTGGTTTCAATTTTACATTTTTATTTTTTAATTAGAGCTTACTACCGACTCTCAACTAAAAGGGGTGTTGAATGACTAAGGTTTATCTTGGTCTCGGCTCCAATATCGGCAATAGAAAAACTTATTTGCGTGCGGCAATACGGTTATTAAAAAAACATAAAGATATTGATGTTAAAAAGGTGTCTTCCATTTACGAAACGGAGCCTGAAGGTTATGTTGAACAGAGGAAGTTTTATAATTTGGTCTTGGAGATTGAAACCTCACTTCCCCCCGGAGAGCTGCTTAAAATTTGTAACTTTATTGAAGATTTGCTCAAAAGAAAAAGGGAGATTAAGTGGAGGCCCCGGACTATAGACTTAGATATCCTGCTCTATGGCGAACTTGAAGTCGAGGAGGAAAATTTAGAAATCCCCCATCCTTTAATGTGTAAGCGAAGTTTTGTTTTGGTTCCTCTTTTAGAAATAGCCCCGGGCATCAAGCTTCCCTCGGGCTTGTCCGTGAAGCACTTTTTAGATAAGCTTCCTTCTTTTGAGATTAAGCTGGTTGGAAGGGTGGAGAATTAAGTGGTATATTATTAAATAACATATTGGTTTTGGCGCATGCCTTTAAACCGCTTGGATCCATTGTGACCGAGACGGAAGATGGCGGTAAATTTAAATCTTCTGCGGGTCGGGAGATTTTTTTATTAGCATTATAAACCAATGGTTTATCCAGTGCTCGCGTTTTAAAGCGAAGCAATTGAAAAAAGTTTTTATCCAAAGGATAATTGTCTACTGGACAAAAATAATTTTTATTTGTTCATTTTCTTACTCGCCTAAGAAAACGAACCAAAAGAAGGGCGGCCGATCATTTTTTAAATGGCTTAAAAATCTACGGCTTGCTTGGGCGCCTGCAGAACTCAGGCTACGCCCTCAAACAGCTTCGGCGCTTGTTCCAAGCAAACCTATTTTTAAGCCTAAAAATGATATGGCGTTTAATTTGATGATTTTACGATAGAGTAAAAATTTAAATAAAATCCAGGGCCGACTTAAGTCGGTAGGATACCGCCCGCATCGGGGGCAGGGAAGCCACCTGTCCTGTGGCCAGTGGTAGTTTACTTTAGGAGTAAAAAATGAAGAAAAGAGTATCAATCATTGGCGCGGGTGTTGTGGGAACGGCCGTTGGTCATATTTTAAAAACAAAAGGTTATAATATAACGGCCATTGCCAGCAGGACACAGGCGTCTCTCGACAGGGCTTTCCCCTATACGGGAGGGTTGACTACAACTGATGTTGTTGAAGCTGCAAGTTTGGGGGATTTGGTTTTTATTACCACGCAAGATGACCAAATTGAAAAAGTTTGCGCAAAAATTGCGCTTGGAAACGGGTTTAAGGCCGGCAATGTAATTTTACACATGAGCGGAGCGCTTTCAATGAAGGTTCTAAAGAGCGCGGAGAAAGCGGGAGCCTTTACGGTAAGCATTCACCCGATGCAGTCTTTTGTCGATATTGACCTTGCAATAAAGCAACTGCCGGGAGCATATTTTGGGGTTACCGCGGAGGAGAAAATTCAACCTCTTGTTTTTAAGTTGGTGAAAGACCTCGGCGGTGAGCCGGTTGTAATAAAAGACGAGGATAAGCCGCTCTATCATGCTGCTGCTTGCGTGACCTCAAACTATCTGGCGGCACTTTTACGCTTTGCCCAGGAAATATATTTGAGCATTGGAATATCGCAGGAAGTTTCTCTTAAGGCAATTTGGCCTCTCGTTGAAGGGACGCTTAAAAATATAAAACAGAAGGGTACTTCTCAAGCATTAACCGGGCCGATTGCTCGCGGAGATTTGGGCACAATTGAAAAGCATTTGTCGGCTTTAAAGTCGAAGCTGCCTGAGGCCTTAAATCTCTATGAGAAATTGGGCAATTATACGGTTGAGGTGGCGCTTGAAAAAGGGAGCATAGACGAGAAACAAGCAGATAAAATTAAACAACTTTTAGATAAGGGGTAGAAGATGAGAGAAAAAATTACCGTCACCAAGCTTGCTAAAATGAAAAAAGGAAACGAAAAAATAACCATGCTCACCGCCTATGATTATTTGACCGCGAAACTTTTGGATGAAATAGGAGTGGATTTAATTTTAGTCGGCGATTCCTTGGGGATGGTTGTGCTTGGATATGAAAATACTTTGGCCGTAACCATGGATGATATGATTCATCACACAAAAGCGGTGGTCAAGGGGGTAGAATCGAGTATGGTCGTTGGCGATATGCCCTTTATGTCATATCAAATAAATGTGGATGAAGCTCTTAAAAATGCGGGAAGATTTTTGCAAGAAGCCGGTGCTCAAGCGGTAAAACTTGAAGGCGGCGAAGAGGTGGCGGATAAGGTTGATAAAATTGTTAAAGCGGGGATACCGGTGATGGGTCATTTAGGGCTTACTCCTCAGTCGGTACATCAGATGGGAGGCTTTAAGGTTCAGGGCAAAGAAGAGAAACAAAAGAAAAAATTGCTTAAAGATGCACAAATTCTTGAGGAAGCAGGTGCTTTTTCAATTGTATTGGAGTGTGTTCCCAAAGAACTTGCGACGGATATTACCAAAGCGGTTTCGATTCCTATCATTGGGATTGGGGCCGGACGTGAATGTGACGGGCAAGTTTTAGTTACTCAGGATCTTTTGGGGATGTATGATAAATTTGTGCCGAAGTTTGTTAAACAGTATGCACGGTTAAGCAACGAAATTAAGAGGGCGGTATCCGACTACATCTCGGAAGTGAAAACGGGTAAATTCCCCTCCGAAGAGCAGGAGTTTTGTTAGTCGATAGTGGTTAGTCGGTAGTCGGGAGCATATATGAGGGTAAAAGGGAACGGGTAGAGGGAAATTGGAAAATGGAAAATGAAAAAGGCACGGAGCTTAGAGTTGAGAGCAAAGAGCATAAAAATTTAAGTTGAAAGTGCAAAAAAATCATGTATGTTAATGAATTGACATAAAAAGAAACAAGGGCGTCATTGCGAGTCTTGTTTTATAAGGCGTGGCAATCTTATTGATGTAAACCAAAAAGCTCTTTACTGCTCACTCCCCACTAACAGACTACCGACTTAAAGGTGTTTCATGAAAATAATTACAACCATAAAAGAAATTAGGGCGGCTTTAAACCAAGAAAAAAAGAGCGGTAAAACAATAGGGTTTGTTCCGACGATGGGCTACTTTCACGAGGGGCATCTTTCCTTGATGCGCAAAGCGAAAGAAAACTGCGATGTGGTGGTTACAAGTATTTTTGTGAATCCCATCCAATTTGGCCCCTCCGAAGATTTTGAGACTTATCCCAGAAATTTAAAAAACGATTCAAAGATGGCCGAAGAAGTTGGAGTCGATTATCTATTTTTGCCGAGTGTTGAGGAAATGTATTCGGGAGAATGTTTAGCTTATGTAGATGTTGAAAAGATAACAAAGGTTCTTTGTGGAGCCAACAGGCCCGGTCATTTCAGGGGGGTTGCCACGATTGTTTCAAAACTATTTAATATAATACAACCCGATTTTGTTTACTTTGGAGAGAAGGACTACCAACAGCTTGTGGCAATAAAAAAGATGGTCGATGATTTGAATTTTGATATTCAGGTAGTCGGGGTTCCGATTGTAAGAGAAAAAGATGGTTTGGCCATGAGTTCTCGAAATAAATTTCTTGGTCTTCGAGAAAGGGAAGCTGCCCTTGTTTTAAATAAATCTCTTAATTTAGCTTCGGAAATGGTGAAAAATGGAGAAAAGGATTCAATCGTGATAAAAAAAGCAATGAAGAGGCTGATTAAAAAAGAACCCCTGGTTAATTTAGAGTATCTATCCATCTGTGATAATATTTATTTACAAGAGCTTTCCAAGATAGAAGAGAATGTGTTGATTGCCTTGGCGGCAAGGGTGGGGAAGGCGAGATTAATTGACAACGTTTTAATTGAAGGAAATTAGGTGATAGCTTATTTTTAGGACGATGTTAAAAGGCAAGATACATAGAGCGACAATTACTGAAGCTAATTTAGATTATGTTGGGAGCATAACTGTTGATGAGAATCTTCTCAAAGCTGCCGATATTCTAAATCACGAAAAAGTTCAGGTGGTCGATGTTACTAACGGTTCGCGTCTTGAAACTTATGCTATTGCAGGTCCAGCTGGTTCGGGGACCGTATGCGTAAACGGCGCTGCAGCGCGTTTAGTACACAAAGGAGATAAAATTATCATCTTGTCATATATAATTGTTGATGATAAAGAAGCAAAGAAACTGATGCCCAGGATTGTTCACGTAGATGAAAAGAATCGTATGATTGATGTCGAGGATTACAAGGCAATATACGATATTTGTTGAGGGAGAAAATTATTGAGAGAATATATTGAACATATTGAGTTGCTCAAAAAGAAAAGAAACGCAATTATATTTGCGCACAATTATCAACCGCCCGAGATTCAAGACGTCGCAGATTTTATTGGTGATTCATTGGACCTTTCTCGTAAAGCTATGCAGATTGATGCCGAAGTCATAGTTTTTTGCGGTGTTTATTTTATGGCGGAAACAGCCAATATTTTAAGCCCGGAGAAGATAATCTTGCTTCCGGATATCTACGCTGGTTGCCAATTGGCCGATACGATAACGGTTGAAGCTTTAAGGGAGAAAAAGAAAGAATATCCTGACGCTGCAGTCGTCTGCTATGTAAATTCTCCCGCAGCCGTGAAGGCGGAAAGCGATGTGTGTTGTACCTCCGCAAATGCGTTGGCGGTTGTTAATTCGGTGCGCGATTTTAAGAAAATTATTTTTGTGCCGGATAAAAACCTTGGAAGCTATGTTGCCTCCAAGACGAACAAGGAGATAACTCTTTGGGATGGATGTTGCCCCGCTCATAATGATATAACGCCGGAGCAGGTTGAGAAACTTAAGGAAGGCCATCCCCACGCTGTTTTTATAGCCCACCCGGAATGTCGTCCAAGTGTTCTTGCTTTAGCCGATGAGATTTTAGGTACATCAGGGATGCTTAAGTTTGCGAAAAAAACCTCAGCCGATGAGGTTATCGTTGGAACAGAAGTGGGAATGGTTTATCGTTTACAGAAAGAAAATCCTGAAAAAAAATTCATTGAAATAAAGGGTGCAATCTGCAAAGATATGAAAGTTATTACTCTTGACAAAGTGGAAAAATCTCTTAAAGACTTGGAACCCAGGGTTGTTGTTTCGGAAGAAATAAGGGTAAAAGCAGCAAGAGCAGTAAATAAAATGATAGAGATAAGCGGATGATGATTTGAAGAACGTTCCACATCGTTTAATTGGTTTTAGTACAAAGGATTTAAAGCAACGGTCATCCGATTTATTAATAATCGGAAGCGGAATTGCCGGCTTGACTGCGGCTATTAAAAGTCATCAAGAATATAAAGTGACCCTTCTTACTAAAGGCAAACTCAAAGAAACGGCAACCTGGTATGCCCAAGGTGGCGTTGCAACCGCGATGAGTGAGAAAGATTCTCCCGAGCTTCACTACCAAGATACAATGAAAGCAGGTGCCGGTCTTTGTGACCCCAAAGCCGTCAGAGTATTGGTAAACGAGGCCCGCGATTCCATCGATGATTTAATAAGTCTTGGTGTCGATTTCGACAGAGCGTTAAGCGGCAAAATCGAACTTGCTCGCGAGGGGGGCCATTCTTTATCCAGAATACTTCACACCGGGGATTCAACGGGAAGCGAAATTCAATCAACTTTGGTTTCAAAGGTAAAGTCTTGCTCAGACATTCAAATTAAAGAAAACACTTTTGTTTTAGATTTTTTAGTTTATAAAAACCGTTGTGTTGGAGCCATAGTCCTTGAGCCCGAAGAGAAAAATCCCATTGTTTATTTTGCTAAGGCGGTTATCTTGGCTACCGGTGGATGTGGACAGCTCTATAAAGTTACCACCAGCCCTTTACTGGCTACAGGTGACGGAATAGCGATGGCCTACCGGGCGGGAGCTGAAGTCTGCGACGTGGAATTTATGCAATTTCATCCAACGGGTTTATATGATAAAGAGAGACCCCGTTTTTTAATTACCGAAGCCCTAAGAGGAGAAGGAGCTTATTTAAGGGACTGTGCGGGAAATAGGTTTATGGTAGGAGTTCATCCCTTGGCTGAGCTTGCTCCAAGAGATATTGTGGTAAGAGAAATTGTTAAGGCAATGAAAAGATGTGGAGAAGACCACGTTTATCTGGATACCACTCATATACCGGCGGAAAAATTGGAAAAGAGATTTCCGATGATTTATGAAAGATGTAAAGAGAGCGGTTTTAATTTAAGCAAAGATATGGTTCCGGTTTCACCCGTTGCTCACTACATGATGGGGGGAGTTAAAACGGATACTTTTGGAAGAACAAGTTTGCCCGGTCTGTATGCAAGCGGGGAAACAGCTTGTACGGGTATCCACGGTGCCAACAGGTTGGCCAGCAATTCTCTTTTAGAGGGATTGGTTTTTAGCGGGAGAATATACAAAATATTAAAAGATGATATTGGGAAAATATCCAAAGAAGAAATATCCGATGCCGATTTAACTTGTAGTTTTTTTGGGAATAAAAAAGATATCGACGTTGACAAACACAAGGAATTGTTGCGTGAAATAATGACCACATTTGTTGGGGTTGTTCGTTCAAAGGAAGGGCTTAAAGAAGCTCTTATAAAAATCTCCGATTTACAAGATGAGGTTTTTAAAATTCAATTTGATGAGGTTGGCGGATTTGAGCTTCAAAATATGCTCACTGTGGCAAAATTGATGGCTCAAGCGGCATTAATAAGGGAAGAGAGCCGAGGGGCTCACTTCCGAAGTGATTTCTCCGAAACCAATGATTCTAAGTGGAAAAAACATATAATTTTAAAACGGGGTCTTCAAAAACCAAAATTTTCAAAATTTATTTAGAAATTTTAGTGGGGAAAGATGCTTGAAGAAAAAGAATTGGAAAAAATAATAAAAATTGCTTTGGATGAAGACTTAAATGGTCGCGGCGATATTACTACAAAAGCCATTTTCCTCAAATCACAAAAGGTCAAAGGGTTTGTCCAATGTAAAGATTCGGGTTTAATCGCGGGGATTAAGATTGCGGCCAAAGTCTTTGAAACGGTAGATAAGTCCATTATCTTTAAACCTAAAGTTAAAGATGGAGATAAAGTTAAGAAAGGGGAAATAATTGCCGAGCTGGAGGGCAATGTTTCCGGAATTTTAGCGGCTGAAAGGGTGGCTCTTAATTTTCTTCAACATCTTTCGGGTATAGCTACCTCAACATCTGAGTTTGCTGAAAAGGCAAAGCCGTATGGAGTTGATATCTATGATACGAGGAAGACGACGCCGGGGTTAAGATTAATTGAAAAATATGCTGTTAAAGTGGGGGGCGGTTATAACCACCGGATGGGTTTGTACGACGCGATTTTAATAAAGGATAATCATATTGCGGCTGCCGGAAGTATCAAGCGGGCCATAAAGCTTGCTCGTCGGAAATTTCCTCGGGAAAAGGTTGAAGTGGAAACGGAAAATTTGAGTCAGGTAAGAGAGGCGCTTGAAGCAAACACCGATATTATAATGTTGGATAATATGGATATCGAGAATATGCGAAAAGCAGTTAAGATGGTTGGCGAGAATGCAATACTTGAAGCATCGGGCGGCATCGCCCTTGATAACGTTGAAGAAGTTGCAAAAACCGGCGTAAACAGAATCTCCGTGGGAGCAATAACATATGCGGCATCGCCTTTAGACATTTCCATTGAGCTCATCTCGGATTGAGAGGCTATTGAATTTTGTCATTGCCTGCCTACCAATGAGATCGTTTCGGTTTCGCCGTTCGGTTAATTTCAGGCTGATTGCTAAGAGGCTGATTTATGGGAACAGAGATTCTAAATTCAATCTTCTTTTATTTTAAGGCTTACGGCTATTACATCCTATTTTTTGTTCTTTTGCTGGAGAATACGATTTTTTTGGGGCTGATTGTTCCAGGGGAAACCATTCTTCTTCTCGCAAGTTTTTTGCTTCTTACGGTTATTTCAATTTCTTTTACGTGGTGGTTATAAGTATTATGGGAGCTCTGCTTGGCAATAACATTGGTTACTTTATTGGAATTAAAAAAGGACGGCCCTTTATAGAAAAATTTGGTAGACATTTTTTTATATCGGAAAAGCGGATTAAGGAAGCGGAGCAGTATTTCGATGTTCATGGAGGTAAAACCGTATTTATCGGACGTTTTGCCACTGGTATTAGGGTATTTATTGCTCCTCTTGCCGGAGCCGCGAGGATGAATTACGTTAAATTTTTCTTTTATACCTTGGGAGCGGTTGTCACATGGACAATTTTAATTGGAACGCTCGGCTATTTTTTCGGAGAAAATTGGGAAACCCTTCTTAAAATTGTGAACAATATAGGATGGGGATTTTTTGCGCTGATAATCGTTTTTTTAATTTTAATTTATCTTTATGGTAAAAAGCGTAAAGGGGTGTAAAGTGTCTACAAAAGAAGCCATTTTGTTTTTCTTGAAAGATAATTTCGGCAATTTTATCTCAGGAGAGGAAATTTCCAGAAGTCTTTCTTTGTCCAGAACTGCTATCTGGAAAAATATTCAGAGTTTAAAGAAAGAAGGGTACCAAATAGAGGCTATTCCAAAGCTTGGTTATAGGCTGATTAAAGTATCTAATGAGCTTTTGGCCTCAGAGATAAGGTATAAGTTTAAAACAGGCCTTTTTAACAAGGAAATTTATCATTTTAATAAGGTTTCTTCGACAAATAATGTGGCGAGGGCTTACGCTGCTGATGGAGTTTTGGAGGGGACGCTCATTATAGCTGAGGAACAAATTAAAGGTAAAGGTAGATTGGGGAGGAAGTGGATTTCTCCCTCTGGTGGAATATGGTTTTCTATAATTTTGCGTCCTGAAATTTCTCCAATCGATGCTTCCAAGATAACAATCCTTACCGGAGTTGCTGTCGCGAAAGCCATTGAGATTGAAACCGGATTGAAAGTTCAACTTAAGTGGCCAAACGATGTTCTTATTGATGGCAAAAAAGTGGTTGGCATTCTATCCGAGATGAGTGCCGAGGCTGATAAAGTAAATTTTGTTGTGGTTGGATTGGGAATAAATGTAAATTTTGATATGAAAGTTTTTCCTGAGGAGTTGCGGGATAAGGCGACTACCTTAAAAAAGTTGTTGGGAATTGAGGTGGACAGGGTGATTTTGTTTAAGACCGTATTAAAAGAGTTCGAAAAGGCCTACTTTTCTTTAAAAGAGGGTGATTTTAAGAAGGTGTTGTCGGAGTGGAGAAATCTTTGTGAAATGTTGGGCAAGCGCGTAAAAATTTTGGCTCTGGATAAAGAGATGGAGGGCGAAGCCCTTGACATCGATGAACACGGTGGTTTGCTGTTGAGGTTGCCTTCCGGTGAAATACGCACGGTTTATTCAGGTGATGTAACCATTAAAAAATAATTTTACACAGGGTTTTTATTTTGTTAAAATTGTTAACTAATAAAAATTATGGGTTAACAAAGGAGAAATTTTATGAAAATTGATGTAAAGAGTATGGTTTTAGTTGCTTTATTTGCGGCATTGACGGCCGTTGGGGCTTTTATGGTGATTCCGCTTCCCTTTAGTCTTGTGCCGGTGACCCTCCAGGTTTTCTTTGTACTTCTCGCTGGTGCTCTTTTGGGTAGCAAGCTGGGGGCTATAAGTCAGATGGTTTACGTTTTTCTTGGTTGTTTGGGTCTTCCTGTGTTTGCAGGGGGAATGTCAGGCGCCGGAGTTCTAATCGGCCCAACCGGGGGCTATATATTTGGTTTTATCTTGGCCGCGTATGTGATAGGGAAACTAATCGAGGGCAAGCTTAAATTACATTATCTTTTGGTATTCCTGTCCTTAATAGTAGGTGTTTTAATTATCTATCTAATCGGAGTTTTACAGCTTATGGCGGTTGCAAAATTGAGCTTTTCCAAAGCATTTTTTGTCGGGGTTCTTCCCTTTATTGGAGTGGATTTAATTAAGGCCGCACTGGCTTCGTTCTTAATCCAAAGGGTAAAGCCTTTATGTTTTTAAAGGGTAAAACGGAAGTCATAGAGCTTCGTGCTCATCACCTTCTTTGCATTTTAGGATTTCGCGGTTTAGGTTATAGCGAGGAATTTGTGGCAAACTTGAAAAAAATAATCACAGTTTTTCGTGTCGATGGAAATCGTGAGGTTAGACTCATTCATTGGTGTGACGATGTTTGCAAATATTGTCTCCACAACATTGAAGGAAGGTGCCAAAAGAAAAATGGCTTTGCCGAAAATTCACCCACGATGATGGATTTAAATTTATTTGAGAAACTGGGGATATCATCGGGGACTGTTGTTCAATTCAACCGGGTGATGGCTTTGATTAAGGAACGCATAGATTTAAATTTTATGAAGAGCATCTGCAGAGATTGTGAGTGGAAAAATTTAGGTTATTGTGAAGATGGCTTGAAGCGATTGGTCTCTTCTTAATCCTAACTCCTGACTTTTGGCTTTCCTTTTACCCGCCTTCGCAGAAAGCCACGGGTTTACCCATGGATGAATGCGTATGAGGTGGGTAACCCTCCGTAGCTTTAGCGAAGGAGGGTTAGCTTCGGCGGGTTCCGCCGCAAGCGCTGGAGGTGCCACGGCTTTAGCCGTGGGGCTCCACGCTCTACTCGTTAATCGGTATCTGATATAATTTAAAAATAAATTAGATAAAGGAGATTGATATGCTCTTAGCGGTTGATGTTGGAAATACGCAAACTAATTTCGGTGTGTTTAAAGGGGATAATCTTTGTTGCAGTTGGCGCATCTCGACGAATAAAGAAGAAACAGCCGACGAATTGGCTGTAACTTTAGTCAATTTATTAAGCCTTCGAAGTCTTAGTTTGAGAGATATCGATGCGGTGGTTATTTCTTCAGTTGTGCCTCATTGTACTGCTTCTTTGGATGAGATGGTTAAAAACGTTCTCAACTTAAAAGCAACCATAGTAGGCCCCGGGATAAAAACGGGGATACCTCTCCTATATGATAATCCTCGCGAAGTCGGCGCTGATAGGATTGTAAATGCTGTGGCCGCCTACGATATTTACGGTGGGCCCGTGATAGTTGTTGATTTTGGAACGGCGACAACATTTGATGCTATCTCAAGCAAGGGTGAGTATGTTGGAGGAGCTATTGCCCCGGGTATTGAGATATCTTCTGAAGCTCTTTTCGAAGCGGCGGCAAAACTTTCTCGGGTTGATCTTAAAATTCCTCGAAAAATTATTGGGAAGAACACCGTGGAAAGTTTACAGGCCGGGATAATGTTTGGCTTCGCCGGTCAAGTGGACAGAATCGTTAACTTAATGAAACAAGAAATGAAAGACAATCCCACCGTTGTGTCCACAGGAGGGTTGGCTAACTTGATTACGGGTGAATGTGAGACCATAGATGAAGTGAATTCCAATTTAACTCTCCTTGGACTAAAAAAAATTTATATTATGAATCGTTGATTTTCTGATAGGGCAAAATATTTATACGAACCATTGTTGGATATATGAAGATGTGGGGTTAAAAAACTAATTGCATTTTGTTTTAAAGAAACTTTTACTTGCTATGAAATTTGTAAGCAATAAAGATTGAGTTAAATTATCTTCTTGATTATCATACCATAGGGATATATAATTGGTATGATAATTTGGAGGTGAAAATGGTGGGGACAAAAGTTAAGTTTACGGTCACCGTTGAGCGTGATTTGGTTAAAAAATTGGATGAGGAAGCAAAGAATCGCAAGCTTAGTAGGAGCGCTTTGGTTGAAGAAGCCATAAAGGTTTTTAGAAAAAAGCAGCTTGAAGAGTCATTAAAGACCGGTTATCGGGCCATGGCCGAAGAAAACTTAAAAGTAGCCGAAGAGATAATATATTATGGAAGCGAGGCCATGGATGAAAAGTAGCAGCTTTCCTAAATGCGGAGAGATATGGTTGGTAAATTTCAATCCCGGACGAGGAAGCGAGCAAAAGGGAATTCGCCCGGCCCTCATTATCCAAAATGATGTTGGCAATGAGTACAGCTCAACTACTATAGCTGCTGCAATCACGACTACAATCAGGGTTTACCCCGTAACCGTTTTTATTCCCAAGGGTTCAGCCGGATTAGATAAAGACTCTATGGTTAATCTGGCTCAACTATTGACCATTGATAAAGGCAGGCTAATTAAGAGATTGGGCGAGCTCGACACAGAACGACTTACTCAAACCAATCAAGCTTTAAGAGTAAGTTTAAATTTAGAAGGGTAGAAAAATTAGTTAGCAAAGAGACGGGGTCAAGCGAATGACTGAAGGAGAATTCTATAAGGGAGGGTAGGGCCAGGCCTGACAAACTTGAATAACTTGAGAAACCCAATCCTTCGATTTTACTCTCATTCGAATCTGAGCCTGAGGGCTCATCCCTCAGAGTCGAAGACAGGATAAGTTTGTCTAATCGACCAAATTGACTAAAATTCTCTGGATCAGCAATGAAAAAATTGAAATATTTTGGTGGGCAAAACCAGAGGTCATGTTTTTAAAGATATTCGGATTTGTTGTTTTGTATTGCCTCCTGACAGTTTTCGTATTATAAATAAATGGGTTTTTTGAAAAAAAATTCAATAATTTTATAGGGAAAAGATAAGAGTAAAGCGAATAAAGAGAATGCATGCAAAATAACGGACAAAGCAAGAAAAAAATTGAAGGTATAGACAAAGTATTGATAATCGGGTCAGGGCCGATAGTTATCGGTCAGGCCTGTGAGTTTGATTATTCCGGAACCCAAGCTTGCAAAGCTCTTCGGTCAATGGGTTACAAGATTGTTTTAGTCAATTCCAATCCTGCCACCATTATGACAGACCCTGAAATGGCAGATTCAACTTATATTGAGCCTCTAACCATTGAAACCATAGAAAGAATCATCGAAAAAGAAAAACCAGATGCCTTGCTACCAAATCTTGGTGGGCAAACCGGCCTCAATCTTTCGGCGGAACTTTCCAAAAGAGGAATTCTCAAGAAACACAATGTCAAGATAGTCGGAGTACAAGCTGATGCCATCGAAAGAGGAGAGGACCGGATCGAGTTTAAAAGAACGATGAACAAGCTTGGTATTCCGATGCCCGGAAGTGAGCCGGCATACAGTATGGAGGAAGCGTTAAAAATTGCCAAGAATTTTGGTTATCCCGTTGTTGTGAGGCCCGCCTACACCATGGGCGGAATGGGCAGTGGAATAACCTATAATGAGGAAGAGCTTAAAATGATTGCAAACAGGGGAATCTCTGCAAGTCTTATCGGTCAGATTTTAATAGAGGAAGCAGTTATTGGATGGGAAGAACTTGAACTTGAAGTGGTAAGGGATTCAGAAAACAACAAAATTACCGTTTGCTTTATTGAAAACGTAGATGCGATGGGTGTTCATACAGGAGATTCTTTTTGTGTTGCGCCGATGCTCACGATATCGGAAAAAGTTCAGAAAAAATTACAGGACTATTCATATAAAATAGTGGAAGCTATTGGCGTCATTGGCGGGACAAACGTTCAGTTTGCACACAATCCAAAAGATGGCAGAATAGTTGTAATTGAAATAAATCCTAGGACCTCACGGTCGTCTGCATTGGCATCGAAGGCTACCGGTTTTCCAATAGCGTATATTTCTTCAAGGTTGGCTGGGGGAGAGACACTTAAAGAAATTCCTTACTGGCGCGAGGGGACCCTTGATAAATATACTCCTTCCGGCGATTATGTCGTTGTTAAATTTGCAAGGTGGGCTTTTGAAAAATTTCCCGGGGCCAAAGACAAGTTGGGCACGGAGATGAGGGCTGTTGGAGAAGTAATGAGTATCGGGAAAACATATAAGGAAGCTCTCCAAAAAGCGATAAGGTCATTGGAGCGAAACAGGTACGGATTGGGGTTTGCAAAAAACTACCATGAATTGCCTCTCGATGAACTCAAAAAGATGCTTGATAATCCAACGTCGGAAAGACAATTTATAATGTATGAAGCATTACGTAAAGGCATGACTGTTGAAGAAATGTACAAGAAGACCTACATAAAGCCCTGGTTTATTGAGCAGATGAAAGAACTTGTAGGGCTTGAAGAGGAGATACTTAAATATAAAAACAAAGAACTTCCCGATAAATTATTGGTTAAAGCGAAAGAAAACGGTTTTGCTGATAAATATTTGGGTCAGATTTTAGATATTTCAGAAGAAAAGATTAGGAAACGAAGAATTGAGCTTGGTAAAGTGGAGGCGTGGGAACCTGTACCGGTTAGTGGTGCGGATGCAGCCTATTATTACTCGACATATAATGCTTCGGATAGGGTTCCGGTTAGCTCAAATCGCAAGGTTATGATTCTCGGTGGTGGGCCAAACAGGATTGGGCAGGGGATTGAGTTTGATTACACTTGTGTGCATGCTGCACTTACCTTGAAAAATGAAGAGTATGAGTCAATAATGGTCAACTGCAATCCGGAGACTGTATCCACGGATTATGATACTTCCAATAAGCTGTATTTTGAGCCCTTAACCGTTGAAGATGTATTAAGTATATACGGCAAAGAAAAACCAATTGGAGTGATTGTGCAGTTTGGGGGGCAAACTCCGCTTAATATTGCCAAAGAGCTGGAGGCTGCTGGAGTGACAATTTTGGGGACTTCTCCTGAAAGCATTGACCTTGCAGAGGACAGAAAAAGGTTCAAAGAAGTGATGACAAAACTTGGGATTCCTCAGCCGGCAAGTGATACTGTAACTGCACTTGAAGAGGCATTGAATGTTGCAAAGAAGATAGGATATCCTCTCATGGTTAGGCCCTCATATGTTTTAGGTGGCAGAGGGATGGAAATTGTTTATGATGACGCCATGCTTACGGATTATATGAATGCCGCCGTTGAAATATCTCCCGGCCGTCCAATACTAATAGACAAGTTTCTTGAAAATGCAATAGAAGCAGAGGCAGATGCTCTTGCGGACGGAGAAGACGTTTTTGTTCCTGCTTTAATGGAACACATAGAGCTTGCAGGCATACATTCTGGTGACAGTGCGTGTGCGATACCCCCAATATCCATACCCGAAAAACACGTCAAAACGATAGAGGAATATACCAAAAAGATTGCGATAGAGCTTGATGTTGTAGGCCTAATGAACATCCAGTATGCTATCCATAATGACACTGTCTACATCTTAGAGGCGAATCCAAGAGCTTCCCGCACTGTGCCGTTGGTTTCAAAAGTGACGGGGATTTCAATGGCAAAAATTGCGACACAGTTAATAATCGGTAAGAAATTAAAGGATTTGAACTTAAAGAAGCGCAAATATAATCATGTTGGCGTAAAAGAGGTAGTGTTTCCCTTCAACGTGTTTTTTGAGGTTGATCCTGTTCTCGGGCCTGAGATGAAGTCGACAGGAGAGGTTCTTGGTATAGCCGATTCATTTGGGCTTGCTTTCTTTAAAGTCGAAGATGAAGCAGGGCAGAGATTACCAACAGAAGGAACGGTTTTAATTACTGTTGCGCCCAAAGACAAAGAAGCAATATGTGGTGTTGCGCAAAAATTAGCTAAATTAGGTTTTAAGGTATTAGCTACAGAAGGAACACACAATTTTCTTGTTAAAAACGGGATAGAAGCGATGGTTGTCAAAAAAATGCATGAAGGAAGACCAAATCTCCTTGATGAAATCCACAACAAGGAAGTAAATCTCATAATAAACACGCCCATGGGGAAAAGCGGCAAACATGACGATTCATATATAAGAAAAGCAGCAATAAAATACAAAATACCCTACATAACCACGACGGCTGCTGCCAAAGCAGCTGCTGAAGGCATCGCGGCGTATCTTGAAAACGAGAGTGTTAAGGTAAAATCACTTCAAGATTATCACAAAAAAATTAAAAGATAATCTCGTTTGAATCTTAAAAGCCGAATAGGGTTATCGGTGTGTAGTTAGTCTATTCTCCATAATGAGAGCAATGTTAACGTGGCCGATAGCTTGAGTTGGGTTGCGTCAATCCCCGTTTTTTTTCAACAGAACAAGCTCTACGGAAGACGAGAGGTCAAAATGACTTATAGAGATCAATTCGGACGTTGATTGCTTTTGGTTGGCACGCAACGGTCAGTTGCAATCTTCCTGGTTTAAAATTTTGCTTTAAGTCGGAAATTGTTTTACATGTTAAAGAAAAAAACTGAAAAAAATAAATGCCTGCAAAATACTTAATTGTCAGAAAAATCAATAAAAAAACACCAGATAGATAGCTACATAAATCCTAGCCTTGTTGGTTTAACGGTTCAAAGATCACAATTTTGGGAAAATAAAATTAAATTTAAACTAAAGATAAAAACCTAAAGGTCGATAACATATCAAAACATTAATTATAATAAGAGATATAATAAAATATAAATTTCAATACGGGAGGGAACAAACTATGAGTATTCAGACGGATTTGCAGAGCACTATTGAAGATATGGTGCAGAAAGGCAAGGGAATTTTGGCCGCGGACGAGAGTCAGCCCACCATCACCAAACGCTTCAAGTCCATTGGCGTGGAACCGACCGAGGAAAATCGGCGTGCTTGGCGCAGTTTAATATTGACCACACCTCACCTTGGTGACTATGTCAGCGGTATCATTTTGTTTGAGGAAACTTTGACTCAGAAGAGCGACGATGGCACTTTGCTTCCGGAGGTGGCGGAAAGTCAAGGTATCGTCCCCGGTGTTAAAGTGGATAAGGGTAAAATTCCTTTGGTAAATTCCCCCGGTGATCTTATTATCCAAGGTCTCGACAATCTCGGTGAACGTCTCAAAGTGTACAAAGAACAAGGAGCGCGTTTCGCTAAATGGCGCGAGGTTTACCCCATCGATACCCATAATCCCGGACGCCTTGGCATTGAAGCCAATGCCGAAGTACTGGCCCGTTACGCTGCTATTTGTCAGTCAGTCGGTATCGTTCCCATCGTGGAACCGGAAGTGTTGATCGACGGCGAACACACAATTGAGCGCTGTTTTGAAGTAACCGAGGCTGTGCAGCATGCTATCTATCACGCTCTGCACCGTTACAGCGTGATTTTGGAATACACTATTCTTAAACCCAGCATGGTGGTTCCCGGCAAGGAGAATGCACCGAAGGCCAGTCCGGAAAAGGTGGCGGAAAACACCGTCAAACAATTGCGTCGCACCGTACCGGCGGCTGTACCCAGCATCAATTTTCTTTCCGGTGGTCAAGGTCCGGAAGAATCCACCGCCAATCTGAATGCTATGAACGCGAATTATCCCAATCAACCTTGGGAACTTTCCTTCTCCTACGGCCGCGCCTTGCAGCAACCAGCGCTTCAGGCATGGCTGGGTAAAAAGGAAAATGTTCCGGCCGCGCAAGCCGCATTGCTGAAACGCGCCAAACTTAACGGTGCTGCTCGTTATGGTAAATATACGCCGGAGATGGAAAAGGAATAGTTGGTTTCTAAAAATTACTCTTTGCTATGCCCGATATCAATATATTGATATCGGGCATTTCTTAGTGCTATAAACCACTGGTTTACCCGGTGTGTACGCTTTAAAGCGAAGCAATTGAAAAAAGTTTAGATGATTGATTTGTTCATTTTCTTACTCGCCCAAGATTTATTTTTTGTGGGTGGGTAACAGCTCTGGATTGCCTGCCTGCCGGTAGGCACGGCTCATGCCTGCTCAGTCGGTTCTCTCATTGCGAAATTGCTATATTTGTACCTTCAGACACGCAATTTGCCGCTGCTACTCGAGTTTCACTCGTTTGACGGCGTGCTCAGAGTCGCTCTAAGCGAGAGCCACGGGGTGTTTTAAAACCAAGAAAAAAATTACTCTTAAAAAAAAGACAGTGATTAAATAAAACAATGTGTCCATATGCCTGCCCGCCTGTAGAGGGCTTTCCAGCCTTCCGCTCGCTTCATCGGGGTGACCTCAAGTTTCGCCTTATCCGACCCACGGGGGTTTTAAAAACCATAATCAGTAAAAAGCTTTTATTTTTTTCCTGAAGGTTAACGGCTGGAGGCTGTAAGTCGATCTTTTGACTGCTTGTTAGCAGCCTATTTTTAAGCCTAAAAATGACCCTTTGTTTCTCCCCTTCGTTTCTCCAGGGCCTGTGGCGGGGTCATCCCGGTCTCGACCTCGGAGGGTCTCCCTCGGACTGGAGTCCTCCGAGATGAAGTCCGACCCGAGGGGAATGAAATGAGGGATGATGTGGCGTTTATTTTACTGGTTTTTTCATACTTTAAACTCTCAACTCTAAGCTCCGCGCTCTTTGCCATCAGCCATCAGCTAATCTACACTTCAATCCGTGCTTTTAAATCTTCAACTTTTTCTCTAAGTCCCGGGGAAACATGAACTGCGCCATCTGCGGTAACTATTATCCCCTCAATGTTGTTATTTTGTTTTATGAAGTCCATTCCTTCTGGATAACCCATCACGAATACCGCCGTTGATAGAATATCCGCTTCGGCGGCACCAAGGTCAGTTATTATGGTAACGCTTATGTATTCTTGTGCGGGCATCCCCGTTTTTGGGTTCAGAATGTGGTGGTAACGGACCTTATTTTTTGTGAAATACCGTTGATAATCTCCTGATGTGCTCATGCTTTTATCCGTGGTTGAAATTATTCCCATCACATTCTCTTCATTGTCGTGAAAGCGAGGGTTCTGAATTCCGATTTTCCAAAGATCTTTTTTTGCTTTGAGCCTCGTGACTTTGGTGGTGCTCCCCGTTGTAATTAATGCTCCGCTTACACCCTCTTTTATTAAAATATCCATTGCTTTGTCTATGGCATAACCTTTAGCTGCTCCGCCAAAATCCAGTTTCATTCCTTCTTTTTGCAAGGAAATTGTTTCCTTTTCTTTGTTTAGCTCAATAAAGTGATAGTCCACCAAAGGCAAATTTTTCTCCATTTCGGACTCGGAGGGCGTTTTTTCTTTTCCAAAGTCCCACAAGGAAGTCAGAGCGCCAATTGTTGGGTCGAATGCCCCGCCGGTTTTTTCTGCATAGGCGAGGGAAAGAGAAATTATTTTCATTGTATCGGTAGAAATTTTTATGGGATTTGCCCCATCCTTTTTATTTATCTTTGAGATTTCGCTATTTTTATCATAAAAATTCATTAAAACATCGATGCGCTTAATCTCCGCCATTGCTTTATCAACCGCTCTTTTAACCTTGCTCTTGCTTTCTCCATAAGCTTTGATAGTTACATATGTGTCCATCAAAGTATCCTCTTTGACGTAGGGTTTCTTAACATAAGTCTGTTCTTTTGCTATCCAAACCCAACTTACAAGAATTATGATTGCGGCTAATGCAATTATTTCAAATATTTTTCTCGTTCTCATTTATTCTCCGTTTGTTTATTTTGTGTAATAATAGCAAATTTTTTTTGCTGAGGCGATTCCCAGGTGTTTATTTGCGTGAATTGGAGTTATAATTTAGGTGTTTTCACTAAGGTGGGGGGCCAGATGAAAATTGGGGTGCCGAGGGCGTTACTTTATTATAAATATTTTCCTCTGTGGGATGCGTTCTTCTCCGAACTCGGCGCGGAAGTTGTCTTATCTCCTCAAACAAATAAGAGAATCTTAAATCTTGGTACAGAAGCGGCTGAAAATGAAGTTTGTCTGCCCGTGAAAGTTTTTTACGGGCACGTTCTTTCTCTTAAAGATAAGGTGAATGCGCTCTTTGTGCCTCGGATAGTAAGTGTTGAGGGTGGTGCCTATACATGTCCCAAATTTTTGGGGTTGCCGGATATGATACGGGCACTCGATGTTGATTTACCGCAGATTATTTCTCCTACGTTTGATCTTAAGCTTGGTTTGTGGGAATTCTACCGTTCAGTCTACGAGTTAGGTGGCTTTTTTACGAAAAACGTTTTTAAAATAATTATGGCTTTCCAGAAGGGTCTCAATAAACTCAACTCTTTTGAAAATCTTTTGCACGATGGACATTTGCTTAATGAAGCGCTGACGGGAAGATTTTCTCCCGCTCCCAGGGGGCCACTTCGTATTGGTGTTGTGGGCCATCCGTACAACATTTTCGATTCTTATGTGAGCATGAATCTCATAGAGCGTCTTCAGAAAAAAGATATAAGAGTTTTAACTGCGGAGATGGTCTCTCCCGAAATAATTAATGAAATTGTTTCAAACTTACAAAAAAAACTGTTTTGGACTTACGAAAAGGATGTTGTCGGGGCGGTTTTCCATTGGCTTGACACGAGAGCTGTTGATGGAATAATTTATGTGCTTTCTTTTGCATGTGGGCCCGATTCGTTAATTCAAATTTTAATTGAGCATGAGGCAAAAGAAAAAGGATTTTCTGTTCCAATTATGCCAATTGTGATAGATGAACATAGCGGTGAGGCGGGATTGGTTACTCGTCTCGAGGCTTTTACGGATATGATATCGCGCAAGGCGGTGAAAGAAAAATCATGAAAATAACGTTTCCGCATATGGGGACCTTAGATATTATTCTTTCGGATCTTTTTACGCGGCTTGATGTCGATTTTGTTTTACCTCCCAAAACAACCACCAAGGCAATTAATTTGGGGGTTAAGTATGCTCCTGAGTTTGCATGCTTTCCGCTTAAAGTTACAATAGGTAACCTTATTGAAGGGCTTGAAGCTGGGGCTGATGCAGTGGTTATGGTTGGGGGAATTGGCCCATGTCGCTTTGGTTTTTATGCCGAAATTCAAAATAAGATATTGCATGATATGGGATATGATTTTGAGATGATTACGCTCGAGCCGCCAATGGCAGACATAAAAGATTTCGCCAGAAAATGTAAAAAAATTGCTTCAAAAAAAACGCTTTGGCAAATTTTACAAGCGGTACGTATAGTGTGGAAAAAGGCGGTTGCAATTGATGAGGTTGAAAGAGAGGTCCTCAAGCGGAGGGCTTTTGAGAAAAACTCCAGGGATACTACGGTGGCTCACAAAAAAGGCCTTGCGGTTCTTAAAGAGGCTATAACGCCTTATGAGATAAAGGAAGCGAGGGAGAAAGCTCTGTCTTTGATAAATGAGGTAGAAAAAGATTTGCGTAGATGTCCGCTAAAAATAGGCATAGTTGGAGAATTTTATGCTCTTTTAGAGCCTTATGTAAACTTTGACATCGAAGAATACTTGGGGCAGAAGGGAATCTATCTTGAGCGGGCAGTTTATTTAACCGATTGGATGGGCCCGTCGAAAAAAAATTCTGTAATGGGTATAGATAGCGATGAATTAGCAAAGGCTGCGAAACCGTATCTTTCACACTTTGTGGGCGGAGAAGGCCAAACAACGGTGGGACACATTGTTAAGTTTGCCGAGGAGGGTTTCGATGGGGTTATACAGCTTCTGCCTTTCACGTGCATGCCGGAAATAATTGCTAAGAGTGTATTGCCCAAAATTTGCAAAGAGTTAGATATCCCCGTGCTTACTTTAATTATCGATGAGCAAACTGGGCGAGCGGGAGTAATTACGCGGCTTGAGGCTTTTATTGATTTACTTTGGAACAGAAGAAAGAAGAAACTATCAGCCGTTGGTTGTTAGGAAAAGGGTAGAGGGTAGAGGGGAATGGGTAGAGAGAAATGAAAAATGGAGAATGTAGAAATAAAAACGATAATTAAAAATTAAGAAAGCTTTCGAAAGCGTTTTAGAAATTTTATCTTTTAGAACTTGGTTTTCAATTTTAAATTTTTCTATATAGTTTTTCATTTTTATTTTTTAGTTCTTAATTCACACTAGCTGTAAGCTAAGTGGAGGTGGTTAACCATGATTGGATATCTTGGTGTTGATGTTGGTTCTGTGAGCACCAATTTGGTAGTTATCGATGAAGAAACTAATGTGGTTTCTTATATTTATCGAAGAACGATGGGTGACCCTATCCATGCAGTTCAAAATGGTCTTCGTGAGTTAAAAGAACTTTTGCCGGCTGAGATTGTTATAAATGGTGCTGGCACCACGGGAAGCGCGAGGTATTTGAGCGGGGTAGTTGTTGGTGCAGACATTGTAAAAAACGAGATAACCGCGCACGCGGTTGCCGCAAGTCATGTTGCGCCCGACGTTCAAACGGTACTTGAAATTGGAGGACAGGATTCAAAGATTATAATTCTTCGCGAGGGAGTGGCCGTTGATTTTGCAATGAATACTGTCTGTGCCGCAGGCACAGGTTCTTTTCTTGATCACCAAGCTGAAAGAATAGGGATTCCCATCGAAGAATTCGGAAACTATGCTTTAAAGTCTCAAAACCCCGCTCAAATTGCGGGACGGTGCACAGTTTTTGCTGAATCGGATATGATTCATAAACAACAGATGGGCTACCATGTTGAGGATATAATTTATGGTTTGTGCCAGTCTCTCGTTAGAAATTATTTAAATAATGTGGCTAAAGGCAAGGAACTAATGTCGCCAATTATTTTTCAGGGAGGGGTGGCTGCGAATCTCGGAATCAAAAAGGCTTTCGAGGAAACGCTGGGGATGGAGATAATGATTCCAAAGCATTATAGTGTTATGGGAGCAATTGGCGCGGCTCTTTTGGCTAAAGAGAAGGCCGGGAACAAGATCGAATCCTCCTTTAAAGGTTTTTCTACTTCCGACATTGATTTTAAGACGAGCAGTTTTCATTGTAAGGGATGTTCAAATAATTGTGAAATAGTAAAGATAGAAGTTGATGGAGAAGTTCTTGCTCGCTGGGGTGGTCGATGTGGTAAATGGGAAATTGAGCAAACATAACCTACCCCAGTTTTCAACAAAGCAAGAATGGTTTTTTTTAAAGCACTGTTACTCGCTATAAACACCTATAGTGATGGTAACTCCTTCATCGGATGTTCCAAACGTGATATTCCCATTACGAGAGCCCTTTGTGATGGTAAAACCGCCGAAAGTTTCTCCATTACCGGAAAAGGTGCCCGAGTCTTCAATGGTCCAGCCGTTTGCGGGCAACTCTTTCTTGTAATAGTCTTTTACTTGGTCGACGGAATCTTGGGTTATCAGGACAACCGCTATGTTTTCTGCGCCGGCCTCCCCTGTCATATCCCAGCTTCCTTGAATCTCTGCACCTGGATAGACGGGCATATCGCTTGGCCAGTCGTCGGGGATCTCGCTCTCCGTTCCAATCTCTACTTTGCCTTCCTCGGTCTCTATTGTGGTTTTTCCTCCGTCTATTTCGCTCTCTATCTTAACGTCTCCTTCTTCGGTTTTTATGGTTGTAGTCTTCTTCGCGCATCCTGCTATCAGAACCAGAGAGATTAACAAAGTGGAGATTATGAGTAATGCTAAAAATTTTTTCATTTTTTACCTCCCTTCAAAGAATTAAATTACTTATTTGTAAAATTCTATAAATTATTAAAGTTTCCTTTTTGTTTGACTTTTTTTGATTAAATCGTAAATATATAGAGATAATTTGAATTTTAAAGTTTGGAGTTGTTTAAATGTTTAGAATTTTAAATAAGGAAGTTTTAGCGCCGTCGGTTATTCGTCTTGAAATTGAAGTTCCCGATATAGAGCGAAAAGCTAAAGCTGGGCAGTTTGTGATTTTGCGGATAGACGAATCGGGGGAGAGGATTCCCTTGACAATCTCCGGTTTTAATGAGGAGAGAGGGAGTATATCTTTGGTTTTTCAGGAGGTTGGAAAAACTACTCGGCAACTCGCATCGCTTTCTTCCGAAGATTGCATAGCGGATATTGTTGGACCTTTAGGCAGACCATCTGAAATTGAAAATTTTGGTACGGTTGCGTGTGTAGCCGGTGGGGTTGGAGCCGCTGTTATTCTTCCTGTGGCTCAGGCGCTTAAAAAAGCTGGGAATAAAATAATTACCATCCTTGGGGCAAGGAATAAAGAGCTGTTAATTTTAGAAGATGAGCTCTGTTCGATAAGCGATGAATTTTTTGTTACAACGGATGATGGAAGTAAGGGGCATTGTGGGGTGTGTACAGATGTTCTTAATGAGCTCATAGCGGGTGGTCAGGGAATAAACCGGGTTGTTGCAATCGGCCCGGCAATAATGATGAAATTTGTTTGCAAGACAACGGAGCCTCACAAAATAAAGACGGTGGTTAGCTTAAATTCAATAATGGTTGACGGGACCGGTATGTGTGGCTCCTGCAGGGTTACGGTTGGCGGAGAAACGAAATTTTGCTGTGTTGATGGTCCGGAGTTTGATGGTCATCTGGTCGATTTTGATGAGCTTATGAACAGGCAAAAGATATATCTGGAGGAAGAGAACTTAGCACTTAAGTCATACGAAACGAGAGATGTAAAAAGAACTGAGTGCAGATGTAAGGCGCAAAAGGAAGAGGGCGAAAGGTAAATGAAAAGTGAAGGCAACGGGCGAATTTTAGGTCGGGTCCCGGCGGGAGAGCAACTTCCTCAAGAACGGATTTTAAACTTTAATGAAGTTGTTTTGGGGTATGCTGTTGAACAGGCGGTTGCCGAAGCTAACCGGTGTTTGCAGTGTAAGAAATCGCCTTGTATGCAAGGTTGTCCCGTTGGAGTAGATATACCTTCATTTATAAAGCTGATGAAGGAGGGTGATTTCAGGGGAGCCGCCGGCAAAATCAAAGAGAAAAATAGCCTTCCGGCTATCTGCGGTCGGGTTTGTCCTCAGGAAAACCAGTGTGAGAAATTTTGTACCCTTGACAGAAAAGGAAAACCGATAGCAATTGGCCGCCTCGAGAGATTCGCCGCTGATTTTGAGAGAAATTCCGGAAAGATATCTTTGCCAAAGAAGAAAAAATCTGTGGGAAAGAGGATTGCTGTAATAGGTTCAGGACCGGCTGGCTTAACTTGTGCCGGCGATTTAGCAAAATTAGGCTACGAGGTCACTATTTTTGAAGCTCTTCATAAACCCGGGGGTGTTCTTGCTTATGGGATTCCGGAATTTAGATTGCCGAAAGCGGTAGTTGAAGCGGAGATAGATGGTCTTAAAAAATTGGGAGTTGAAATTAAGACAAATGTGGTTGTTGGGACATCGGTAACGATTGACGAACTGTTTTGTGAAGGATATAGCGCTGTTTTTATAGGAACAGGTGCGGGCCTGCCTCGATTTTTGGAGATTCCCGGTGAGAACTTAAATGGCATATACTCCGCTAATGAATTTTTAACGCGTGTAAACTTAATGAAATCCTATCTTTTTCCCAAGTACGATACCCCCATAAAAAAAGGAAAGAATGTGGTGGTTGTTGGTGGAGGAAATGTGGCAATGGATTCTGCTCGAACGGCTCTGCGCCTTGGGGCAAAAAACGTTTATCTTCTTTATCGTCGTACCGAAGAGGAAATGCCCGCCCGTGCAGAAGAAGTTCAACACGCTAAAGAAGAGGGAATAAAATTTAGATTTTTAGCTACCCCGCAAAAGTTCTGCGGAGTGGATGGTTGGGTTTCAGGGGTTGAGTGTGTTGAAACCAAATTAGGAGAACCGGATGAGTCGGGCAGAAGAAGACCGATAATCAAAAAAGGCTCCGAGTTTTCTTTAACTGCCGACGTTGTTATCGTGGCCATTGGAACGGGGGCAAACCCTTTGTTGCTTAGGGCAACGCCGGGCCTTGAGCTTAATAGAAAGGGATACGTCCTTGCGAATCAGAATGGTCAAACGAGCAAAAGAGGTGTTTTTGCAGGTGGAGACATCATCACGGGTTCCGCAACTGTGATTTTGGCCATGGGGGCCGGAAGAAAAGCTGCTTTAGAGATCGATCGTTATCTTTCTATTCTTTAACAATAACAAAGTCGATTTTCAAATTGATTGGCAAATTTTTTCTATCTACCCGAGTTATTTTTTAAACTTAATTAATTTAATTTCTCTTATAATTTTGAGCTTTTTCTTGATGTTGATTTTTTCTCTTATCCACTCACTTACCCTCACAGAGCAAAATCGCTATTTGTCCTTTGGACACGCGATTCCTGCCTTTTTAACATTTTATTGGTATTTATTTGAGGAAGATTTAATTAAAAGTAGCTTACAGTATTTGCTTGACCAAAAAAAACCTTTATGTTAAGTATAAAATATATTATTTATAGATATTATAAATTTTAGTTATAAAAGTGAAAAAAGGAGGTGGCAAAATGGCGGTGGAGGTCGACGTTAGGGGGCTTTCGTGTCCCTTGCCTGTTGTGAAGACCAAAAAAGCAATTGATGAAAGCTCGAACGGGGAAATTATAGTACTGGTAGATAGTCAGGTTTCAAAACAAAACGTGACACGGCTTGCTGAAAACAAAGGGTACTCTGTAAACGTCGAGTCTGTGGGAGATGAATTTCGCTTAAAATTAAAGAAAGGGGAATAAAAACGATATGAAGAAAGAAAACTTGTTAATTTGGTTCTCCGGAGCCGTTGTTGGCCTTTTAGCTGTTCTTCTTGTTTTGTTTGGTAATCCTTTAAATATGGGTTTTTGTATCGCTTGTTTTGAGCGCGATATCGCCGGGGCCTTGGGTCTTCATCGGGCTGCGGTTGTTCAATACATCCGTCCCGAAATTTTGGGTATAGTCTTAGGAGCGTTTATTGCCGGTTATTCCAGCAAAGAATTCCGCCCCGAGGGCGGCTCTTCAACTATTACCCGATTTTTTTTGGGGATTCTTGTAATGATTGGAGCGCTTGTTTTTTTAGGTTGTCCTTTGAGGATGATGATTCGCCTTGGCGGAGGAGATTTAAATGCTTTAGTGGCGCTTGTCGGATTTATCGTTGGTATCGCCGTCGGTGTTTATTTCTTAAAATCGGGGTTTGATCTCGGAAGGGCTCGTGAGCAGCGAACTTTTAGCGCATGGGTTCTCCCTATTGTTATGGTTGGTCTTTTACTCTTACTTATACTCGCTCCTGTTTTTAATCCTGATGCGGGTGGTCCCATCTTTTTTAGCATTGAGGGGCCTGGGGCGCAACACGCGGTTATTGCAATTTCATTAATTGCGGGGCTTCTGGTAGGGTTTTTGGCGCAAAAGTCCAGATTATGTTTGGCCGGAGGCGTTCGAGACTGGATGCTCATAAAAGACAGTTATCTTATCAAAGGATTTATAGCAATTATTGCTGTTGTATTAATTGGAAATATTTTAATAGGGATTTTAGGTATTACGGGGACAAACACACCCGTCTTTAATTTGGGCTTTGCGGAACAACCGGTTGCTCATGCGGAGCATCTGTGGAATTTCTTGGGAATGGCTTTGGTCGGTTTGGGCTCAATACTTTTAGGAGGATGTCCTCTCAGGCAACTGGTTTTGGCAGGAAACGGAAATACCGATTCCTCAATATCTGTTTTGGGCATGATTGTAGGCGCTGCTATTTCACACAATTTTATGCTTGCGGCAAGCCCCAAAGGTGTGCCCGATTTTGCTAAATACGCGGTCATCGGCGGATTGATCATTTGTCTTGCCGTTGGAGCTTTAAACAGAGAGAAAGCATAGGAGGTTAAAATGGCTGATTACTGTAAAATGTGGGAGTCTTTGGGCATCAATCTTGAAGCTCATGATCAACTTTTAGGTTCTATTCCTCCTGTCTATCAACAAATTTTTCTTGATCAAGAAAACAGGCCCCAAGCGATGAGTTATTTCGATATGGTTGTGATGGAGATACACGGTCTTCGCATCCAGGAATTACAGAAGCACAAGGCGAAAGGCGGGACCGTAGTTGGCTCCTTCTGTGTCTACGTGCCGGAAGAAATAGTGCTTGCCGCGGGCGGCTTGAACGTTGGCCTCTGCGCTGGGGCTGAAATTGGCTTTGATGAGGCTGAAAAGATTTTGCCGAGAAACCTCTGCCCCCTTATAAAATCGGCTTTTGGCTTTAAGATGTCGAGGGTTTGTCCTTATTTTGAATCCTGCAACTTAATTGTTGGTGAAAATACCTGCGACGGCAAGAAAAAGGCGTGGGAGATTATGAATGAGGAAGTTGTTCCTGTTTACACTATGGATATCCCACAGGTTAAATCGGAAAAAGGCAAAGAACTCTGGCTCGATGAGGTTAAAAAGTTTAAAAATAAGATGGAGGAAATTTCCGGTAAAGAAATAGAAGCGGATAAATTAAACAAGTCCATAAAACTTGTCAACGGTAAGAGAAAGGCTCTCCAAAGGCTCAGTAACTTGCGCAAGAATAAACCCTCTCCTGTTAGTGGAAGGGATGCATTGCTTATCGAGGAGATAGCTTTTTATGATGATAATCCCAGGTTTATCGAGAAGGTTAATGTCTTGTGTGATGAGCTTGAGGAGCGCATAAGGAAAAATGAAAGCGCTAAAAAAGCTGCTTCTTCTCCGAGAGTTATGATATCAGGCTGTCCAATGGTCGTTCCCAACTGGAAGCTTCCTTTTATCGTGGAGTCGAGTGGTGCCTCTCTGGTTTGCGAAGAATCTTGTACAGGACAGCGTTACTTTGAGGACCTTGTGGTTGAAGATAACGGCTCTGTGGGAGCTCAACTTGAGGCAATTGCCGACAGGTACCTTAAAATTGATTGTTCTTGCTTTACACCGAACCAAGAGCGGATTGACAACATTGTAAGGCTTGCAAAAGAGTTTGAAATAGATGGAGTCATCTATCACGTTCTTCAATTCTGCGACCCTTATGCTGTTGAGTATAGAAGGGTAGAGAAGGCTCTTGAAAAAGAAGGTATTCCCGTTTTGAGGATTGAAACAGATTATGGACAGGAGGATTCTGGTCAAATTAAAACGAGGGTTGAAGCCTTTGTTGAAATGATATCATAATTAAGTATGAAATTTGCTGGAATAGATGTTGGCTCAAGGACCATAGCGCTCGTTATTCTCAATGAGAATGATGATATGAGTTACACGGTAACCGATACAGGCCATCAACCTTTAAATCGTTGCATGGAGCTTTTAGACGGAAAAATTTTTAATAGGTTGATTGCCACCGGTTACGGTCGTCATATAGCTCACGCCGAATTTGCTGATGATATTATCACCGAAATCAAGGCCTTTGCTCTGGGAGCAAAGGCCTTGCATCCTTCTTGTCGCACAATTCTCGACATAGGAGGACAAGATACTAAGGTGATATCCGTTGATACAGGTGGTCGTGTTAAAGATTTTGAGATGAATGATAGGTGTGCCGCCGGTACGGGTAAGTTTCTTGAAATTATGGCAAAAGCCTTGAGTTACGGGGTTAAAGAAATGGGTGAGTCCGCGCTTGGTGCTCCTAAGTCAGTTAAGATAAACAGCATGTGCACCGTTTTTGCGGAGTCTGAAGTGACCTCTCTTATTGCAAAAGGCGAGGAGAGAGAAAATATTGCTTTGGGTATTCACCAGTCGATATGTGAGCGGACAGCAAGCATGTTAAATAGGGTTGGTATCGTCAAGGATGTTGTTTTTGCCGGAGGGGTTGCTAAAAATGTTTGCATGCAAGAGCTCTTAAAAAGAAAATTGGGAGTCGAACTTATAATTCCAAAAGAGCCTCAAATTGTGGGGGCTTTTGGAGCGGCTTTATATGCTAAACAGGGGTAGTTTTGCATGAAAAGATTTTTTATACTTAACAATATTGGGAGGTGTTTTGGGTGGAGAAAATAGATGCAAGGGGTTTGGCTTGCCCGCAGCCGGTCATCCTAACCAAGAAAGCGATCGAGGCGGGTGCCGAGCAAATTGAGGTTCTGGTGAGCGGAGATATTGCTCGAGATAATGTCAAGAGGATGGCGGAAAAGTTGGGCTGCCCCACATCTTATGAGAAAAAAGAAGATTGTTGGCAGTTGAACATCAAATCCGCCGGCAACATTTGTAAAAAAGTGGTTGAGAAAGGAAAATCGACGGCTATCTTCATAAATAGTAACAAGATTGGAAAGGGAAGTGACGAGTTGGGTGAAGTTTTAATGAAGGCTTTTTTCAACACTCTTTCCCAGAGCGAGCCCTGGTTTGATAAAGTTATTTTCATGAATGGTGGAGTTGAGCTGGTTGTAGAAGGTTCTCCGGTTTTAGATGCCCTCCGTTGCCTGCTTGATAAGGGTGTACAAATTCTTGCTTGCGGAACATGTCTCGATTATTTCGGCCTTAAAGAAAAGATAGCAGTGGGAATCATCTCAAACATGTATGATATAGTTGATGTTTTTACCGAGACGGATAAGGTGGTTACTGTTTAATGAAAAAAAACGGGCTAATTTATTTTGATAATGCTGCAACTTCTTATCCTAAACCATCGGCCACTCTTGAAGCGTGCAAGTATTTCACCAACAAAGTTGGAGCAAATCCGGGACGTTCCGGCCATCGGCTTTCTGTTGAAGCCGGGCGAATTGCGTATGATGCGAGAGCTTCTGTAGCGGAGCTTTTTAATATCGAAGATCCTTTACAAATAATTTTTACTTACAATGCCACTTATGCTATAAATATGGCTCTTCTTGGTCTTTTAAATCCCGGAGATCATGTTATAACGAGTTCTATTGAGCACAATTCCATTGCAAGACCCCTTCGATACCTTGAGGGTCAAGGGGTGGAACTTACGCGTGTATCGGTTGACTCAAAAACTTGTCAAGTTGATCCCGGTGATTTTAAAAGAGCGATAAAACCAAACACGAAGCTCATAGCCATTCTCCATGGCTCAAATGTGACCGGTGCAATTTTGCCGATTACTGAGATAGGAAAAATTGCCCGGGGAAATGATGTATTGTTTCTCGTTGACTCCGCTCAAACGGCTGGAGCATATCCTATTGATGTTGAGTCGATGAATATCGACCTCTTGGCTTTTACCGGGCACAAATCTCTCTTTGGTATGCAGGGAACGGGGGGGCTATACGTCCGAGAGGGAGTAAATGTGCGTCCTTTGATTAGAGGAGGCACGGGAAGTAAGTCCGAGGAAGATATCCAACCCAATTTTATGCCCGACCGACTTGAAAGCGGGACGCCTAACACACCCGGCTTGGCCGCTTTGGCAGAAGGAGTAAAATTTGTGCTTACTGAAGGAATATTAAAAATTCGTTCTCATGAGGAGGGACTTATAAAGCAGTTAGTAGACGGACTTTCTGCAATTGATGGTGTAAATCTGGTTGGAGATATGACATTGGATTGCAGATTGCCGGTTGTCTCTTTCAACGTGAAAGGACTTTTACCTTCGGAGGTTGGGCAAATTCTTGATGAAAAGTACGATATTATGGTAAGGGTGGGGATTCATTGCGCTCCTTGGGCTCATCAGACAATGGATACTTATCCAAAAGGAACCATTCGCACAAGTTTAAGCTACTTAAATGAAAGCGATGAGGTCGAACGCTTTTTAAATGCGGTTAATGAAATTAGCAAAAAAAGGAGAACTTAATTGCCCGATTATGCCGTTGTCACTTTTTATTCTACCCATCACGCTCTAAAAGCCGAAAGGATTTTAAAGAAAGAAATTATGATTTCCGTTGTGCCGGTACCTCGTTCCATTAGTACAAATTGTGGAATTTCCATAAAGTTTCTCACCAAAGACTCGGGAAAGGCTGAAGAAATTTTGAAGGAAAATCACGTGGATTTTGAGGGTATCTTTCCCTGGCCGGAAGGTTAGCATATTTGAGAAAGATTTTTAAACTTCTGTATAAATAATTTTGCAGGTCGCAAATAATTTTAATTAAAATTAAAACGATTGCTTTTGTGAATTAAAATATATGTTAAAATACATTTAATAAAAAGAGGGTATTTGAACTTAATGTTTAATAAGCAGCGAAGGAGGAGTATTTGCTTCTCTTATTGACAGTTATTGCTACGATGGTGGCAACCGTTATTTTAGTTTATATTTTAATAAAGTTTGTTTTTGGGGTTAATGCTGGTCATATGCTAATTTTGACGTCTTTAGCTTCGTTTTTAGTGTTGGCCTTGGGGATGGGATTTAACCTTGTATTTGAGTTGAGTACAGCTCAACTTATAGGGATCATTATGGTTTTAGCTGTTGTTATGGCCATGGCGATTTCTATGCGTGAGGGAATAGGGTTGACTCGAGTTAAAAAAAGAGAAGAGGGGGAAGAGCCTCTGTCTGAATTCGGTTTAGCTAAAAGTACCGAAAGCGTTGAAGAAAAGGGTGTTAGCAAAAGTCATACAAAAAGCGTTGTAAAGAAAGAACGAGGCAGAGAGGATAGACAAGGGTGGGAGAGAACAACACTCTTGGGTAGAGTGTTACATTCTAAAGATTTAAATAATCTTTTAAAAGAGGCATACAGCCAAATAGAGAAAGGCAATTATATTTCCGCAGTTTCTTTATTGGAATTAGCGGTTAAGAATGCTAAGGATTCTGATGCAACTGCTTTATTGGAAGCGGAGATTGGAAGGATTAATTTAGTTTTGGGCGAAGAAGATAAAACAATTGAACATTTAACTAAAGCTCGAGATATATGCAAAAAGAGCGGGAACAAGTTGCTTGGAGAAGAGACGGGAGCTGTCTTAAAAAAAATAGCATCCCCTTTGTACAAAAAAGCCTGAAAGGAGTGAAATTTTTTAATGAAGAGCAGAAAAGAAGTTTGTGGGCTCCCGATTATTGCCATCTCCGGTGGAGAAAAAATAGGAACAGTAAGGGACCTCGCCATCAATTTCGTAACGAAGCAGGTTATGTTGTTAGTTGTTGAAGACCCAAATTGGTATAAGGACACCAAAGTTGTCCCATTTAGATCAATCAAAAGCATTGGAGAAGATGCAATAATTATTGACAGCCTTTCACAAGTTGTGATTGCCTCAACAGATAATCAATTTGAGCAGATACTTCAAAAAGGTACCCAATTGATTAATTCTCCCGTTATGTCGGTTGAAGGTAAATATGCGGGTACAGTTACAGAATATTGGTTTGATCCTCAAACCGGTGTTGTTGATAGCTGCGCCATTGCTAAAGGCAATTCAACTCAAACTATTCCCAAGGATAAAATTCTGACATTTGGGAAAGACGCCATCATTATTTCGGAAAGGGGAGTGGCCGAATTTCCCAGAAAAGTTGAGGAACTTAGGGAAACAGTGGCTCCCGAGGAAGCTAAAAGGAAAACAGAAACAGAGATTATAGGAGAGCAGCAAAAAGATTATCTAATCGGTAAAACAATAAAAGAAGATATTTTGGATAAAGAGGACAATATATTGTTTATGGCCGGCGAAACAATTACTGAGGAAACTATCGAAAAAGCCAAGAACGCCAACAAATATCTCGAATTAACCTATTCTGTTGAGTAGCCATAAAACTAACTGGGGGTGTTTCTTATTTTCCTTCGTAGGTTTTGGGTTGCTTTTTTAGTTCTTTTAATTACGCTTACTGCCGGTTTTGCGTCTCTTGGTTTTTATTTTCACCTTAATTATTTTGATGCCGTAGCTCCAAATGTTTTTGTGGAAACCGTAAACTTAAGCGGTTTATCGAAAACTCAGGCGAAAATTGAACTTGAGAAAAAATTCGGGAAAGTGCCAAGCAGAAGAATAGTTTATTTTTCTTATCATGATTATCAACAGGCAGGTTTGGAGAGAAATTGGTCACTAAACTCCGACGATATCAATCTTAACCCTAAAAATGATGAAGCGGTTGGTCTCGCTTTTCAAGTTGCCCACGAGAAGAATTTATTGGACAGGATGCCCGATCAGTTTTTTGTGTTGCTGAAAAGAAAGAAAATCACTTTAAACTGGGACTACGATGAAAGAAAAGTGAACAAATTTATCGACTCGATAGCTGACGAATTGGTTCGAAACCCCAAGAATGCGGAGATAAAATTTGAAGACGGTAAGCTGAAAATCATTCCCGGCACAGAAGGCAAAGCGTTAGATGTTAAAAAGCTAAAAGCTGAAACTAAAGAAGGTCTTAAGAATGGTAAATTGGTAAATCTTGCGCTTTCATTGGAAACTGTGAAGCCGGATATTACAACCGAGCAACTAAACTCGCTCGATCGGATTGCGAAATTTAGTACACCTTTCGATTTCTCAGACGAGAAAAAATTAGAAGAAATCAAGCACTCTGCTTCCATAATTAACGGGATATTATTGTCTCAAAAAGAGGAATTTTCTTTCTTGACAACATTAAACGAAGAGATTCCCGAAGATACCGAAGGGGGATATTCTCAGGTGGCGGCGACGCTTTATAATGCTGCACTTTTGACTAATCTCGATATCAAAGATCGCTGCCCCAACGTTATTCCGCCTGATTATGTACCTATCGGTCGAGATGCTTTGGTGGCCAAGGACAAAGATTTGAGCTTCATTAATTCAACGGATTCTTATATTTATATCGCAGCCTACGTTGATGATTCTCAAATCGTTGTTGAAATTTACAGCAGTCCTTCGGCGCAAAAAGTTGGTCTTAAGGTAGAAATAGAAAAAATTCCTCCTACCCTTGAAGAAAAAAAAGACCCCATGTTACTTGCCGGTGAAAGGTTTGTTGAGAAAAAAGAGAGGGTTGGATATAAAACGGTTGTTTTAAGGGTGTTTTCTGTAGGCTCTGAAGAAGTTGGGAGCGAGGAAATATCAAAAGACGTTTATCCGGCACAGGATGGGATAGTTTTAATTGGCACAGGGGAAGCAACGGCGGGGGAACCTTTTATACCTAAAGGAATAGAAAAATAAATGTTATTTAACAGCATGTTTTCTTAACGCGAAATCGATGAATTCTTTTTGAGCTTTGGTCATTATCCGTTTTTTGTTATAAACCAAGCAGATATTTCTTACGAGATTTATGTCTGCAAAGGGGACTGTTTTTATTGTTCCAAGGGATAAATCTTTTTTCGCTGCCCATTTAGAAATGATTGAAATTCCAAGGTCGGCTTCGACTGCAGCAAGAATTGCTTGAATGCTTCCCAATTCCATTGCAACGTTGAGGTTTTTTTCGGGGATACCCTGGCTTTTAAGCAAATTTTCAAATGTTTTTCGAGTGGCAGAACCTTTTTCCCGAAGGATTAGCGGGTAAGAAATGATTTTCTTGAGAGCGACAACTTTCTTCTTGGCCAATTGATGATTGGGGTGAACAATTAATATTAGCTCATCGGAAGCAAATTTTTTGCTTTTCAGGCTGTCTTTTAAAACCTCTCTTCCAATAAAGGCGATGTCTATCTCGTGATTGATAAGTTTCTCCAAAATATCATCGGTGTCTGCAATGAGGAGCTCGGGTTCGATATCCGGGAATTTCTTTTTAAATTGGCCCAATATCTTAGGGACTATATATTCTCCCGGGGTTGTGCTTGCCCCCAACACAAGTTTTCCACGGACCACGTTTTTGAGCTCATCCAAGGCTTCTTTTAAAAGCTCATTGTTTCTTACCATTTCTTTTGCGAAGCGGTAAAAGATTTTTCCGGTTTCCGTGGGTTTTGCTTTGTTTCCCGACCTGTCGAGGAGAATCTGTCCGTATTCTTTTTCCATTGCTTGAATTTGAAAACTTATAGCTGGTTGAGATATATCTACTGCCTTTGCGGTTTCGGAAAAACTCCCTTTTTCAACTATCATAATAAAAGTTTTAAAATAATCTAAATTCATAATAAGTAAATTTTATCACTAAATTAGATTAATTTGAACGCCTACTTGGAGGATTTGTTTAGCAAGTGGTATTTTAAAAGGAAGTGTTATATTCTTAATAAGTAAATTTTTGTGAAGGAGAAGTTGTGACCAAGAAAGTAAAACTCACTAAATATTCAACAAAGAGTGGTTGAGCTGCAAAGTTGAGTCCGTGCGACTTAGACTTAATACTTAAAGATGTCTCTCTAAAAAAAGATGAGAATCTTTTGAGGGGAATTGAGGGTTCTGAAGACGCAGCCGTCTATCGGTTGACCGATGAGCTTGCAATTGTGCAGACGGTGGATTTTTTTACCCCGATAGTGAATGACTCCTATCTTTTTGGCCAGATAGCTGCCGCTAATTCGTTGAGCGATATTTACGCAATGGGCGCTGACCCACTAACCGCCATGAATTTGGTTATGTTTAATCCTGAAATTGGTCTCGATGTGCTTCAAGAGATAATTCGCGGAGGACGTGACAAGGTTGAGGAAGCGGGTGCAGTTATAGTGGGAGGTCACACCGTTGAGGATAAGGAGCCGAAGTTCGGCCTATCGGTTACCGGAACGGTTCACCCGGATAGATTTATATCGAACTCCAACGCAAAAGTTGGTGATAAGCTGGTGCTTACTAAACCCATAGGGATGGGCATACTTGCCACCGCATTAAAAGGGGAGCTTGTTGAAGAAGAAGATATTATGGAGGCGATAAATTCGATTCGAACTTTAAATAGAGATGCCTCATTGGCCATGAGAGAAGTTGGTGTTAATTCCTGCACCGATGTAACTGGTTTTGGACTTTTAGGGCATCTTATGGAGATGCTTTTGGGGAGCGGTGTCTCCGCCGTTGTTTGGGCCGATGCAGTTCCTAAATTTGAGAGGGCATTTGAGTTTGCGGAGATGGGGTTGGTGCCAGCGGGCGCTTGCTCCAATCGAAAATATGTTGGTGATCGTGTTCAATTTAGCTCAAAAGTAAATGAAATTGTTCAGGATATCTTATTTGATCCTCAAACTTCGGGAGGGTTGTTAATCTCTGTTTCAGCTGAGTGCTGTGATGATTTGATAAAAGAATTGGAGAAGAGAGATGTCCCCACCCGAGCAGTTATTGGCGAGATTGTGGAAAAAGAACCGGGTAAGATTGAAGTTATTTGACGGTCTCCTTTTGCTTATAAGTAAATCTAATTTGACATATTTTTATTATTTATAGTATTATTTGGGCTGTTTTTAAGTAGCTTGTTTTTTGAGGTGGTTATGAAGCCAAAAATAGCTGTTTGCGCAAAACCAATGAATCTGCTTGGCGAAACGATGAATTATGCTACCAAAAATAATTACTCGGCCATCGATTGGTCTTTCGATTTAAAAGGACTGTCTCTACTTAGGAAAGATGGACGGGATTTTTCCAATCTTATAAGGGAAAAGGATGGTATCGAAGTTCGGTATCATTGTTTTATGGATGGCATTGAGCTTGCTCATGTCAACTCAAATGTAGCCGATGATTCTTTGGATGTTTTTAAATTTTGCGTTGACAAAGTTCAGGAATTTGGCGGTTGCTATATGACCATCCATATCGGCTTATGGTCGAAAAATCTCGAGGAGATTAGCTGGAACAACGCTGTAAAAAATCTCTCTAAACTGGTTGATTACGGTGAAACCAAGGGTGTTGTGATTTGTCTTGAAAATCTAAAAAAGGGGCTCACAAGCGACCCCGGTCTTTTCCAAAAATTAATTGAATTTACGGGAGCAAAGGTTACTCTCGACCTCGGGCACGCAAACTCCAGTCTTCATGCGAAAAACGGCTTCATCGGTTTAGATTTTCTTAAGCTGATGGCTCCCCATATAATCAATGCTCACGTTTATGAAAGAGAAGAACCTCATCATATTTTTCCACAAGACCTCAACCTCATAGGCCCAATGCTTGAACATCTGCTTGAAACTAGTTGCGACTGGTGGGTTATTGAGTTATCGGACAAGCAAGAGGTTGAGCATACGAGGTCACTACTTAAAACTCTTCTGATTTAGGCTTTAAATATTTACGATTTAGATGTCACTTCCAAACACCAGTTTTCATGTAAAATTGATGCCAAATTTCTATTAATACACATTGGTTGTTTTTGAGCTAAAGAATTTAAACTATACTTGATATTAGCATTTCATTATTAAAGGAGACAAGAATGGGAGGGACGAGATTTTTAGAAAACCTGAAAGGAACAATGTCTCCTCAACTTAAGAGGGAGGTTTCAAAGGCGAATAATTTAGCAATTGGAGAAATTGCTGGAAGAGATAGCATAGCCGCGATTATAAAGGTGTTTGAAGAAGAGGATATTGACGCAGTTCTTCCTACCATTGTTCATACCGGGACAGAATATGGTGACTGTAAAATCCTTGAAAACAACATAAAATATTTGCAAAAGCGACTGCAAGATTTGGGTCTTTCTGGTCGCAAGGAATCTATTTTAAGCTCAATTACTCTTAAGGAACCGGCTCTGTGGCATGCCCTTAATGGCAGATTTCTCTCAGTTCTTTTTAAGAGATTTGGCTTTTGCCCCTCTTGTTTGGGGTGCCATCTATATATGCATCTAATTAGGGCTCCTTTGGCTTGGCGGATTGGGGCGGATAAAATTATTAGCGGTGAGAGGAAATCTCATGCTGGAAATGTAAAAATAAATCAGTTGCTCGTAGCTCTTGATGCTTATAAAGAGGTGCTCAACTATGTGGGGGTTGAGCTTTTGTTTCCTTTGAGGGAAGTTGTATCAAATGATGAGATAGAATCCCTTATTGGCTCGGATTGGGAACAAGGCGAGAGGCAGTTAAAGTGCGTATTAAGTGGCAACTATCGAGCCTTGAATGGTAAAGTGGAATATGATGAAGATGCTTTGAAAAAGTATTTTGATGAATTTGCGATACCTGCTTCCAAAGAAATTTTGAAATTGTGGAAAGAAGATAAAGAAGTCGATTATATCAAGGTGGTTAAAGGGATTCTCGAGGGTTAAAATCTGGTTTTTTGGACGGGGGTTTAAATGAAGGTTCTCTTCGTTACGTTGGATGGTTTGGGTGATAGACCGGCTCCCGAGCTTGATGGGAAGACTCCTTTAGAAGCCGCACACACTCCCAATTTAAACAAGCTGGCATCTTACGGGATAATGGGTTTGCTAAATTCCCTTTCCCCGGGTATTGCCCCCGGAAGCGATGCCGCTCATTTTGTTTTATTTGGCTACTCTCTCGATGAATTTCCCGGAAGAGGAGTCTTTGAAGTGGTTGGGGAGGGGCTCAACTTAAACTACGAGGATGTTGTCCTTAGGGCGAGTTTTGCCTCCATCACGGAAGAAAATGGTTGTTTGAAAATTGCAAGTCGTGGTATAAGTGCTGAGGAGGAAGTTTGTCGAGAGCTTGCAAAAGAAATAACCGACGATGAAATTGAAGAAGTAAATATCCGCTTTGTTTATAATTCGAAAAGGCAGGGCATCATCTTCATGAACAGTGGCGTAAGCACCGACATCACCGATTCGGACCCCTTTTGCAACGATTTGCCGGTGATTAAAATTCAACCGATGCTGGATGCAAAGAACAAAAAGAAAGCTGAGGTTACGGCCCACGCGTTAAACACTTATCTAAGAAAAATTTACCTTAAATTGAAAGACCACCCAATCAATATTGAAAGGATTAAGCGAGGTTTGCCCCCGTTAAACTTTCTGCTTACCAAATGGGCATCCAGAAGAAAAAGATTGATTTCCTTTTACGATAAGTTTGGTTTTAAGGCGGCGATGGTTGCCTCGAGCGTGCTCTTTAAAGGCATGGCATCTGAAATTGGAATGGATTTTATCGAATTGCCCTATCTTGAAGATGTCCACAAAGACATGAAAAGGCGTTTTAAGATAGCATCAGATGCTCTGAATGGTGATTACGATTTTGTCCATGTTCATACTAAAGCTCCGGATGAAGCGGCCCACACCAAAAATCCTCTTTTCAAAAAAGAGGTAATTGAAAAGCTCGATGGGGCCTTTGGTTCAATCTTATCTGAATTTGATGATGATACTTTAATCGTTGTGACATCCGATCACAGCACGCCAAGTTCGGGGAGTTTGATTCACTCGGGTGAGCCGGTTCCGATTGTAATTCTCGGAAAGACAGTTTGGGTAGATGATATTAAAGAGTTTGGCGAAAGAGCTTGTTTGCGTGGTGGCCTTGGGAGAATTGAAGGCTGCAACCTCATGAATATCATTTTAAATTTTACCGACAGGGCAAAATATTTCGGCTCAAGGCCGACGGTTTTAAATACTGCTCATCGTCCGTTAAAAGTTAATCCTTTTAAGGTTTGGTTTTAATCTAAAGCCCATTTTTATGTTTATGGAATGAAATCGATGTTATTGAACTGTGTTTTTAGGTATATCAAATCTCTCTAGTATTCAACCTTTAAAAGATCTATCATGTTTTGAAAAAATCATTTTTTAATTTGTCACTTATTTTTTTTATCTATTAGGATTATTATTACTAATTATTATAAGTTTTAATTATTCTTAAAATAAGTTATTATAAAATAATCTCCGACTTATTTTCTCCCTCAGGGAGGGATAAGCGATAGGGTATAAAGAGCAATTTTTGTGCCTGCCGATTTTGCAAAGGAGATCCGTGAAATGTGTCATGGGTCTCCTTTTGTTTCTGACAAAACTATAACTCTTTTTAGGTGTGATTCGGTGAAAAGGGATAAAAGCAGTTTAGATAATTTATCCAAGGAGTTCGATAAGTTTTGCAATTAACTGGACGAGAAGTCTTTAAATGGTTTTGTGACTTCCATGAGAGATTTTGTTGAAAACAAATATGCTTCTTTAACCATTGTAAAGAAGAATGGAAGAATTACGGGTTTTGATCTTAAGGTCACATACAGGTAAGGATAAGCAAAAGTAGGCTGCATGTACAGGTTAAGAGCTTATCGGACAGTTGACAGTTAAAAGCAATTAGCGGTCACTCCCCCTCTGGTATGATGAGATTGTTAAAAAAACATCTACCAAGGGAGGAAAAATGACCGCTAAAGAAAAGATAGCACAAAGGAAGTTAAGTATGTTAGAGCTTGCTGAAGAACTTAACAACATATCGAAGGCCTGCAAAAT
>DFBH01000070.1 GCA_002366545.1 Candidatus Oleimmundimicrobium americanum | reverse complement strand
TACAGAAGTTTAAGGGCACGGCCACTTTACGGGAGAATGCTGATTATTACGGTGAGTTTTCTAAAGATGCAGCCGAAGAGATGCTTAAGAACGCTAAAATTTTTATCGAAGTGGTTGAAAAATTATTGGTTTAGCTAAAGAATGAACTTAGAGGTTAATAGCAATTTTGTCATTGCCGTGCCTACCGGCAGGCACGGCGAGCCTTATTTTATAAGGTGTGGCAATCTCTGTTTTAAAGCCTGTCCGCCTCTGGCGGAGCTGCCTTTCAGGGCTGAACTTCAGGGCTGCATCCTTCTTTTCCCCTCCCCCTTGATGGGGGAGGATTAACCTGCCTGCCGGTAGGCAGGGGTGGGGGTGAAAGTATTTTAAGCATTTTTATTTTTTATTTGAACTTACTCCCGACTCCCACTTGTCCGCCTCTGGCGGAACTAACAGACTCCCGACTAATTGGGGCTGAACTTAAAGGATTGTTTTAATTGTTTTGTAGTTTTTCGCTGGCGACCGGAGGCTGGTAGCTGACTAAAGGCTGAACTCTCAACTATCCAATATACTTCATTATCGCTTTAATAAATTCCTCAAACTGTTTCGGCCCTTTTTGCAGGTTGCGATAGACTTCGTTGACATCAACCTTTACATACTCGTGGATAAGAATGTTGCGAAAACCGGCTATTCCTTCCATCTCTTTTGCTAACTCAGACGGAACAACACTTTTATGTCCCAATATTACGATGATTTCTCTATAGGTTTTTGGACTGCCAAGATTTTCTTCAGCGATGATATGATTTCCGATGTCAAGCACGCATTCTATTGCAAGTTGAAGACCATGTTCAATCTTCCAAAGCTCGCCCAAGTTAGATTCAATGTTCTCTTTGGTTAGGTGTTGGTACTTCTTCAATTCACTAACATATTCCTCAAGAGCTTTAAGTCTTTCTTTGATGGTCCCTAAATCCAACATGGTTAACTCTCCTTACGAATGGCGTGTAACAAGAGCTTTATACTGAACATCACGAATTTTTTGAGTATCGAAGCACTCTTTTCTTGTAGCAACCTCAAAAAGTACTCTTTCTTTTTTAGAGGTTGCATGCAGGAGTTTTCCGGAAATCGCGTTAAATTTAAATAAGGGGGATGCTGCATTTAGGATTGCGACGTCCACGTCGTTTGTCTCTAAAAGTTCCATAAAGTCATTTATGAGTTTTACTTGAGTGTGTGAATATGTTTTTGGGAGGACTGTTTTGTCAAACAAAACTGCTATATCTATATCGCTTAAAGGAGTAGTTTTATTTTTGGCCTGAGAACCCAAAAGATAAGCCAAAGCAATATTATTTTTTTTGCAAATTTGAACGATTTCTTCCTTTACTGACTTTAATGGCTTCACTTAAACTCCTTAAATTATCACTTTACCATTAAATATCTCTTGCTCAAAAGATAGCATAATTGCGGGAAGGAAGGCAAATTGACATCCTTGGATAAACAATTATCCATAACGGTAATAACTTTATCCATAGGGAACAAAAAGAAATTTCATAATTAAGAGTTAAAAAGTTTTTATCGTTAGGCCCATACCTGAGATACTTTTTTTAAGAATTTTATCTTTTTAGTTTTCAATTTTACATTTTTATATGTCGTTTTTATATTTTCATTCTTATTTCTTATTTCAGATGTGTTCCCCAACCCTCCCTCTTCTTATATAATTATGTTAAATAGCGATTAGAATGTAGAATATGGATGATAGAATATAGTAAAGTCGAGAGCACGGAGCAGAGAGAAAAGGATTAAGGATTAACCCTTTTCTCGTCATTGCGAGTTCCGATGTTTTATTGGGACGCGGCAATCTCATAAATGGAGCATAGAGCAGAGAGCTTAGAGATTAGAGCACAGGATTGTCATTGCGCTTGCCCGCCTTCAGCCAGAAAGAGGCTTGAGCCAAGGGTTCATCAGCCTCTGGCTGAGATGGTCCTCTGGACTACTGGCGGAAGTGAGCACAGGATCGTCATTGCGAGCGACCAAAGGGAGCGCGGCAATCTCGGTTTAATTGTAATAGCTAACTTTTTTGTTTATTCAATTATATTTTTTGTGGGTCGCACACGCTTCACACTCGGCCGCATCCGCGACTGTACTTGCTCTGGGCGGGCCGAGAATAACTCGCTTGCGCTCAGACAGATTCTCGGGCGCTCACTTTGTTCACTTTCCGGCCCTCCACTCGCTTCATCGGGGCGGCCTCAAGTTTCGCTTTGTCCGACCCACCCGGGGTTTTAAAAAACAAAATCTTTAAAAACTCTTTTGGTTTTCCTGGAGGCTGGCGACTGGTAGCTGACTAAAGGCTGCTTTAAAAGGCTGATTTTCAAGGTCACGTAAAAGTAAAGAACAACTCACGTGGCAAGCTGGACTTATCATTTTTAATTTAAGGGTAATGCAATTGACATAATATAGATAGTTGCTATAATTGATATAGCAGATTGAGATGGAAGTGAGGTGTAGGTATGATTAAAACAACTACGGCTATTAGGGCAAGGAAAAAATTTGGTCAACTTTTAGAGGAAGTTTTCTACCGGGGAGACGAGTTCGTTATCGAAAGAGCCGGAAAGCCAATGGCAGTCTTAATTCCAATCCAGGAGTTTGAAAAGTGGCAGAAGCAAAGAGAAAAGGACTTTATGATTTTCGATAAAGTTAGAGCGAAAGCAAGAGGAGTAAAAATCGAAGAGGTTGAAAAAGAGGTGGCTGAAGCTGTGGCCAAGGTAAGAAAGAATGCTTAGAGCAGTTATTGACACAAATGTTATTGTGAGTGGTACCATTTCTTCTTCCGGCGCTCCTTATGAAATTTTAGAAGCTTGGCGTTATCGCAAGTTTATTTTGGTTACTTCCGAGAAAATAATTGAAGAGGTAGAAAGAGTTTTTGAATACCCTCGAATAAAAAATGCCTATCATTTAAACTCAAAACTCACCAAGAAGATTTTAGCCTGCTTAAGAAAATACTCGGTTATTACTTTAGGGGGACTGAAGTTAGATATAATAAAAGATGATCCAACCGATAATATGTTTTTATCTTGCGCAGAAGAAGATGGAGCAGATTTCATTGTTAGCGGTGATGGGCATCTTTTGAATTTGGGAATTCATAAGGGAATACAAATTATTACTCCTCAGCAATTTCTAAAAGTTCTCAAAGAGAGCTAACACAACTTCTCAGCCCTTGAGGTTGGTTTTAATATTTTCATTTCTTAATTTGAAAAGCCTGAACTCTTCTTACTTCCCCCTCACCCCGCCAGAGGCGGGCAGGCCTAACCCTCTCCCCTGGCGGGAGAGGGAAATACATTCTTCAACGGGAGATCTCTTATCCCTCCACTTAACAGAGAGGTCCTTCTTGTTTTCCCTTTTCCTGACAGAAGGTCCTGCATCATTCTTCTTCTTTTGATGGAAGATTCCGTATTATCATCCTCCCCCTCGACGGGAGGGGATTGAGGGGAGGGTGAAGCAATCTCTGTTTTTAAAGGTTGTTTTTCTTACGTTTTCGCTGGGAGCTGGTGGCTGGAGACGGAGGGCTGTTTCTCTGCCCTTGGCTAAAGATTTGGGTAGAATTGCCGATGTAATAATTGAAGGGTTTTTTGAATTGAGAAAATCGAAAATCCGGGTTTGTTTTTAAAATATATGAGGTTTTAAGTCAGGGAGAAAGTGGCTTATGAAAAAAGAAAACAGAGGATTTACACTAAAAACAGGAGCTTTATTTTTACTTGTCTTTGTATGCGTAATATCTCTGAGTACCTCTGCTATAGCTCAAACACCATTAAAAGCGGTGTTGCTGGTTGGTCCCATCAATGGAGACTATGACCCTCAAACCACTGAGTATAAACAGGACATGAATTTAGCGGCGGCGGAGCTTGAGGCTAATGGTGTTGTCGTATACAAATTTTATACTCCCGACAATGACTGGGAACAGATTAAGGCTGCAGCAGATGGGGCACAATTCTTTTTCTATTCAGGACATGGTATTCTCTGGCCTCATGGTATTGTAGGAGGCCTTTGTTTAAAAAACCTCAATGTTACACCTGATAAAATCCGCAGCGAAATTAATTTAGCCCCAAATGCGATAGTAATGCTGTCTCATGTTTGTTACGCGGCGGGGCCATCTGCCAATGATGATGGTCCAATCAGTAGTGAAGAAGCGCAGAATCGTGTTTCTCTATATTCTGATCCTTTCTTGGATATCGGCGCAATGGGTTATTATGCCAGCAATATTAAATTCTCTGATGGTAGAATTTGGTACACTCCCTTGCAAACATATGTTAGTTGTCTTTTTCAAGGAATGACATTGGGAGAAGCTTATGAGGATTATTTTAATTTTAATAGACAGCTTGACCCCGGTGCCGTTGTTGAACATCATATTTATCCTAATAATACAGAAATGGTGATGCGGTTGGGCAGGAGCATATTGGATGGAGAATCTGCATATAGCAGCGTCTTTGTCGGCCTCCCAGGCCGGACGCTTGAAAGTCTTTTTCAGACCGATATTGTAGAAGATACTACTATACTGGAATCTAATGGATGTACTGCCGCATTTATTATTGGTCGTAGCAGTTATGTTTTTGATAACACGTCTATTCCTATGGATGCGGTTTCATGTATTAAAAACAATCGTACCTATGTTCCTGTAAGATATCTGGCAAATGCGTTGGGTGTTGCCGATAGCGGAATCATGTGGGACAGCGCAACTCAAATAGTTACCTTAACCAAGGGCTCGGATACCGTTAGATTGGTAATGGGTAGCAAGACGCTTGACAAGAACGGCGATGCAACCACGATGGACGTGGTTCCTGCAATTACCGATGGCAGAATGATGCTTCCCGCACGTTGGGTGGCAGAGGCTTTCGGAGCTACGGTTGGTTGGGATGGTGCTACTCAGGCGGTTCTTATCACTTATCTTTAGGGTTCCTGATATAGGGGTTAAATCTAAGCTTGTCTGCCGGAGATTTTAATGAAGAATTAATCTACTGTTAACTATCCACTGAATTTTTGGTGCCGAAGGTGGGAGTCGAACCCACACGAGCAAAGCTCACACGATTTTGAGTCGTGCGCGTCTGCCGGTTCCGCCACTTCGGCACATTTACCACTTGAATATTATAGTTTACCCCTCTAAAACGGTCAACTCGGCACATGATGTGGATAAAGGATTAAATCAAACCACCGGTTTATCCGGCCGGCCCACAGATTAGTCATTGCGAGTTCTGATAAGGGCGCGGCAATCTCAGTTTTAATCATAACAGCTGATTTGCTTTTGTTTATTCAGTTATTTATTTTGTGGGTCGAATACGCTCCATGCTCGGCTGCATCCGCGACTATACTCGCTCCGGGCGGGCCGAGAATAACTCGCTTACGCTCAGACAGATTCTCGGGCGCTCACTTTGTTCACTTTCTGGTCCTCCGCTCGCTTCATCGGGGCAGCCTCAAGTTTCGCTTTGTTCGACTCACTGGGATTTTAAAAACTAAAAACAATAGGCAGCTTCGGCTTATTTTTTGAACGAGGAGCATTTTGTAGTGAACTCAAAATTTAATAGGTTGATATTGGTGATCTATCAAAATTTTGCAATCAGCAATTCCAAAAAAAACTAAAACATACTTGGTTATATGTCGATATACCAATATAAGGTATAATAACAATTAATAGAGAGTTTTTTACAAGAAAAGAGAGTTAGAATAATGGAAGCTTCCAAAGTTTTCGACGTAAAATGTACTCTTTTAAGTGCAACTTTCTCTGTTCTTTGTGTTTTATTTAAAATCCACTTCTTACTCAATTATTTAACAACAAAGATTGACATCTATTCAATTTTTGGTTTATCTTCTCTTTTTGTTGAGAATTGAAATATATAAATTTTTTTACGGGCTTCATGTTTAAAATTAGGTATAAAACAAAATTATAAGAAGTTAAGAAATGGGAACATGGACCAGAAAAAAACCAAGCGAAGAGAAAACAAAATAAATGGCGGGAAAGTGGTTACTTCTCCTTTTGACCTTATATGGAGACTGACTCTTATTATATTTCTTGCTGAGTTATCAATCATGATTGTACTGAATGCGGTTCCTCCTGTGCCCCAGTTCACTTGGCCGATTTTTGATGCGGTTTTGCTCATCTTTTTGGTCTTTCCGTGGCTTTATTTTTTGATTTTCCGCCCCCTAACCAAAGAGATTGCTGAGCGTAAGAGGGCGGAAAAGAAGCTTTTTGAGTCCAAGGTCAAGGTAGAGGCTGTTTTTCAAGGCTCCGGAGTTGGCATAAGAAGTATTGACTCAGAATTTAGGATTATAGAGCAAAATAAAGAGATGGATCTACTTTGTAATATAGAGAGAAACGAAGCGATTGGAAGAAAATGTTACGAGCTTTTCGGCGATTCTCGATGTGGCACAGACGAGTGCACTCTTCGACAGATTTTGTCGGGAAAAAAACAGGTAGATGCGGAAATGGAGAGATTTACCAAAAACGGTAAAACTGTATCCGTGAGTCTTATAGCCACACCCCTTGTAAACGAAAAAGGGGATATCACAGGCATAATTGAGAGCTTTCATAACATCACCAAGCGCAAGAAAATTGAGAAAGAGAAAGAAGCGCTGACAAAAAAACTAAAACACCAAGCTCAAACGGATGGGCTAACAGAAGCCTTTAACCGTCAGCATTTGGACAGTGAACTCAAAATTGAGATTCAGAGAGCGAAGAGATATAAGCGGCCACTCTCGTTAATAATGCTTGATATTGACCATTTTAAAGAGGTTAACGATAGATGCGGCCATCAGGCCGGGGACCAGGTTTTAAAGATGATAACTAAGAGCATGAAGGACATTGTTAGAACAAGTGACTTTGTTGGACGTTATGGCGGTGAGGAATTCCTTGTGGTGTGCACAGAGACGGCTATGGATGAAGCGTTAAATCTTGCGAAGCGTATGAAGAAAGGAATCAAAGGAGTGCATGTATTAGATAAAGAGGGCTCGCTGTTGAAAGTCACCGCAAGTTTTGGAGTTGCACAGTATTCTGAGTTAGAAGATTTTGATAAATTGATAATGAAAGTAGACAGTGCTCTTTATAAGGCAAAGGACGAAGGACGCAATACGATATGCTGCGCGGAGGATTAAATTGCTCTTTTTCAGGCGCTAAAAACTTATTTGTCCGTTGAGCAACGAATCAAGATATTGGGTTAGCTTTCACCGAGGTAAGCGTGACGTATTTCTTCGCTTTGCAATAGTTCATCTGCTTTCCCTTCCATGATTATTTTACCGGTCTGTAAAACATAACCATAATCGGCAATAGAAAGAGCCGCATTTGCATTTTGTTCGACCACAAAAATGGTTACTCCCTCACTGTTTACTTTTTTAATGATTTCAAAATTTTGGTCGACGAGGGCCGGTGAGAGTCCCATTGAAGGTTCATCCATAATTATCATTTTCGGTTTACTCATTAAAGCTCTTCCCATTGCAACCATTTGTTGTTCGCCCCCGCTTAAAGTACCTGCTTTTTGAGAGAGTCTTTCTTTGATGCGTGGGAAAAGTTTACAAACGTAACTGAAGCTTTCATTTATTTCTTTTTTATCCTTCCTGGTAAAAGCCCCCATCATTAAGTTTTCTTTGACAGTTAATTTAGGAAACAGTCTTCTGTTTTCGGGTACCGTGGCTAATCCGAAACTAATTCTTTGAGAGGTTGAAACTCTTTTCATATCTTTTCCGTCAAATAAGACTTTTCCTTTAAAGGGTTTAACAATGCCTAAAATGGTTTTCATTGTGGTTGATTTACCTGAAGCATTTCCTCCCAAAAGACAGACAAGTTGACCTTTACCAACCGAAATATTGATATCCTTAAGTATTTTCATTGACCCATACCGGGTATGAACATTTTTCAGTTTAAGCATTTTTTGCCACCTTTTTGCCGAGATATGCTTCTATTACGCGTGGGTGTTCAGAGACTTCTTTTGGAGTTCCCTCCGCTATTTTTTCACCATAGTCAAGGGCGATAACCCTATTGGACGCACCCTTTACAACCTTCATATCGTGTTCAATTAAAATAATCGAATAGCCTTTGTCGCGAATTTGTTTTATTTGATCCATTATCTCCAGAGACTCCTTGGGATTCATCCCCGCCGCCGGCTCATCTAAAAGTAAAACTTTTGGGTCGGAAGCAAGTGCTCGACAAATTTCCAGCCTTCTTCTGTTGGCGTAAGAGAGAGAATTTGCCGGGTGATGAAGCCGTGTACCGGTAAGGCGTGTTCCAAAGAAGGAAAGAATTGAAATTGCCTTCTCAGTCGCTTCTTTCTGCTGTCTTTTCATTATTGGAGGATGAAAAATTGAATTAAAGATATTTTCTTCGATTATTGGGTGCATTCCGACGAGAACATTTTCCAAGATGGTCATGTTGGGGAAAACCCTTAATGTTTGGAAGGTTCTTTTTATTCCTTTGTGGGCGATCTTGTCCGGCCTAAGACCGGTTATATCATCGTCTTTTAGAAATATTTTCCCCTCTGTTGGAGGGTAGATTCCTGTGATAAGGTTAAAAAGGGTGGTTTTGCCCGACCCGTTTGGTCCGATAATACTAAGTATCTCTCCCTTTTTTAAGGAGAAACTTAAGTTATTTACGGCGTAAAGTCCGCCGAATCTTTTGGTTAGATTTTCTACTCTTAAAATTTTCATCTTAAACTTTTACGTCCATCTTCCCTTCTTCGACATCAAATAGAGTTTTTTCGCTTTCTGAAATTTCTCTCGGGTCTGTTTCGCGTAGTTCTTTTTGCCTTCGCTTGTTGGGAATTAAACCTTCCGGCTTAAGCAGTATCACTAAAACGATTAAGATTCCGAAAAAGAGCATCCTGTACCGGTCGAAATTTATAAATAAATCTTTTAGAATGTGAGGCCAATTTGCATAAAAATCGCTTCCGAAAACGGATGGAAGCCAAACTGAAAAAGTTTGCCTTATAATTTCCGGGAGAGTATCCAGTACTATCGCTCCCACAATTACCCCGGGAATACTGCCCATTCCGCCAAGGACAACCATGCAAACAATCATCGTTGATATCATAAAAACGAAGTTGGTGGGGTTGATAAATGTTTGAAATGAAGCAAAGATTGAACCCGCAAGTCCGGCAAAAACTGAACTTATAACGAAGGAAAGAATCTTTGCCTTGGTGGTATCTATCCCCATGCATTCGGCGGCAATTTCATTTTCCCGCATGGCGTTCAAAGAACGTCCTAATTTTGAGTTTTTAAGATTGTTTAAGACTACAATCGAAATTAATATGATTATTAAAGTTAAATAATAAAATTTAACATAGCTGTCGATGGGATAACCAAAGAACGATGGATGATATATTCCGGGGATTCCCCCCGGGCCGTTTGTTAGGTAATCCCAATTATTTAAAGTCAATCTGGTTGATTCTCCGAGGGCAAGAGTGACTATGGCAAGGTAATCGCCACGCAGTTTTAAGGTTGGAAGTCCGACCAGGAAACCAAAGAATCCCGCGGTCACTCCACTTGCTAAAAACAAAATCCAGAAGGGTAAATCGAAACCAAAACGCGGGGAAGCGAAAATAGCTGTAAGATATGCTCCTACCGCGAAAAACGCCGCGTAACCCAAATTTAATAATCCGGTATCACCAATAATTAAATTAAGTCCCAAGGCAAGCAAAACAAGTATTTCAGTTCGAACGGCCAGTCTTAGCCACAGCTGGCCCGCGGTACCGTACATAATTAGCAGGGGATATAATATTGCAATTAGAATTGTGATAACAATATAGGCTTTCGTTGGTATCTTCATAAAAATTATTTTTGTTTTTTCTCCAAGCGTTGGGTCGTTCTTTTTCATGATTATCATACTTTCTCGGGAATATTTTCTCCCAACAATCCGGATGGCTTAACGATTAAAATTAAAATTAGCATCAAATAAGTAACTACATCTTTCCATTGTGAAGAAATTTGAAAATTAGGGAAAATAAACAACATCAGTATCATTGTGATAAAAACAAAAAGATTGAAAAAACTTATTTTAATTGATTGTCTGACGTGGAAAGCTACAAAAGAGCTTGGATTTTTCTTTTTAAAATTGAAGAAAATAAGCAAGGGGCCAAAATAGTAAGCTTTTTTTGCCATCTCTTTTTCTTCCATGCTCATAAGGTCCTTTTTAGTCTTTTTTTCGGTGGTGACAAGGCTGCCTTTTTCTTCCTCGCGTTTTGAGAAGAGAGGAGCGATAAATTTGATACCGGCCTTGGCTTTTTTGGGCAGAAGGTAAAATTGATAATAGGTCCCTAAAAGGAAGACGAGAGCAACAAAGATGCCGAGCAAATTGAATTTTAGTCCGATGCTATAGTTTTCAATGAGTCCGATAAATAAAGAACCGATAAAAGCACCCGGAATGCTTCCAATGCCACCTACAACGCAGGCGGTAAAAGCCTTTAATCCATACAAAAAGCCAATGTTGAATTTTAATGTTCCGTAATACATGCAGACGAGTATCCCCGCTACTGCCGCTAAGGCGGAACCGATAATAAAAGTAATGGAGATGATTCTGTTGGTGTTTATGCCCATCATCTCAGCCGCCTCAATGTCTTGTGATGTTGCTCGCATAGCTTGTCCCATCCTTGATTTCTTCACATAAAGAGACAAGATGAACATTGAAATACACGTTATCCCGATAATAATTAATCCTATGTGACGTATGTAAGCGTCTCCGATAATGAAAAATCCTCTTGGGATGGCTTCCACCGGCATGGTAATTGGAGTTGTGCCGAATATTAAAAGAATTAAGTTTTGCAGGACAATTGAAACGCCTATCGCTGAAAGAAGCGGACCTATTCGGGAAGATTTCCCGACCAGCGGTTTGTAGGCAATCAGATAAACGGTTTCACCAAGCAATGAAGTTGCAATGATGGAAAAGAGGAAGGCCAAAATGATAAGTGTAATTTTTAAGACAAAGGGCATACCCGGCTGAATAATTATCCAGGTGAGAAAGATGGCTCCAAAATAACCGCCGATGGTAAATACTTCACCGTGGGCAAAATTGATAAACTCCAAGATGCCATAAACCATGGTGTACCCCAACGCTATCAAGGCATATATCATTCCAACGGTTATTCCGTTTACGGTTAAATTTAAAAAACTTGTGACGGACAAATTTACCCTCTTTGTTTTTGGGATTAAGTATACAAAAAAAACGGGTGAAGGCAAAATATTTTGCCTTCACCCTTGAACTAAAGCTACGTCAGATATCCTTTTTATATTTACCCACCGGTAAATCTGTGGTCTTCTGCGAAGGCGAGTAAATTTTATTGAGTATACGGAACCCAACTGCCATCTTTTATGATGAACTTAGAAACTGCGGAACCGATTTCAATATCTCCTTTTTCATTGAAATTGAACGTTCCCATGATGCCGGTGTATTTTATGCTGTGTAGAGCTTCGATGATATCGGTACCATTTGTGCTCTCTGCCTTTTTGATTGCTTCTACCAAAATGCCGACTGCGTCATAAGCATTTTCAGAATAAGGTCCTGCTCCTTCCTTATTCGTATCTTTGATATAAGCTGTTTTGAATTCTTCGTAACCGGGCATATCAGCTTGACTTAATCCAAATGTGCAGAGTGTTCCTTCGGCATTTTCTTTCCCTCCGGCTTCATTTACTATTTCAGCGGATTTGATGCCATCTCCACCCATGTACTGAATATCTTTTAAGCCGTTTTCAACCATCTGCTTTCTTAGAAGTCCGCCTTCACGGTGATAGCCGGTGAAGATTACCGCTTCCGAATCGTTGTTTTTGATATTGTTGATTTGAGCGGAGAAGTCGGTGTCTCCTTCTTGACAGTGCTCTCTTTGAACTTCTACACCGGCGGCCTTTAGTGTTTCTTCTACGACATCAGCAAAGGCAACAGCATAATCACCTCTGTCGTCCATGACCGTAACTTTCTTGTAATCAAGGTCAACCACCCAGGTTCCAAGGGCATTTCCTTGAACGTCGTCGCGTATGCAAGTTCTAAAGAAGTTGCCATGGCCAAGTTCGGTTAAGTCCGGTCTGGTTGCTGAAGGAGAAAGCATGGGAATATTGGCTTTGTCGTAAATTGGCATAGCGGCATTGGTGTTGCCACTTGTTAAACAACCAATAACGGCGACTGCTCCCATGTCAACGGCATTTTGAGCAGTTACCGCGGCTTCTGCGGAGTCTCCTTTGTCGTCGAGGTTAACCAATTTGATGGTGTACTCAACGTTTCCCGCAGTAAATGGGCTGAATTTTTCGACGGCTAACTTGACGCCTTCTTGAGCGGCAAAACCATAATCGGCAAGACCACCGGTGAGAGAGGTGTGGTTTACAATCAAGATTTCTTCTTTCTCCATTGCTTCGGTGGTTTCTTCAGCAGGTGTTTCTGCCTCTTCTTTTTTTGCACAACCTGCTACTGCGAGAGTTAAAATGAGTGTTAGGCAAAGAAATAAAGCGAGTAAGATTTTCTTTTTCATAGTTACCTCCTTTCCTGGTTATTTTTATTAAATTTGTATTATTTAATATATAACACAATTGGAGTTTATTTGACTATCGACCTGCATTTATCAATATGCGAAGACGTTATTTTTATGTAAAATTTATGTCAAATAAGAAAACACAAACAAATTATTTTGTGTTGAAATTTATCCTATTAGAGATTTTTCCTTCTTGTCGATGTTTTACATTATAAAATCGGCAAATATTTTTCTTTCTCGTAGGGTGTTACTCTGGTTTTATAATCGTTCCATTCAAGTTTTTTATTTTTTATGAACCAATCAAATACCTGATCTCCAAGGGAGTTTCTCATAAGTTCGCTTCCTTCCATCTCTTTGATTGCTTCATATAAATCTTCCGGCAAAGACTCGATACCAATTTTTTTTCTCTCTTCATCGGTCATTTCATAAATGTTGTTGGTTACGGGCTCGGGTAATTCATAACCCTTTTCAATTCCATCAAGACCCGCTGCAAGCATTACAGAAAATGCGAGATACGGGTTACAAGATGGGTCGGGAGATCTCAGCTCAACTCGGGTAGCCGATTCTTTGCCGGGTTTATACATTGGAATTCTCGCTAAGGCTGAGCGGTTTCTCTGTGCCCAACATATATGTACGGGAGCCTCATAACCGGAAACCAACCTTTTGTATGAATTTACCCATTGATTGGTTACGACGCATATTTCTTTAGCGTGTTTGAGCAATCCCGCAGTGTAAGACCTGCCTGTTTTTGATAGTTGGTATTTATCGTTTAGGCCAAAGAAAGCATTTTTATTGTCTTTAAACAGTGATTGGTGAACGTGCATTCCGTTCCCGGCCTCACCATATAGAGGTTTAGGCATGAAGGTTGCGTAAACATTGTGTAATTGAGCCACTTCCTTCACGACCAACCTATAAATCATGACATTGTCAGCCATCCTTAAAGCCTCATCGTATCTTAGGTCAATTTCGTGTTGACTGGGACCGACCTCGTGATGGCTGTATTCAACCTGGACTCCAAACTTCTCAAGCGTGAGGACGGTATCTCTTCTTAAATCGATTGCGATGTCAAGGGGCGTCATATCGAAATAAGATCCCCTATCTAAAACCTCCGGTTCATTAGAATTTTTGAAATAGTAGTATTCAAGCTCGGGTCCGACATAAAGAGTGTATCCCATGTCTGTGGCTCTCTTAAGGTTTCTTTTTAGAACATACCGAGGGTCACATTCGTAATATGAACCATCCGGGTTTAAAATGTCGCAAAACATGGTAGCGACGAGTTGTCCATTTGAGCGCCAAGGAAGGATTTGAAGTGTTGACTGGTCGGGCATTGCTATCATGTCGCTTTCTTGAATTCTTGCAAAGCCCTGAATAGAGGAGCCGTCAAAGCCCATCCCTTCGGTTATTGCTTTATCAAGTTCCTCAACAGTGATAGAAAAACTTTTCAAAAAGCCCAAAACATCTGTGAACCAAAGATATATAAATTTTATTTTTTTATCTTTAATTTTTTTTATCACATCTTCGTTTAATTTGCTTTGCATGTCTCCTCCATTTTTGGTGCGTTAATTGTATTAATTCTAAACTACCTTAATTTTATGAGCAAGTTAAAAATATTCAGAAATTTTGTTGACAACTTTAGCCAACTTTGATAGGTTATCGGTAACCGATTACCGTAGGTGATAAAATGGATAGAGATGTTGAAAGAAAAATTATTAATATCTTGAAGATTTTAAGTAAAGAGACAGATCCTCTTGGTGCAAGCATTATCTCCAGACGCCTTAAAGATTTTGGCATCGACCTTTCTGAACGGGCGGTTAGATATCATCTTAAATTGATGGATGAAAGGGGCCTCACTAAAGGGATTGGCAAAGAAGGGCGACTGATTACAGAAAAAGGGATAGAGGAACTCAATAATGCATTAGTTTCAGACAAAGTTGGTTTGGTGAGTGCTAAAATTGACACTCTTTCTTATCTTACATCGCTTGACCTTAAGAACAAGGAAGGCAAAATTGTAATGAATGTTTCTTTGCTGGATAAAGGTGATTATAAGAAAGCTCTTAGGGTAATGAAAGATGTTTTTAAAGCTAAGCTTTGTACAAGCGATTTGGTGGCTGTAGCGCATGAAAACGAAAAGTTAGGAGAGGTTGAGGTTCCCCCCGGTAAAGTTGGTTTTGGAACAATCTGCAGCATTACTTTAAACGGAGTTTTAATCAAAGCAGGCATTCCCGTTGATTCGAAATTCGGAGCTATTCTTCAAATGAAAGATTTTCGTCCCTATCGATTTACAGAGCTTATTACCTATGAAGGCTCTTCTCTGGACCCGCTGGAAATTTTTATAAAGAGCCAGATGACCAGTGTGCGAGAGACGGCTTTAACGGGCAGCGGAAAAATATTAGCCGGTTTTCGGGAAGTTTCAGCTATTGCTCTTACAGGTGTTAATAAAGTCGTGGAGGAGTTAAAGCAAATTGGGATTTATGGTGTTCTGGCGGTAGGCAGGCCAAGCCAACCGGTTTTAGAAATGTCTGTCGGAAGCAATAGGGTAGGAATAGTTGTAGCTGGGGGGTTAAACCCTATCGCTGCACTTGAGGAAGTTGGTATGGAAACCGGAAGTAGAGCGATGAGTACGATGGTTGATTTCAAGGAGCTCAAAAGTTTTTGGGGTTTATTTTAGCCAATTATAAGATATAGCAGGGGGTGAAATTCCGGGTAGCGTCTTTAAAAAAGTAAGATAATTTATTTAACTTTAATTAAGAGGAGGATTTTAAATGAATTTACAGAGGCCAAATGCTAATGATGTAACCGAAACTTCAAATCGTTCAAGAAGTGTTGTGCCCGGCTCAGGTTTATGCACTCGCTGTATCGATGGATGTAAAGGTAACTGTGAGGTTTTTAAGGCATCTTTTCGCGGCAGAGAGGTTATTTACCCGGGGCCCTTTGGTGAAATTACTGCCGGGGGAGATAAGGATTATCCAATCGATTATTCTCATCTAAACATACAGGGCTATGCGCTTGGAGCTAAAGGCCTTCCTGAAGGCGAAGAAGGAAATCCGGATAACACTCTCTTTCCCATGGTGAATACGGAAACGGAATTTGGTTACGAGAATAAGGTGAAGATGAAGGTGCCCGTGTTTACCGGTGCTTTGGGTTCCACTGAAATTGCGAGAAAAAACTGGGAGCACTTTGCTATAGGTGCTGCTATAAGTGGGATAACATTAGTATGCGGTGAGAATGTATGCGGAATTGACCCTCAACTTGAAAGGGACAAAAAAGGTAAAGTTACAAAGTCTCCGGATATGGAGAGAAGAATTGAACAATATCGTCGTTATCACGAGGGTTATGGGGACGTCCTTGTTCAAATGAATGTGGAGGATACTCGCCTTGGAGTAGATGAATACGTAATCGACAAACTTGGTGTTGAAACTGTTGAGCTTAAATGGGGACAGGGCGCAAAGTGTATCGGTGGCGAAATTAAACTGAACAGTCTTGACCGTGCCCTTGAATTACAAAAGAGGGGTTACTTAATTACTCCCGATCCTTTACTCCCCGAAAACCAAGCTGCTTTCAAAGATGGTGCGTTACGTCAATTTGAAAGGCATTCTCGTCTCGGTTTTGTCGATGAAGAAGGGTTCATGAAAGGGGTTGCGAGGTTGCGTTCTCTCGGGGCAAAGCGGGTTACCTTAAAGACAGGCGCTTATCCAATGCGCGAACTTGCCATGGCCATTAAATGGGCTTCTCGAGCAAAAATTGATCTTTTAACCATCGATGGTGCTCCTGGTGGAACGGGAATGAGTCCCTGGAGAATGATGGAAGAGTGGGGTGTTCCGACATTTTATATACAGTGCATGGCTCATGAACTTTGCACCAAGCTTGCTGAAAACGGAGAGTATGTGCCGGATATTGCTATCGCCGGTGGATTTAGCACCGAAGATCATATCTTTAAAGTGCTTGCTATGGGGTCACCTCATGTTAAAGCCATTTGTATGGGTCGCGCGTTGATGATTCCCGGTTTTGTTGGGAAGAACGTAGACGCATGGCTCAAAGAAGAAGCGCTTCCGAAAACCATATCTAAGTTTGGCGCAACCAAAGAAGAAATCTTTGTTTGCTACGAGACTTTAAAGAAAAAATTTGGCAAAGAGGTTGACGAAATGCCTCTTGGGGCGATTGCGATATACACCTTTGCTGATAAATTAAAGGTTGGTTTGCAGCAATTGATGGCCGGAAGTCGTAACTTTAACATACCAAGCATTTCACGAAGCGACCTTATGTCATTAACCGAAGAAGCAGCCAAAGTTTCCGGGATTCCTTACGTGATGGATGCTTATCGAAAAGAAGCAATGAGAATCATTGAAGAATAGAAAATATAACTTTCAATAGGCACCTAAGGGCTGTTAGCGAAAGCTAACAGCCCTTTTTACCCGCCTTCGCAGAAAAAGCTACGGGTTTACCCGTGAATGAATGTGTATGAGGTGGGTAACCCTCCGTAGCTTTAGCGAAGGAGGGTTAGCTTCGGCGGGTTCCGCCGCAAGCGCTGGAGGTGCCACGGCTTTAGCCGTGGGGCTCCACTTAGTGCTATAAACCACCGGTTTATCTGGTGTGTACGTTTAAAGCAAAGCAACTTGAAATAAGTTTAATAATTAATTTGTTCATTTTCTTACTCGCCTAAGAAAACGAACCAAAAGACGAAGGAATTTTGTAAAATCTTCAAAAATTCTTTTTAATAAAGAGATTTTATCGAAATTCCCGAGCTGGGCGGCCGATCATTTTTTTAACGGCTTAAGAATTTACGGCTTGCTTGGGCGCCTGCAGAACTCCCCCTCGTTTCACTCCGGGGTCAAACAGCTTCGGCGCTTGTTCCAAGCAAACCTATTTTTAAGCCTAAAAATGACCCTTCGTCCCTCCAGGGTCATCCCGGAATGAAGTGAGGGATGATATGGCATTTAACTTGCTGGTTTTACAATAGAGTTAAAATTTAAATAAAACCCAGGGCCGACTTAAGTCGGCAGGATAAAAGCCACCGGCCCTGTGGTTGATGGTAGTATTACTTAATTAAAAGTTTCTCTTGGGGTAAGGTATTGGGATAGGAACTGGAGAGAGATGTGAAAAGGCATTATAATTAAGTTGAGGTGAGCTAATGAAGGATGAGGAAATCTCGAGGAAATTGGTTGAATGGATAAAAGATAAGGTTGAGGTAGCCGGTGCCAAGGGTGTCGTTTTTGGATTAAGTGGCGGGCTTGATTCAGCGGTAGTTTCTCTTCTCTGCAAAACCGCTTTTCCGGATAACTCTTTAGCTTTCATGCTTCCCTGCCACAGCGTTAAGGAAGATATTGAGGATGCGGTTTCTTTTGCCGAAAAATTTAATATAATGTATCGCATTGTCAAACTAAGTGACCATTATGATGAGCTGGTGAAAGAATTTAATAAGGTGATATTGGCAAAAACCATTGATTCTAATCGTGGGCGCACAGCTTTTGCCAATATCAAACCTCGTCTTCGTATGATTACCCTATATTATTTTGCGAACTTGCTTAACTATTTAGTGGTTGGAACGAGCAATAAAAGTGAGCGGATGATTGGTTATTTTACAAAATATGGTGATGGAGGAATGGATATTGCTCCACTTGGTAATCTATTAAAAACTGAAGTAAGAGATTTAGCTAAGCACTTGGGGGTCCCGCGGGAAATTATAGATAAACCACCTTCAGCCGGTCTTTGGAAGGGTCAAACCGATGAAGCTGAAATGGGGATAACTTACGAAGATTTAGATGCTTGTTTATCCGGGCAAAAGTCGATGGAGAAGGTGGATTTGATGGTTAAAATGAGTGAACATAAAAGAAACTTGCCCGACATTCCCGATTTGTAAATAAATGTGAGCGGTAATTTATTTATTCTGAGCGAGATTGAAGAATTGTTGAATTGTTGAGCCCCGCATGGTTGTTGCGGGGCTCTTTCTTGCATAAATGTTTATTTAGGCTTATTTTCAGAACGCGCCAAATGGTTTAATATGCTTGTATAAGGGGCTGAGTTTTTTTGCAGAAGAAAAAAATCATACTTATTGACGGAAATAGTTTGGTTTACCGAGCCTTTTTTGCGTTACCCACATCTTTGACTACCTCTTCGGGCCAAGTTACAAATGCGGTTTATGGTTTTACCAGCATGCTTATCAAACTTATTCGGGAAGAAAAACCCAATGTTATTTTGGTTGCTTTCGATAAAGGTAGGTCCGTTCGGGTTAAGCAGTACGCTGAATACAAAGCGCATCGGCCCAAAACACCAGATGAGCTTAGAAGTCAGTTCCCTCTTGTAAAAGATGTTCTTGAGGTACTTAATATCCCATTTTTTGAAATTGAGGGGTTTGAAGCTGATGATATTTTAGCCACATTGGCCAAGGAGGCTGAAGGAGATGGAGATGAGGTAATTGTTGTTACGAGCGACAAGGATGCTTTTCAACTTGTTTCTCCCAAGACAAAAATAATGACGACCAAAAAGGGAATTACCAATACGGTTTTGTATGACCGAGAAGCTGTAATCGAACGTTACGGTGTTCCACCTGGGAAGGTGGTTGATCTCCTTGGTTTAAAAGGGGATCCCTCTGACAATATTCCCGGCGTGCCCGGCATTGGAGAAAAAACGGCCGCTAAGTTGCTTCGGGAATTTGGAAGTCTTGAGAACGTGTTAAAAAACGTGGATAAAATTTCAGGGGAAAAATTGAAAAATTCTTTAATCGAATTTGCTGAGCAGGCGAGGCTCAGCAAACAATTGGCCACACTCGATTTCAATTCGCCGATTGAAGTCAATTTTGAGGAATACGAACTGGGCGGTTGGGGCGAGCAAGAGGTGAGAGAATTATTTTCTTCCCTTGGGTTTAATACTTTATTGAAAAGGTTTTTTTCTAAAGACAATAACTTTTTTGTGAAGGAAGTCGAGAAGCTAAAACCGACAATCTTGGAATTGAGAAAAGAAAGTGATTGGCAAAGTTTTTTGAAAAAAATTGAATCCAATTGTGTGTTTGGCCTCCATGCTTTAATGGTGGGGGACGGGAATTCTGTGAGCAAGAGAGTTTTAAAACTTGTAGTGGCATTTAATGACGGAACTACTTACATTATTTCAAAGACGTTTTTGGGGAAAATCGAGCCTTATTTAAAATCAACAGATTTTCAAAAGATAGTTTATGATGGGAAATATTTAGTTAATTGTTTAAGGAACGAAAAAATTAATTTAAAAGGGATTAGCTTTGATGTTATGGTGGCAGCTTATTTAATAGATCCATTGCAAAATGATTACTCCTTAGAGAATCTTTCTAAGCAGTATTTACAGCTTGGTTTTTCTGAAAGCAAAGATGACATGTTTGCTCAGAGTGGTTTGGCAATTGTGCGATTGAGAGATCTTTTGTTTGAAGAATTGGCGGCAAAAGATCTCCTTAAATTATTTAAGGAAGTTGAGATGCCGCTCATTTATGTGCTCGCCGATATGGAATGGGAGGGGGTGGGAATCGACGTCAATTATTTAAAAAATCTTTCCTTTAATATCGAGGATACTTTAAAAACCTTAGAGAGCGAGATTTGCAATTTAGCCGGCGAAGATTTTAATGTAAATTCGTCTAAACAGCTTGGGAGAATATTATTTGAAAAATTGGGTTTAGAATACGGCAAGAAAACAAAGACGGGTTATTCCACCGACTTCTCTGTTTTAAGTAAATTAATAGATGCTCACCCCATAATTGAGAAAATTATACGTTACCGGGAACTTTATAAATTAAATTCAACCTATATAACGGCTCTCCCAAAAATGGTTAATCTGAAAACCGGACGATTGCACACATCTTTCAATCAAACCGTGACTACTACGGGAAGGCTTTCGAGTAGCAATCCCAATCTCCAAAATATTCCTATAAAAGGTGAATTAGGTCGGGAGATAAGAAAGGCTTTTATTGCGTCAAGACCGGGGGACGAGTTGCTTACTGCGGATTATTCTCAGATAGAGCTGAGGATTTTGGCGCATGTTTCGGAAGACGAAAATCTCATTTGCGCTTTTAATGAGGGAGAGGATATCCATGCTAAAACGGCCAGCGAAGTATTCGGCGTTAATATCGATGAAATTACACCTGAGATGCGAAGAGCCGCCAAGGCAGTTAATTTTGGAATTGTTTACGGCATAAGTCCGTTTGGTCTATCGGAACAATTGGGAGTATCAAAAGAAGAAGCCGCTTCATATATAGAACTTTACTTTAAGCGTTACTCAAAAGTAAAACATTATATTGAAGAGTCCATAGCGTTGGCTTATAAAAACGAGCACGTTAGGACCTTTTTGGGGAGACGCAGGTGTTTGCCTGAGCTTGAAAGCAGCAATTATCGTGTTCGGAGTTTTGGCGAAAGATTAGCAATTAACTTTCCCATACAAGGGAGCGCAGCTGATATAATAAAGATAGCTATGGTTTGTATATATGGCGAGTTAGAGAAACAAGGGCTTCAAACGCGGATGGTTTTACAGGTTCATGACGAACTTATATTTGAAGTTCCTCCGTTGGAAAGGGAGATAGTGGTGGATTTGGTCAGAAATGCAATGGAAAATGCTTATCCATTGAAAGTAAAGATGAAGGTTGATATAAAGATAGGTGATAATTGGTTGGAGGCCAAATAAAAAAGGAGGAATTCACAAGGTTATTGTGGAAATTTAGAATTGAAAAAAATATGGGAGGTTAACAAATATAATGGAGGATAGTAACACAACAAAAAAGAAAGAAGAAGTTGAGGAGGGGTACATAAAAAAAGATGAGGAAGGAAAACTTATTCCCGATTATGATAGTGCAATTAAGTTCTTTGAGGAAGGAGATTTAATTACCGGGACGGTAGTTAAAATAGACAACAATGAGGTTCTTGTTGATGTTGGCTATAAATCCGAGGGAGTTATACTTCCTAATGAACTTTCAATAAAGAGAGATGTTAATCCCGAAGAAATTGTCTCTTTGGGAGAAGAAATTGAAGCGTTAGTTCTTCAAAAGGAAGACAAAGAAGGAAGACTCATACTTTCCAAAAAAAGAGCGAAATATAGAAAAGCTTGGGATAGAATTGCCGAGATTTCAGAGAAAGATGGGAAGATTTCAGGGAAAGTAATCGAAGTGGTAAAAGGTGGTTTGATTTTAAATATTGGTGTGAGAGGTTTTTTGCCCGCTTCGCTTATTGAACACAGAAGAGTTAAAGATTTAAATGCTTATTTAGGTCAGGAACTTGAATGTAAAATTATAGAGGTAGACAGAAGAAGGAACAATGTGGTTCTTTCTCACAAGGCGGTTTTGGAGGGTTCTCGCAGAAAAGAACGGCGAGAAATTTTATCTAAGTTGGAAAAAGGACAGATAGTTACGGGTAAGATTTCAAGTATTGTAGATTTTGGAGCTTTTGTTGACCTTGGAGTTATTGATGGGTTAATTCATATTTCGGAACTTTCATGGGAACACGTTAATCATCCATCGGAAGTGGTCAGCGTGGGAGATGAGGTTAAAGTTCAAATTCTTGATATAGATAGGGAACGGGAAAGAATATCGCTTGGATTAAAACAGACACAGGAGGATCCTTGGCAGAAGAGGACAGAAAAATATGCAGAAGGTGATGTTGTAAAAGGTAAGGTAACGAGAATCGCGCCTTTTGGAGCTTTTATTAGTTTGTCCAATGGCCTTGAAGGTTTGGTTCATATTTCCGAAATGGCTGAAACACATGTTGAGTCGCCCGGACAAATTTTAAAAGTGGGGCAGGAAGTTGATATGAGAATTTCCGAAATAGATAAAAAGAAAAGGAAAATTAGTTTAAGTTTAAAACAATTACAAAAAGAAGAAGTTAAAGAAGNNAAGAAGTTAAAGAAGTTAAAGAAGAAAAAACAAAGAAATCTGATGAGATCAAAGAAGAGAAAGAGATCAAAAAAGAAGTTAAAGAAGAGCCTGTTTTAATTGAGGAACATAAAGAAAATACTGAAGCAGATAATGTAATCAATAAAGAGAAGGACCGAGCAGAAGATAAGATTGGTGAGCGCAAAAAAACAGATTCCTTGCCCGGTTCACTTGAAGATGTATTGCAGCAAATGAAGGAGGAAAGAGCTCAAAAAGAGAGTGATTAGTGAATTGAGTTAGTCGGTAAAAGAAGCTTAAACTTTGAAAGGGGATTAAGATGAGCGGGGAGTTTATCGCGGCGGTTATTATTGTTTTAATTGTTGTCGGGGTCGCGATGTGGATGGCTGTACTTTACACTAAACGCACATCAGGTGTCTTTAAAGAGCTTGCTTCGGAATTGGGTTTGGATTTAAAATCTGTCGGTAAAAATTACACGCGGGTCGAAGGGAACCTATAAAGGACGGAATGTCGGAATAGGGGCATACGAAGATTGTAAAGATTTTGTAGATTCGACTTGTAGTTCCAGTAAAATATTTAAAAAAATATGTTTTGGCGAAGATTTTACAGCTTTGAGAGTTTCTCATAAAGCCTCAATAAAAGAGCCTTATCAGCTTGATCCTCAAACCGTAATTGGGAAAGATCGGATCTTTTATCGTTTCGAAAGCCTAAAAGCAAAAGATACGGAAACGAGTAAGGATATTTTCATAAGTGCAATAAATAAAATAGTTGAGCTTGCGGAAAAGTTGGAATTGGAGCATCCCCCGTTTTAATTGCTGTTAATTTAAAATGAACAGATGGCAAGTGGCTTATAGCAAATGCCTGCCCGCCTCTGGCGGGGCTGATAGCTAATAAAAGCACAGAGCGTGGAGCGAAGAGCTTAGAAGTATGGAGTATAGAAAAGCGGAGAGCAGAGAGAATAGAGTAAGGAATTATAATAAGGGGTAATTGGTGGAGATTAAATAGAAGTTACAATTAATTACAATTGTATTACAATAAGTTACTATTAGTTACAATACATGGAGTATTTTTTCTCGTCATTGTGCTTGCCCGCCTCTGGCGGGACTCCTCGTTAATTTGTTTTACCTTAGTTTTTTACTTCCTTTTTTAATTCCGTGATAAGATTTAATTAATTTGAAATGGAGGATTTACTTGTGCTTGTTTTAGGTGTAACCGGAGGAATTGGTTCCGGGAAAAGTGCTGTCGCTGAACTTATGGCTAAAAAGGGAGCAGAAACAATAGATGCTGATGTTATAGCTCGGCGCGTGGTTGCCCCCGGTTCGCAAATCCTTGTTCAAATAACTAACGAGTTTGGTCAAGATATTTTACGAGAAGATGATACGCTTGATAGAAAAAAATTAGCGGATATCGTTTTTAACGACCCATTAAAACTTAAAATCTTAAATAAAATTACACATCCGGTCATAATAGATTCCATAAGAGAGAGAATAGAAAAACAGCGTAGCTCTTTACCCGATAAAGAGATTGTTGTCGATGCTCCGTTATTGGTGGAAACTGAACTTTTATCCTTGGTAGATATTTTAATTGTCGTTGTAGCTAATGAAAAAATTTGTTTGGAACGCTTGTTGAAAAAAGGTTATTCGCACGAAGATGCCATGGCTAGAATGAGGGTTCAGACGCCTCCCGATATTCTTGTTAAACACGCAGATTATGTAATTGAAAATGAGGGAACATTGGATGAGCTAAAAGAGAAAGTCGATGAGCTGTGGGAGAAGATAGTTGGCGGATAGCTGAAAGCTTATGGCGGATGGCATATGGCGAATGGCTTAGAGCATAGAGCGCAGAGAATAGAGCGCAGAGAATAGAGCAAGAAAAAGAAGGGCATAGAGTAACGGGTAAAGTTGAAGAACTTTTTACGTCATTGCGAGCACCCCACCCCAGTTAAACTGGGGTGATTTAAGAAAGAAACAAGGTTTTGGTATGGAGAGTGGTGAGCTTGTTCCTTAGGAGCAATCGAAGGGAACGCGGCAATCTCTATCGAAACTATAGAAACATGGTGGCATAAAGTCAAGAAGCAATATTTCTAAGAAAATAGGAAACTAAAAATAGGAAGATTATAAAATACAAGTTTTTTAAGTTTGAATGGAGATGATTGCGAAATGGTAAGTGCTAAAAAACAACCGAAAAAGATAAAATTAATCCCGGGATGTCATAATACATGGGAGCTCTCCAATGGAAACACACTCTACATCAGAGTTGATAAAACTCAGCCATGTGATTGTCATGTTTTTAGTAATTATGGCGACTTCGAACGTAATGCTGATGCTGTTCTTGTAGATAAAGATGGGAAAGTAAATGTGATATGCTGAAGAAAAGAAAAAGTTTATGTGCTAAGGCGCAGTGTAAAATTCCCAAGGATATCAAAGACAAGTGATTTAATGGAAAAATTTAACTTAGTCGCGCTTTTTGAACCTAAAGGTGACCAACCTGAGGCGATAAAACAATTGGTCCGGGGGGCAAAAAATAATTACAAATATCAAACTTTGCTGGGAGTTACCGGTAGCGGCAAGACTTTTACCGTGGCTCACGTCATAGCCAATATTGGAAAACCGGTTTTAGTTATTGCCCCAAATAAGACGTTGGCCGCTCAATTGTGCAGCGAATTTAAAGAGATGTTTCCGGAGAATGCCGTAGAGTATTTTGTGAGTTACTATGATTACTATCAGCCCGAGGCATATATTCCCCATACCGATACTTACATCGAAAAAGATTCATCCATCAATGAAGAGATAGATAAATTACGTCATTCTACAACAAGCTCCCTTTTTTCCAGAAATGATGTGATTGTTGTTGCGAGCGTTTCCTGTATCTATGGTCTTGGTTCTCCGGAAGATTATGCGGCAAAGACGGTTCAAGTTGAGGTTGGAGAGGAGTTTGAAATTGATGAGCTGCTCCAAAGTTTAATTGATATCCAATATGTTAGGAACGATTACGAATTCTCCCGGGGGAAATTCAGGGTTCGTGGCGATACCGTTGAGGTTTTTCCGGCCTACGAGGAGACTGCTTTGCGCATCGAGATGTTTGGAGATGAGGCAGAAAGGATATTTGAGATAAATCCTTTAACCGGTGAGATTTTAAATGAACTTGACCGTGCGGTAATATATCCCGCAACTCACTTTGTTACCGTTTCCGATAAGATGGACAGGGCCCTTGTTTCTATCGAAAAGGAACTTAAGACGAGGTTAAAGGAACTTGAGATTCAGGGAAAATTGTTGGAAGCTCAGCGACTTCGAACGAGAACAAATTATGATTTAGAAATGCTTAGGGAGGTAGGATACTGCAATGGAATCGAGAACTACTCCCGTCATTTTTCCGGAAAGAAACCCGGGGAACCGCCCGCTACGCTTTTAGATTATTTCTCCGACGATTTTCTGATAATAGTCGATGAATCCCACATAACCATTCCTCAACTTCATGGGATGTATGAGGGGGATAGGTCGCGCAAAGAAACGCTTGTTGAACACGGATTTAGATTGCCATCTGCGCTTGATAACCGTCCGCTAAAATTCGAAGAATTTGAAAAGCGTGTTCCTCAAGTGATTTTCACAAGTGCTACTCCCGGGGATTGGGAGAAGGGGGTTTCAAAGCAGGTTGTTGAGCAAATCATCCGTCCAACGGGCCTGATAGATCCGGAAGTTATTGTCAAACCAACAAAGGGTCAGATCGACGATTTAATTGATGAGATTAAAGAGAGGACCAAGAAAAACGAGCGCGTTTTGGTAACGACTCTTACCAAAAAGATGGCCGAGGATTTGACCGACTACTTGTTTGAGATGGGAATTAAGGTAAGGTATCTTCACTCCGATATAAAAACTCTTCAGAGAGTGGAAATTCTTACCGAGTTAAGGCTCGGCAAATTTGATGTGTTGGTGGGAATAAACCTTCTTAGAGAAGGGTTGGATCTCCCCGAAGTTTCGTTGGTTGCAATCCTCGATGCCGACAAGGAGGGATTCTTGCGAAGTGAACGCTCTCTTGTTCAGACGATAGGAAGGGCTGCCCGCAATGTTGGTGGTCAGGTGATAATGTATGCTGATAATGTAACAAAGTCCATGAAGATGGCAATCAATGAGACCAACAGACGTCGAAAATTGCAGATGGGTTACAATAAAAAACATGGCATTAAACCTCAGACAATTCGGAAAGCTGTATCTGATATTCTTCAAGCATCGAGAGCTGCCGAATCTCCTGCTCGTTATAAAATTAAGAAGAAGTCTGCCGATGAAATCCTTAAGATGCCAAAAGATGAGATGGAACGGCTTATTCGTGTGCTTGAAGATGAGATGCACTTGGCCGCCGAGGAGATGAGATTTGAAGAGGCAGCGCGTCTGCGAGACGAAATCACCGAACTCAGAAAAGAGCTTACTTCTTCTTCACGGGCGGGATGATTTAGAAAAATGCTAAAGTTTGTTTTCTAAATTGCCGATACAAATAACGTATGTTGTTAAATACAGCTTTGGTTCTAAGAGCAAATGTGTCCATCGAAAATGAATATTATCATGAGGGGCTAGTGTTTCTAGCCCCTCATGAGTTTTAAAAGGAGATGTTATGGAATTTTCAAAAAAAAGAAAATTTCAGAAGTTTTTAAGCCTCGCCTTAGTTTTAACTCTTTTCTTTACACTTTACGGTGGACCTTTACCGAATCTACTAAATTCATTTCGGAAGACTAAATCGGCTTTGGCATCCGATACTAATGCTATCTCTTTTCTCTTCAAATTTGGTAGCAGGGGTAACGGTAACGGGCAGTTCAAGTACCCCATGGGAATAGCAACCAACTCTGCTGAAGATATCATAGTAGCCGATACTTGCAACTATCGAATTCAAGTTTTTGATAAAGATGGTAATTTCAAGTTTAAATTTGGCAGTAGAGGTAGCCTTGATGGACAATTTAAGTATCCTGTTGAAGTAGCTACAAACTCCTTTGATGATATTATTGTAGCTGACCCTGATACTTATCGTAGGACTCCACGTATCCAGGTCTTCGACAAAAACGGTGAATTCAAGTTTAAATTTGGCAGCTGTGGTACGGGCAATGGGCAATTTAAATGGCCTGTTGGAGTAACTACGAACTCATTTAATGATATCATTGTTGCTGATTGGTGGTATGATTGGTCCTATAGCGGAAGCATTCAAGTTTTTAGTAAAGAAGGCGATTTCAAGTTCAAAATTAATATAAAAAAACCAGTTTCTGTGACTACAAACTCTTTTGATGACATTATCGTTCTGTGTGATTATGGCGGCTTCTATGTTTTTGATAAAAATGGCAATTTTAAATTTCAAGCAGGTACTGGTTTTAAGCGTCCTTTATCGGTAGCTACCGATTCTTTTGATAATATAATTGTAGCTGATACTGGTAACTATAGAATTCAAGCCTTCGATAAAAACGGTAATTTTAAATTCAAGTTTGGAAGTTGGGGTAGTGGGGACATGCAATTTGGATGTCCTAACAGCGTAGCTACCAATTCTTTCGACGATATCATTGTGGTCGATAAAATGAACCACAGGATACAAGTGTTTGCTCAGAAACTCTCATTTTATGTCTCACCATCTACTTTTGGAACTCCTCCTTACACAGGCTTTACCGAGGAGCCAATCAATACCTCAACGGGCAACTACATCTATCAAAAAGTGGATATATCTATTCCTTCGAAACCAAATTTGGAATTCGCGCGAAACTACAACTCATTTGACGAATATTCGGGCCCTTTAGGAGTTGGCTGGACTCACACATATAACTTAAATCTCTCCTTTGAGAACGAAACTGCTGTAGTGGTAAAAGAGGATGGGAGAAGAGACTACTTTGAAAAACAATCCGATGGCACGTACAAAGCCTCTCTCGGAATTTTTTCCACACTAACCAAGAATGCAGATGGCACCTATATCTTAAAAGAAAAGGATAAAACGGAATTCAGCTTTTCTGAAGAAGGGAAGCTAATTTCAATTGCCGATAAAAACAGCAATGTCACAAATCTTATCTACGAGGACAATTTACTTAAAACTGTTACCGATTTCTTTGGAAGAAGTCTTATCTTCACCCATAATTCAGACGGCCATATTATAAAGGTGACCGACCCTGCTGACGGTGAAATTACCTACGCCTATGATGATATCGACAACCTCATTTTGGCAACCGACCAAGAGGGAAATATCACTACATACACCTATGATGATAATCATCGCATGACAAGCTACATAGAGCCGAAGGGAAATATATTCATCACCAACACCTATGATGAGGAAGGAAGGGTTGTTGAGCAAGTAAATGCTTTGGGCGAAAAAACAGGGTTAATACTAATTTTGTGTTG
>DFBH01000040.1:2415-29953 GCA_002366545.1 Candidatus Oleimmundimicrobium americanum | reverse complement strand
TGCTAAGCGTGTAACCTTTACATTTTTGAATAGCGATAAAGCACATTAAACTATTGATGTCCAAATGACGGTAATTGTTGAAGAATATCTGATTTTGGGTGTGTTATTGGAACATTGTGGTCAAGTTGAAATATTTGAGGGTAACGTGAGAGAATGGTTTAGTTGAATGTATTTTAAAAGGACTGGATATATGGTTGAAGTTGTACCCATAAAAATCGGCGATGTTGTAAAACTTAAAAAGCCGCATCCCTGCGGTGCAAATGAGTGGGAAGTGACCAAACTTGGGATGGATATTGGGCTCAAATGTGTAAACTGTGGCCGCAAAGTTCGGCTTTTAAGATATGATTTTGACAGGAGATTTAGGGGATATATAAAGAGAGCAGATGGCCTATAGCAGATGGCTGATGGTTAATAGCTGATAGAAAGTTGAGAGGGTAAAGGAAAAAACCAACAAACTTCCAACTCTCGCTTGCCCGCCTCTGGCGGGACTTATGGCTTGTGAGAAAGGAAAATTGAGTGGCATTTAGATTTGAGAGTTTGGAAATTTGGCGTCTAGCAATTAAATATACGAGTAAAATTTATGATATTACAGACTCGTTTCCCCAAAAGGAAAACTTTGGGCTTACTCAGCAAATTAGGCGAGCCGCAGTCTCAGTTTCTCTTAATATTGCTGAAGGGTCTGGTTGAGACAGTGATAAGGATTTTAAGCGTTTCTTGGGCATAGCTATTAGCTCTGTTTTTGAAGTTGTTTCAGGATTTGCTATAGCTTTAGACAGAGGATACGTTAACAAAAGTAGCAATCGGGAAATTTATAATGATTCAGAGGTTCTTGCCAAGAAAATTAATTCTTTTAAAAGTACATTAAGCAATTAAGCAGGAGATTTTTGTTTTTACTATTGAGTGACTCCATCACTGATGGAGGAACGGGCTATCGGCTATTGAGTGAGCGGGAGCGAACGAGCCACTAGCTATAAGTGATTTGCGTAAGCAAAGGAACGGTTGACTATCGAGTGAAACGAGTAGTTGACTGAATTTAGGAGGAATGTATGCAAGTAGGTATAGTGGGGCTTCCGAGTGCCGGGAAGTCGACTCTTTTTAACGCCATAACCAAGGCGGGGGCTGTGGTTGGGAACTATCCTTTTACAACCGTGGACTCAAACGTGGGAGTTGCCGAGGTTCGGGATGAGCGCTTATACAAAATCGCCAAAGTCGTTGAAAGCAAAAATATTGTGCCTACTCACATTAAATTTGTTGATATAGCGGGTTTGGTCAAAGGAGCAAGCCGCGGAGAAGGTCTTGGGAACCAGTTTCTTTCATACATCAGGGAAGTTGATGCCATTGCCCATGTTGTTAGATGTTTTTCGGATGAAAATGTGTCTCATGTTGAGGGGAAAATAAATCCCGTATCGGACATAGAAACGATTAATATAGAGCTCATTCTTGCCGATATGGCTGTTATCGATAAGAAGTTAGATAAAGTTGCCAGACAGGCGAAATCGGGGGACAAAACGCTTATCCGTCAAAAGGAGATTTTAGATAAAGTTAGGGATGTTTTAGATAAGGGTTTGCCCGCTCGAAGCATGAAGCTTTCTCCTGAAGATTTAAAGTTGCTCACTTCCGACAGTAGTCTTTTAACTTTAAAGCCGGTTGTTTACGTTGCCAATGTTTCTGAAATAGATGTTAATATCAACGGTTCTTTAGCCAAAGAAGTGATAGATTTTGCTCACAAAGAGGGTAGTGAGGCCATTGTGATTTGTGCAAAACTTGAATCCGAGATTGCTGAACTTAACAAGGACGAAGCGCAAGTATTTGTGGAGGAAATGGAAATTAAAGAGCTTGGTCTCGATAAGTTGGTGTATGCTTCTTATAAACTTTTGGGATTAATTACTTTTTTTACCGCCGGGCCGAAAGAAAGTAAGGCTTGGACAATAAAAAAGGGGACAAAAGCACCGGAAGCGGCGGGAAAAATTCATAGCGATATGGAGCGAGGATTTATAAAAGCCGAAGTTGTTTACTATGAAGACTTGTTGAAAGACGGTTCCTTTCAAACTGCCCGCGAGAAGGGTCATCTTCGTCTCGAAGGCAAAGAATATGTGGTGAAAGACGGAGATGTAATCACCTTTAAGTTTGCTGTTTAAACTTAAAGGTTTGCTAATTTGTTTTTTTCTCCAAAAGGCTCCAGTAATTAACAGCTGATATTTTCCACTGTATAGTTGTTGTTTCTTTTTGTGGGTTATTCTAGGCTCTTGATTCGAGCATTTCTCCTCCTCACTTCACTTCTCGACGGCGACCTGCAGAACTCACCCCGATATATCGGGGCTCAGACAGCTTCGGTCGAAACCCCGCCTCGTCGATTGTTCGTCGGCGCTCTCATATGTCGTCTGCGAACAACCCACCCGGGTTCTAAAAAACGAAAAATATCTATTTATTACCAATTTATTAGACAGAGCTTTTCTACCAGAAGGGCAAAAGCACATTTCTTGAACAAATAAGAAAATAAAGGGATAATAAAAATTATTCGTTTAATTTTGTAAGGCTGTGGTTTTATTGAGTCAATTATCAAAAGAAGAAAGAGATCAAAATTTTAAGGATTTGCTATTTGTTGTTTTAGAGTCGATTGCTAAATACAATGCGGTAGCACGGCTTGATATCGCTAATTGGCTTCTTGAGGGGTTTAACATTTCAGAATCATTGGAGAATAAGCATCATAGTCGGAAAAACATAACTTTAGAAATTATTTCTAAATGGATGCAGGCTTTGGAGGATTTAGGTCTATTATGCATTATGTTTGCTGGTTACTTAGTCGAAGAGAATAGAGACCCAATTAAAATTTATTGTCATTACACAAATAAAAAAATCTTAAATTTTTTTAAAAAAGCAAAAGAGGGGTTACCAAAAGAAGCAGTGGCAAAAATTTATGGAATTAAAACTGCAGGGGAGATAAGTGAGCTTGTTCGAAAAGAAGAGTTTCCGTATTTTGAAATAAAAATAAACGATTTTTTAGAAGAAAGGACAAATCATTTAAAAGAAATCGTATCTCCATATATAAGTAATTCTGAAGAAGGAACAAAATATGGTGATTATGTGAACCTTTATTTTCAAACTAAACATGGTTTTAAGGTTGTCTCGCCGACGGAAACATCTTTGAAAATTTGGAATGATTTTGAAAAATATATTTATGTTTTCGGTGAGTTCAAAGAAAATGCGGACAAACCCTTAGAGATAAACAAATTTCCTTATGGAGGCAAAGATTTTAAAGATAAATTAGTAATGGTGCGCGAGGAAATAAAAAAAATAGGCGAAATAATTCAAGAAATTGCCAATTACCAGATTAAAAATATTAAAAATCCTCAAGCTTTAATCGACGAAATAAGGAAAACTAAGACTCAAGAGTATTTAAATAAAATGGGGTCAAATAGTGTGGGGAGAAACGATGATTGTCCTTGTGATAGCGGCAAAAAATATAAAAAGTGTTGCGGAAAGTAGCTCTGATGAAAAAATTAAGAAAAACCTTTTCTCTGTTCCCCCTGATTTATTTTTAGGTTTTGCTAAGGGCTGACGGCTGGGAGCTGACGGCTAATTACTTGCTACCTTTTAGCCCTGCTGTTATAATAAGCTCCGTTCAAATTCAATAAACTGCTCATTTGCAGCAGGAACATCTTCTGGTTCGTTGAAAAACAGCGGGCCCGCACTAGACCGAAGGAGGTGAAGAAACTTTTGAAAGATTACGAACTTATGCTCATCATAGATACTACTCTTGACTCTGAATCCACCGAGAAGGTTATCGACAAAGTTGAAAAACTTATCGAAAAAAACGGCGGGGAAATCGGCAAATCTGAAAAATGGGGCAGAAGGAGATTGGCTTATCCTATCAAAAAGCAAGAAGAAGGACATTATCACATCATAACATTTAACGGAGAAGGTAAAACGGTAAGCGAGATTGATAGAGTTTTAAAAATAACTGATGGAGTTTTACGACACATGCTTGTTAAAAAGCCAGTTTCCAAATAAGATCAACGGGTAAAATATGAGTAAACTTAAATAGTTAGGAGTGAGTAAATTGGCTAGTCTTAATCGAGTTATTTTAATTGGAAATTTAACGAGAGATCCTGAGCTTAGGTGTACCCCCAGTGGTGCAACGGTTGCTAATTTTGGAATCGCTGTAAATAGGCGTTGGACCAATAAACAAGGTGAGCGTGTTGAGAATGTAGACTTTTTCAACGTTGTTTGTTGGGGAAAGCTTGCTGAACTTGTATCTCAAAATATTACGAAGGGAACTCCTGTGGCTATTGACGGGAGACTTCAATATCGTGCTTGGGAAACAAGTGAGGGTCAAAAGAGGTCAACCGTTGAGGTTGTAGCCGAGAATGTACAATTTTTAGGGAGAATGTCTTCTCGAACCGGCAGTGAAAATCTTAAATCTGATTTTGAACCTGATGTTGCGACTGAAAACACTGATGTTAATTTAGATGAGGATATTCCATTTTAATTGGAGGTGATTTAGTTGGCTAATTTTTCTAATAAAGACAAAGAACAGCGCGGTTATTTTAAGAGATATCGAAAAAAGATTTGTTTTTTTTGCAAGGGGAAAATTGATGATATAGATTACAAAGACTTAAATTTACTGCGTAGATTCATGAATGATAAGGGCAAAATAAAACCCAGGAGAGTTACGGGGACCTGTACTCAGCATCAAAGAAAGTTAGCTGGAGCTATCAAAAGAGCCAGAGAGATAGCTCTTTTAAAATACCCTGTTAAATAATGGTCACTCATCGTTTTTTAAACAGGGGGGCTTTTTGGTGTGAGAGAGAATAAAATAAATACTCGAGCGTTAGTAGAGGCGGGAAAATTTTCAGCTTTAACGTTAATTTTTGCTCTTCTGTCTTTAGTTTTACCCGTCTTTTCGTTTGTCACCGTTCCGCTTTGTGCAGTTCCAACGGTTATTGTATCTGTGCGCCACGGTTTTAAATATGGCATTTTAACTGCGGTTGTTGCAAGTTTTTTAGTCTCAGTATTTGTGGAACCGGCTTCTGCCCTCTCCTTGTTTTTCATTATCCTGTTTTTAGGATTAAGCCAAGGGATTGCTATCCGCAAGAATTATTCAATTCCGGCAGTTGTTTTTGTGGGGTTGGTTGGGGCTGCAATTGCGGTAATTTTGATAACAATTCTTGCTTATTATTTAAGCGGAGTAAATTTGTTTTATGAACAAATAAAGATTTTTAAAGAATCAATTGCGGCACAAGAACAATTGGTTTTAAGATATGGATTGAACAAGGAAGATATTGCTGCTCAGCAGCGCTTGTTGAACCAAATAGTGGACAGCTTCTCTCGAATCATGCCCGCAGTAGTTGTTATGATTTCCGGTTGGCTTTCTTCCTTGTGCGGTTTTATCTCATATCAGGTACTCAGGCGGCTGGGGTTTAAATTGTCCAAAGTTGTAAATTTTAAAAAGTTGCAGATGCCTTGGTTTTTTTCGTGGGGATATCTTATTGGTTTAGCCGCTTCTCTTTTTTATAAATCATTCGGAGGTTATTCCGAAGTTATTCTAACGGTGGGTATGAATCTGCTTCTTGTTTTTGGGATCATATTTTTCATTCAAGGACTGGCAGTAGCTTTTTATTTCTTTGAAAAATATAAGCTTTCCTTTGGCGGAAAGATGTTATTTTTTATCTTCGCTGTTTTTATTCAAATAATGTTTCAAGGCTTAACTTGGTTGGGGCTCTTTGATACGTGGTTTAATTATAGAAAGATACCTCAAGAGGTTTGTTAAGGAAGGAGTTTTTCTTGCCGATAACTAATTAGTAAAAGGTATTGACCATAAATATTGTTCCATTGATAATATAATGGTAAGCAGAGGGAGGGTTTATGGTGGAAGCTCCACTTAAGAGGTATCGTAGTGTAAGCAAACTTTTTCTTTTATTAGGTGTAATTATTGCAGTTTTAACTTCTTTTATTCTTTATTATCGGGGTACAACGATTGAGGCTTATGCTCAGATTCTGTTTATTCCGATAATTGTAGGTGCTATATATTATGGGAAAAAAGGAGGTTTAATTGCCGCACTTGGCGCTGGAGCTATTTATGTTCTTTTGGTTTTGTACTTGGTTAAATCGCAACTGGCCCAAATTGTTACCCTCTCTATCTCCTTGAGGATTCTTTTTTTCTGCTTCATGGGTGTAGTAGGCGGTTTACTTTTTGAGAAGTTTAAGGAGGAAGTCAGGGATTTAGAGGAAAAGGTTCTCGTCGACAGGGAAACGGGGCTTCATACGGCGCGATATTTTATAACCGTAATTCAACAGGAGATTGATCGGGCAAAACGGTATAAGAGCGGATTCTCTTTAATTATTTTCCAGTTGGATGAAGAAAAGTTGAAATTATCAAAGAAGGCTGAAAAGAAATTAGTTAAAGATTTGGGCCAGATGCTTAAACAGCAAACAAGAATTGTGGATGAGATAGCGTGTTTAAGTTATGGTAATTTTGGCGTGGTTTTGCCGGAGATAAACAAAGAGGGTGTCGAGTTTTTTTTAAAGCGTGTTGAGAAGAAATTTGTTGAGGTAGCCGGGAAATCAAAGAAAGATTTTTCGGCGAAAGATTTACATGTAAAGCCGCTTAACTCATGGGATAATATGCCCGAGATAGAAGAGATAATTGATCAGTATAGCGAAGATATAGGTATATCTTATATTAAAAGGCCAAAAGAGTTGAAGTAAAAGAGGGGGATTATGAAAGCTATTTTAATTAAGGACGTTGTTTCCTTAGGTAAAGAAGGAGACATTGTGAATGTATCTGCGGGCTATGCAAGGAATTTTTTATTCCCCAAAGAGCTTGCTTTGGATGCTACGTCTTCGAATCTTAAGATGTTGACGAAGAGAAAAGAGATGTTGGCGAAGAAAGAAGCTGAGGTAAAAAAAGAAGCTGAAATTATGGCGAGTAAGTTAAATAAAAAAACCGTAAAATTACAGGTTAAAGCCGGTGAAAAGGGAAAACTATATGGTTCAATAACAAATAAAGATATATCCGGTGCGATAAAAAAAGACCTTAAAGTCTCGATTGACAAGAGAAAAATAGATTTAAGTGAAAATATAAAATCTTTGGGAAAGTATTTCGTGAAAATAAAGTTGCACCCCGAGGTTGAGGCAAAAGTAGATGTTGAAGTGGTAAGTTCGTAAAAGCTTGTAAACCCGTTAGGGAGTTGTGTATATGGCTAATTTGCCCAATATAAAAAAAACTGTGGGTGCGGATTTTTTGGATAAAGTTCCTCCCCATAATCTTGAGGCCGAACAATCACTTTTAGGTTCAATGTTAATCTCTCAAGAAGCAATTCCTGATGTGGTAGAGAAAGTTAAGCCCGCCGATTTTTATCGGGGGTCCCATCAACGAGTTTGTGAAGCCATACTAAGTCTTTATACGAAAGGCGAACCGGCAGATCCGATAACCGTTGCAAATGAATTGAAAGCTAAAGGTTTATTGGAACAGGTGGGTGGGAAATCATATTTGCATACGTTAATCAACGTGGTTCCAACGGCCGCAAATGTAAAGTATTATGCGGAAATTGTTGAAAAGAACGCGGTTTTACGCTCCCTCATTAGTGCTGCTACAGAAATTGCAAGTATGGGTTATGAGGGATCAGATGACATTGGATTGTTAATAGATACAGCCGAAAGCTTAATTTTTTCCGTATCGAAGAAAAGAATATCCGAAAAATTTGTTTGCATTAAAGACCTTCTCACGGAGACTTTTGAGCAAATTGAAAAGTTTTATGGAAAAGGAGCCAGCATTACCGGTCTTCCAACGGGATTTACGGACCTTGATGAAAAGCTTTCCGGGCTTCATCCCTCGGATTTAATCATTATCGCGGGTCGTCCCAGCATGGGAAAGACATCCCTTGTTTTGTCGATAACCCAGCATATCGCTGTAAATGAAAAGATTCCTGTTGCCATATTTAGTTTGGAGATGTCTCGTCAGCAGTTGGCACAGAGGCTAATGTGCTCCGAGGCTAGAGTCGATGCCCAACGCTTGAGGACAGGAAATTTGGGGGAGGATGATTGGCGTGAACTATCAAATGGTGTGGGAAGGTTGGCCGAAGCGCCCATTTTTATCGATGATACTCCAAGCATAACCGCGATGGAAGTTAGGGCTAAATCGCGTCGGCTTATGACTAAACATAAGCTGGGGCTCATAGTTGTAGATTATCTTCAGTTGATGCAGTCCAGAGGAAGAAGTGAGAATCGCCAGCAGGAGATTTCTGAAATATCCCGCTCTCTTAAAATATTGGGGAGAGAGTTAAACGTTCCCGTTATTGCGGTATCCCAGCTTTCCAGAGCTGTTGAGCAAAGGACAGATAAGAGGCCCCTCTTAAGCGATTTGAGGGAATCGGGAGCCATTGAACAGGATGCCGATCTTGTAATGTTTATATATCGAGATGATTACTACAATAAAGACTCAGACGAAAAGGGTATCGCTGAGGTTATTGTGAGTAAACACAGAAATGGGCCCACCGGCACGGTGCGGTTGGCCTTTTTGGAACACTATACCAAATTTGCAAATTTAGCGAAGAATGTTTAAGTTAAACATTTTTAATATCTAATTTTATTAGTATTACCTGAATGGAGATTGGAAGTAATAACCGCGGGCATTGAGGAAGCTTTTGGGTGGAAGAATGGTTTTCCATTCGAGCTTATTTTTTTGTCGGGGGCTTGGAGGCATAGATGTCAAAATATGATGTGATAATTGTTGGGGCTGGACCAGCAGGTATATTTGCTGCCTTGGAATTAGTTAAAAAGAACAATTTAAAAGTGCTTGTTTTGGAAAAAGGTGACGATATTGACGAGCGCATGAGGCGACTTGAGAGCAAAGAGAGGGACTTTCAAAGCGCTGTTACTTCCGGTTGGGGAGGCGCCGGCGCATTTAGCGACGGAAAGTTGACGCTTTCAACAGAAATTGGCGGCTGGCTGGGAGAATATGTATCCAGGGATGTTTTGCAGAGTTTAATTAATTATGTTGATGGAATTTATAAGGAGTTTGGGGCCACTTCGGAGGAGTACGGTACAAACAATGAGAAGGTTGATGAACTTCATCGTCAAGCTGAATTAGCTGGTCTCGTTCTTATTCCTGCCAAGATTAGGCACATTGGGACCGAGCGAGTTCGTAAAATTATGAAGTCGATGAAAGAGTTTTTAGACTCTAAAATTGAGACAAGAACCGGAAAAGATAGCGAGGTTGAGAGCGTCCTTATTGAAAACAGGAAAGTAACCGGAGTTCGGTTTGCCAACGGTAAGGAGATTAAAGGAGAGTGTGTTATTGTGGCTCCCGGTAGAGTTGGTTCGGACTGGCTCAGCTCCGAAGCACACAGGCTGGATTTAAGGCTTCATATGAACGCTGTCGATATAGGTTTAAGACTTGAGATGCCGGCTTCGGTGATGGAACCGGTGACAAAGTTTCTTTATGAACCTAAACTTGTGTATTATTCTAAATCTTTCGACGATAAGGTTCGGACGTTTTGTGTCTGTCCTCAAGGGGAGGTGGCCAAGGAAGCATACGGCGATATTGTGACCGTAAATGGCCACAGTTATGCCGATAAAAAAACGGAAAACACCAACTTTGCTATATTGGTTAGCACCGCTTTTACTGAGCCGTTTAAAGAACCGATATCGTATGGTAAACACATTGCCCGACTGGCAAATTTGCTGGGCGGGGGGATTTTGGTTCAAAGGCTCGGCGATTTAAAAAAGGGCAGGCGTTCAACAAAGGCAAGGATAGCTCAGAGTATCGTTAAGCCCACTTTGAAAGATGCTACGCCCGGCGATTTAAGTTTCGTTCTTCCTTACAGGTATATATCCGATATTCTTGAAATGATAGAGGTTCTTGATAAAATAGCTCCGGGTCTTAATTCAACAAATACACTTTTATATGGTGTGGAAGTAAAATTTTACTCTTCCAGATTACAGCTTAGGCCTACCTTAGAGACGGAGGTAGAGAACCTTTATGCAATTGGGGATGGAGCCGGGGTGACTAGAGGATTGGTGCAATCTTCTGCTTCTGGAGTAGTTGCTGCCAGGGCAATTTTAAATAAGATAAAAAAAGAAAATTAATGAATTGCTGGTTAGAAAAAAATAATTAAAATTGGAGGTTAATGTGCCGGGGATAATACTTATAGGAACTCAATGGGGAGATGAAGGAAAGGGAAAAGTAACCGATCTTTTGGCCAACGATATGGATATGGTTGTTCGCTACCAGGGAGGTGACAATGCGGGTCACACGGTAATTGATGGAAACCAAGAGTTTAGGTTTCACTTAATCCCCTCGGGCATTCTTTATTCTCATATTACTTGTGTAATTGGAAATGGCGTTGTAGTTAATCCCAAAGTTTTAATTGGGGAATTGGATGGTCTTGAAGCCAGAGGAATAAGCACAGATAAGTTTCTTGTCAGTTGCAATGCTCATCTGGTTATGCCTTATCATCTTGTTTTAGATGGGGCGCGAGAGCTAAAGTTGGGTAAATCAGAGATTGGAACAACTCGCAAAGGTATTGGTCCCGCTTATTCCGATAAGACGAGTAGGATTGGTTTAAGAGTTCAAGATATGCTTGATATGAAAATTTTCAGGAAAAAATTGGAGGCAGCTCTTAACGAGAAAAACGAGATACTGACGAAGATATACGGCTTTAAACCCTTTGATGCGGACAAGATAGTTGCCGATTATGGTGGTTACGCGGAGCGGCTGGAGAAATATATCGCAGATACATCTTTAGTGATAAACAAGGCTCTTGATGAGGGGAAAAACGTCTTTTTTGAGGGGGCACAAGGAACCCTTTTGGATATAGACCACGGTACATACCCGTTTGTCACTTCTTCTTCACCTGTATCCGGGGGAGCGTGTGTGGGGGCGGGTGTCGGGCCAAGGCGTATTGATAAAGTCGTCGGTGTCGTGAAGGCTTATGTAACCAGGGTGGGCTCAGGGCCCTTCCCAACGGAGTTAGATAATGAAACCGGAGATATGATAAGAGAAAAGGGTGGCGAATACGGAACAACTACCGGCAGGCCCAGAAGATGCGGATGGTTTGATGCTGTCATATTGAGGTATGCAAATATGGTAAGTGGTTTAACTGAGATTGCCGTGACCAAACTCGATGTTTTGTCGCAATTTGAAAAGATAAAAATTTGTGTGGGTTATGAATATGAGGGCAAAATGTATGACAATTTTCCATCGCATCAAACCGTTATTCATAAGTGCATTCCTGTTTACGAAGAGGTTGATGGCTGGATGGAAAGTTTAAATGATATTACCAACTATGATGATTTACCCAAAGCGGCACAGAAATATTTGGCTCGGATAGAAAAATTAGGCGGGGTGCCCATCAAAATGATATCGGTTGGACCCAAGAGGCGCCAGATAATTTTCAGGGATTGATTTTTTGGTGTGACCGTGTTTTTTAAAAGCCGCTCGTTTAAGCGGCTTTTTTGTTTTTAGGTTTCGAATAGCTTGTTTTGTAGTATACTACTTTTGTTCTTTCTCCTATAAAATTTATGAACGGGATTCTTTTGAATTTTTAAAATTAAGGTAAGGGTCAATGATTTTTTGTGGAGGTTGTTATGAAGGTTTTAATTATTGGGAGTGGCGGAAGAGAACATGCCTTGACATGGAAATTGAGTCAAAGCCCACTGGTTGAAAAGATTTACTGTGCTCCCGGGAACGGTGGAACGGCAGGAATAGCGGAAAATTTAAATATTTCGGTTGATGAAATTGAGGTACTTGCTGATTTTGCTGAAGGTGAAAATATTGGGCTTACCGTGGTTGGCCCCGAAGACCCTCTTGTTGCCGGAATCGTTAACTTATTTGAGAAACGAGGACTGAAGATATTTGGTCCGCGAAAAGAAGCGGCTCAGATGGAGGGCAGCAAAAGTTTTGCCAAAAATATCATGCAAAAATATAATATACCAACTGGCTTCGCTCAAACCTTCACCGATTATAAGGAAGCTGTAAATTTTGTTGAAAGTCATGAAATGCCTCTGGTTGTCAAAGCGGATGGATTGGCTGCGGGCAAAGGTGTATTCATCGCAGAAAATAGAGGAGAAGCCAAAAAAGCTCTCGAAGATTGTTTTGTAAATAAAAGATTCGGTTCGGCGGGGAATAAGGTGATAATCGAGGAATATCTGGAGGGCGAGGAGGTTTCACTTCTTGCATTCACCGATGGAAAAACTGTTTTGCCAATGGTTCCCGCTCAGGATTATAAGAGAATTTACGATGGTGATTTGGGGCCGAATACAGGCGGTATGGGTTCCTACTCCCCTGTGCCGGTTGTAACCAAAAACATATACGATACGATAGTTAATAAGGTGCTTAAGCCGACAATTGAAGGACTGGCAAACGAGGGTATTGAATATCGCGGGATTCTCTATGGTGGAATAATTCTCACGAAAGACGGGCCCAAAGTCCTTGAATTTAACTGTCGTTTTGGAGACCCTGAAACCCAGGCGATTCTTCCTCGGTTAGAGAGTGATTTGGCCGAGGTTATGTTCGCTGTTGTCGAGAAAAGATTGGCAGATTTTGGGGAGCTCAAATGGTCGAAAAAAAGTTGTGTAACGGTTGTTTTGGCTTCCGATGGCTATCCCGGTAAATATGAAAAAGGGTTTGAGATAAAGGGCATCGAAGATGCAAGCTTAGAAGAAGGTATTGTTATCTTTCAAGCCGGGACTGCTATGAAAGATGAAAGTGTGGCTACCGCCGGCGGAAGGGTTTTAAATGTCAGTGCCCTCGGGAATGATTTTAAAGAGGCCCGCGAGCGGGCATACAAAGCCATAAAGAAGATTGATTTCAACGGAATATATTGTAGAAAAGATATAGCTTTGAGAGCAGTGAAGAGCCAGTCGGGAGTCGGTAGTGGGCCTGCCCGCCAATGCCTGACGACATAATAGGCGTAGGCAGGCGGGGAGTTGGGAGTAAATTCTCTTGGCAGTTTTTAACTACCGACTAACCACTTTCGACCAAGAGACTAATAAAGGAGGAATTTTAGTGGAGAAGCCGCTTGTGGGGATTTTAATGGGCAGCAAGTCTGATGAGCCGATTATGAAGGCTGCCAAAGAGATACTTGATGAATTCGGAGCGCCAAACGAAATACACGTAATGTCCGCACATCGCACTCCTGAAAAAGTTCATGAATATGCTGCCGGTGCTAAGGAGAAGGGGATAGAAGTTATAATTTGTGGAGCCGGTAAAGCGGCTCATCTTGCTGGAGCGGTTGCTTCATATACGGTGTTGCCTGTAATCGGCGTCCCGATTTCTTCCAAAGATTTTGGTGGAATGGATGCTCTCCTTTCCACCGTGCAAATGCCAAGCGGCGTTCCTGTTGCAACAGTTGCTATAGGCGGGGCTAAGAACGCCGGAATTTTGGCAGCGCAGATTTTAAGCATTAAATATCCGGAAATTCGCGAAGCCATCAGGGAATATAAAGAAAATCTTGCGGTTGGAAAAGTTTAATTTCAAATAAGAACTTGATTGAGGAGGAGCTTGAGTGATTAAAAGATACACTTTACCAAGAATGGAATCAATTTGGAGTCAAGAAAACAAATATCAAAAATGGCTCGACGTAGAGGTTCTTGCTTGTGAAGCGCAGGCGAAGCTTGGGGTAATCCCGAAAGAAGCGGTTGAAGATATAAAAAAAAAGGCGCGCTTCGATGTTGAGCGAATCGATGAAATTGAGGAAGAAGTCCATCACGATGTCATTGCATTTTTAACAAGTGTTGCTGAGCATGTGGGGCCGGCTTCAAAGTATGTTCATTATGGTATGACCTCTTCAGATGTTGTAGATACCGGGCTTTCTGTTTTGATGAAAGAGGCCGTTGAATTTCTAATTGAAGATGCAAAAAACCTTAAAGCGGTTTTAAAGAAAAAAGCTCTTGAATATAAAGATACAATAATGATTGGCAGATCTCACGGCATGCATGCGGAGCCGACCACCTTTGGATTAAAACTCGCTCTCTGGGCTTTTGAGATGCAGAGGAATATTGAACGCTTAGATAAAGCCAAAGACGTCATAAGTTGCGGAAAGATATCCGGTGCCGTTGGTACCTATGCAAACATCGATCCTTTTGTAGAATCTTATGTTTGCGAAAAGTTGGGCTTGAAACCAGCTCAAGTTTCAACTCAAATTCTCCAAAGGGATAGGCATGCTGAATACATGTGTGTCCTTGCAGTCGTTGCTTCATCTTTAGATAAATTTGCTCTTGAGATAAGACATCTTCAAAGAACGGAAGTTTTGGAAGCCGAGGAACCGTTTGCCAAAGGGCAGAAGGGTTCCTCGGCTATGCCTCATAAAAAGAACCCAATTATTTGCGAGCGAATTTGTGGTTTGGCCCGGGTTGTTCGCTCGAATGCTCAAGCCGCTTTGGAAAATGTAGCTCTTTGGCACGAGAGAGATATCTCTCATTCTTCAGCTGAACGAGTTATCGTTCCGGATAGTACTACCCTTCTCGATTATATGTTCCACAAGTGTATCCACGTGATTCAGGATCTTAATGTCCATTCTGATAACATGAAGGCCAACCTTGAAAAAACCCATGGGCTTTTCTTCTCGCAAAGAGTTTTGCTTGCCTTAATTGAAAAGGGGATGTTAAGGGAGGATGCCTACAGGGTTGTGCAGCGATGCGCGATGAAAACCTGGCAGAAGAAAGTCGATTTCAAGGAAGTTCTTCTTGCCGATGAGGAAATTAAAAAATATTTAACAACAGAAAAAATGGATAAAACTTTTGACAGTTCTTATTATTTGAGAAATATCGGCAAAATATTTGAGAGACTTAAACATTTGGATGATTAAGAACTTTAATTAAAACCGGATTAATAGTTGCTATCCTTTTCACCGACTCTGTTTTTTGTTACTATTTTATCAGTAAATAATCTTTTGTCCGAGGTGTAAAATTACGCTGCTTAAACCCACTAAACAAGGAAAAGTAAGGGATATATACGATTTTGGCGACCGGTTGGTTATGGTCGCGACGGATAGAATATCGGCATATGATTCTATTTTACTTGACGATATCCCTTACAAAGGGAAAGTTCTAACGGCCCTTTCTCTTTATTGGTTCAAGCGGGTTAAACATATTGTTGAAAATCACCTCATCTCCTCAGATGTTAATGATTTTCCCGATGAATTGAAGGAGCAAGCTGATTACCTCGATGGTAGAAGCATGTTGGTAAAAAAAGCCGATGTGTATCCCATTGAATGTGTGGTAAGGGGTTACCTTGCAGGTTCGGGTTGGAAGGAATATAAAAAAAGCGGCACTGTTTGTGGGATTGAGCTTCCGAAGAGATTAAGAGAATCTGACAAACTTCCCAAACCTATATTTACTCCGGCCACAAAGGCCGAATCAGGGCACGATGAAAACGTTTCTTTTGAAAAAGCGGCTGAGATTTTGGGTGCGGACGTTGCTGAGGAATTGCGAAATTTAAGTATAAAACTTTATGAATTTGCCGTGGCCGAGGCGGAATCCAAGGGGATAATAATTGCTGACACGAAGTTTGAGTTCGGAAGGTTTCAAGACAAAACCATAATTGTTGATGAGATTTTTACTCCCGATTCCTCACGTTTTTGGGCGGTTTTAGATTATGAACCCGGAAAATCACAGAATAGCTTCGATAAACAGTTTGTAAGAGATTATCTGGATGAAATTGGCTGGGATCATGAACCCCCGCCTCCCCATTTGTCATCTGAAGTTATCGAGGAAACGAGCAAAAAATATATAGAAGCATACGAGAGAGTGACTGGCGAAAAATTTGAAGATTTAACAAGGAAAAATGAGAGAGGGGCACGCTAAGTTAATGTTTTTTAACCAGCAAACCAGTCAACCAATATGGCGGGTAGAGGTCGGTTTCAAACCCGGAGTCGTGGACGCTCTGGGGGAATCGGTTAAAAAATCTATCGTTGAAGATTTAAGAATAGATGTAGATTCGGTAAAAACAGTCGACGTTTACACGATAAAAGCTGCGTTAGATGAAGTGCGGGTCAAAAGGGTCGCTACTGAACTCTTGACCGATCCCATTACTCAAATCTCTTCTTATGATGGCACACTTGCAAAGGATTTCTCCAAAGTAATCGAAGTTGGGTATAAGCCGGGGGTAACCGACAACGTTGGAAGAACCACCGTTGAAGGGATAGAGGATCTTTTGAATATAAAATTTAAAGAAGACGAATCGGTTCATACTTCACGTCTTTATTTGATAAACGGGCAAGTTGGCGAAGGAGATGCTAAGCGTATATCCACGGGGCTTCTTGCTAATCCTATCACTGAATATTACTTGATTTTGGATGAGCGGAGCTGGTTTGCAAGGAAAAGGGATGATGAGAAATATTTTATGGCTACAGGGGAACGCGAGCCCATAGTTACTGAAGTCGACCTCAATGTTGACAATGAAGAACTCATGAGGATAAGCACCGAGGGGGTGCTTTCACTCAATTTGGAGGAGATGCAAAAAATCCGCAGCTATTTTAAGGATCCAAAAATTTTAGAGGAGCGTAAGCGAGTTGGTCTTGGCGATAAACCAACCGATGTCGAATTGGAAATGCTTGCTCAAACATGGTCCGAACACTGCAAACACAAGATATTTAATGCTCTCATAGATTACGAGGAAAACGGAAAGAAAGAAAAAATTGACAGTCTCTTTAATAGCTATATTAAAAAAGCAACCGAAGATGTGGATAAAGACTGGTTAGTTTCGGTGTTTGATGATAATGCCGGGGTTATCGGTTTTAACGAAGATTATAATTTGGTTTTTAAGGTGGAGACCCACAACCATCCCTCGGCGCTCGATCCATACGGCGGGGCGCTTACCGGTATCGTCGGGGTAAACAGAGATCCCATGGGCACCGGTTTGGGGGCCAATCTCATCTTTAACACCGATATTTTTTGTTTTGGCCCGCCCGATTTTCCGTACGAGAAGCTGCCACAGAAGGTATTGCACCCCAAGCGCATATTCAAAGGAGTAAGGAAGGGAGTCGAGCATGGCGGAAATAAGATGGGAATACCCACGATAAACGGAGCGATCGTTTTTGATGAGGCATATGTATATAATCCTCTGGTTTATTGCGGAACAGGGGGCATGATGCCCAAAGAGATTTTGGGGCGCGAGAGTCATGTTAAAATGGTTGAACCAGGTGATTTGATAGTTATGGTTGGTGGAAAAATTGGAAAAGATGGTATTCACGGCGCGACTTTCTCCTCGGTCAAACTTGAGGAGACAACTTCGCCTACGGCCGTTCAAATAGGTGCGCCCATCGTTCAAAAAAAGATGATGGATGCGCTACTTGAAGCTCGTGATAGAGGTCTTTATAACGCAATTACCGATAATGGAGCCGGTGGGCTTTCTTCCTCAGTTGGGGAGATGTCCGAGTTTTGCGGGGGCTGCGTGGTTGATTTGGAAAAGGTTCCGACCAAATATCCCGGTCTTGACCCGTGGGAACTCTGGGTATCGGAGTCGCAAGAGAGGATGACACTTGCAGTTCCTTTGGATGATATCGATGAATTTATGAAGGTTTGTGAAAAATGGGATGTTGAAGCAACCGTAATCGGCGAATTTCGGTCGAGCGAGAAAATTGACGTCAAGTATGAAAATAAAACTGTCCTCTACCTTAATATGGACTTCGTGCATAGAGGGCTTTCACAACTGAAATTAAGGGCCTCTTGGAAAAGGCGGGAGTTTAAATCCCCGGATTTCTCTCAGCCGGCTGATTTATTGCCCGATTTAAAGAATATTCTTTCCTCACTTAATGTCTGCAGTAAGGAATGGGTGATTCGTCAGTATGATCACGAGGTTCAAGGAGCAAGCGTGGTTAAACCGCTTGTTGGTAAGGTGAACGATGGTCCGTCAGATGCCGCTGTCATAAAACCTTTGCCGGATAAGGGAGAAGGGGTCGTTGTCTCAAATGGAATAAATCCAAAGTTTGGCGAAATTGATACATATTGGATGGCTGCTTCTGTCATAGATGAGGCTGTAAGAAACTGTGTGGCCGTTGGGGCAAATCCGGACCACATTGCGATTCTTGATAACTTTTGCTGGGGAAACCCGATTTTATCAGAGGATAATCCCGATGGCGATTTTAAGTTGGCTCAATTGGTCAGAGCTACTCAAGGATGTTACTACGCGGCGGTTGGGCTGGGCGTGCCTTTTATATCCGGGAAGGATAGTTTTCACAATGAATATCAGGTGGAAGATAAGACGATATCAATCCCACCCACACTTCTCATATCTGCGATGGGGGTAATTGAAGACACCAAAAAAGCTGTTACGATGGATGTTAAGAGAAAAGGGAATTTGGTATATATTCTGGGATTAACCGGAAATGAGCTGGGTGGCTCCCATTATCTTATGACGAAGAACTTGGTCGGAAATTCTGTCCCGAAATTGAATGCAGAAGCTGCGAAAAAACTATACGGCTCGTTGCATAAGGCAATTATGGAAGGTCTCGTTTCATCCTGCCATGATTGTTCCGAAGGAGGACTTGGGCTCGCGGCGGCGGAAAGTTCTTTTGCCGGCGGCTTGGGCATGGAGTTAAATCTGTCAAATGTTCCAATGGAGGGCTCTCTAAGAGACGACGAGATTTTATTTTCCGAGACGAACAGCAGGTTCATTGTGACCGTTTTGCCCGAGAAAAAAGCCGATTTTGAACGGATGTTGAAAGGAAACGTCTTTGCCCAAATTGGCAAGGTGAGGGCGGATGATGATTTTAAAGTTATCGGAAAAGACGGAAAACTTGTTATAGATGCAAACATTTATAATTTAAAAGAAGCCTGGCAGAGAACGCTTGATTGGTAGTTGGCTGTTGGCTTATGGCAGATAGCAGATGGAGTCTATAGTATGGAGTATAAAATATGGAATATGGCGTATGGAGTGTGGGATATAGTAAAATCAATAATTTGGCCGACAAACTACCGACTTCTCGCTAAGAGACTCCCGACTAACAGGGTAACGGGTAAAGTAGCTGATGGCAGATAGCAGATGGCTGATAGATGGAAGTCAAAAGAGTAGAATAAAAATAATCAAGACAAATTTAACTTTTGCATTAAATAGCTAGCGATTGGGAGCTGAATGGTGAATAAACCTAAGGTGTGTGTGCTTTTGGCGGCGGGGATAAATAGGGATTATGATGCGGTATGTGCTTTTGAGAGAGCGGGTGCTCAAGTTGAGAGGGTGCATGTCAATACGCTTGCTTCTTGCGAAAAGACGTTGAAAGAATATCAAATTTTGATGTTTCCAGGTGGATTTTCTTTTGGTGATGATATTGCCTCTGGGAAAGTTTTGGCAAATAAATTAAAATATAAACTGCTCGATCAGATCCTTGAATTTATATCTGACGGGAAGCTGATTTTTGGTGTATGTAACGGTTTCCAAGTGATGGTTAAGCTTGGACTTCTTCCCGGTTTTGACGGTGATTATAGAAGTCAATTAACGACCTTGACCTTCAACGATTCCGGTAAATTTGAGGATCGTTGGGTTTATCTAAGGGTCAATCCGAATTCAGATTGTATTTTCACAAGAGAAATCGACGATTTGCTTTATGTGCCCGTGTGTCATGGGGAAGGCAAATTTGTTGTGAAAAACGAGGAAACTTTAAACAGAATATGCTCAAATCAGCAAATTGTTGTTCAATATGTTGATGCTGAGGGCAGTTTTGCAGGCTATCCTTTTAATCCCAACGGCTCTGTTAACAACATTGCCGGTATTTGTGATGAGACGGGAAGGGTGTTTGGGATGATGCCGCATCCGGAGGACTTCGTTAGGCGGACGCATTACCCCAGGTGGACAAGAGAAGACTTGCCTGAGAGTGGTTCGGGTTTGAAGTTTTTTATAAACGCTGTTGAATATGCTAGAAAAAATATCTTGCCGGATTAATGCGGGCAAGGGTATGAGGTGAAAAGTTGAACAACTGGTGTCTTGAAGGGTGTAAGTTAAATTGTTGTCCGGACCGTTTTGAGGAAGCATGCGGAGTTTTTGGAGTATATGCACCGGAAGAAGATGTAGCCCGGCTCACTTATTTTGGTCTTTATGCCTTGCAACATAGAGGTCAAGAAAGTGCCGGAATCGCGGTTTCTGATGGTAGCAATGTGTTAGTTTTTAAAGACATGGGCCTTGTTCCACAAGTCTTTAACGAACAAATTTTATCGTCCCTCACGGGCAAGATTGCCATCGGACACACCAGATATTCAACAACAGGTTCCAATTACTGGGAAAATGCTCAGCCAATTCATAAAACATATCGTAACGGGACTCTTGCCTTAGCTCACAACGGGAATTTAGTAAATTCGGCGGAACTTAGAAAGATGCTTACCCGAAATGGTAACAAGTTTAGGTCAACAAGCGATAGCGAGATTATTGCCGGATTGATTGCGGATTTTTCCAAGAAAAACGTGGAAGATGGCATTAGAAAAACCATGGGGTTACTTAAAGGAGGTTACTCTGTGGCTGTTGTCACCGAAGACAAGTTAATAGGTTTTAGGGACCCTTATGGGATTAGACCGCTTTGTCTGGGAAAACTGGGAAGTAATTATGTGATATCTTCTGAAACATGCGGTTTAGACATCATTGGAGCAGAATTTTTGAGGGATATCGAGCCCGGGGAGATGGTTGTGATAGATGAAAAAGGACTCTCCTCGGAAAAAGTAGTCTCCGGAATTAAGCCGGCTCTTTGCATCTTTGAGTTTGTATATTTTGCTCGGCCCGATAGTTTACTTTACGGGAAACTTCTTCATAATGCCCGCAATAAGATGGGAAGAATACTGGCAAAAGAATATCCGGCCGATGCCGATCTTGTTGTGCCGGTTCCAGATTCAGGAATATCGGCGGCGGTGGGCTATGCCCAGAGCTCGGGGATTCCTTTCGGAGAAGGAATGATAAAGAATCGTTATGTGGGCAGAACTTTTATTCAACCAGCTCAAAGCAGTAGGCAGATTGGTGTCAGAATGAAGTTAAATCCCCTTAAAGAAGTCATAAAAGGTAAGCGCCTTGTCGTTGTGGATGATTCTATTGTGAGAGGGAATACGAGCAAACAAATTGTAAGTCTCTTAAGAGAAGCGGGGGCAAAAGAAGTGCATATGCGGGTTAGCTCACCACCCATTAAATACCCATGTTATTATGGAATAGATACAGCTAACGAGGAGGAATTAATTGCTTCTCACAAGAGTGCGAAGGAGGTTGGCGAGTTTATCGGCACAGATAGTTTGGGTTATCTAAGTTTAGGAGGGTTGGTTGCTTCCACCGGGAAATCGCAAGAAATGTTTTGCACGGCTTGTTTTGACGGTATGTACCCAATTGAGATTCCTGAAAAATATAAATTGAGCAAGGAGATGCTGGAAACTCCGGTAAAGAATAGATAAGGTTGGAGAATATGAATAAATCAAAAAAATTTACTTATAAGCAAGCGGGAGTAGATATTGAAGCGGGAGCGAAAGCAGTTGAACTTATGAAGGAGGAAGTAAAATCCACTTTTCGTCCCGAGGTGCTCACTGGGGTAGGAGACTTTGGTGGGTTTTTTTGTTTTAATAAAGACCGGTATGAAGAACCTGTTTTGGTTTCCGGTACGGATGGCGTCGGGACAAAGTTGAAGATTGCTCAAATGATGGATAGACACGATACGGTCGGGATAGATCTCGTTGCAATGTGCGTTGATGATATTGTGGTTTCGGGTGCGGAGCCACTTTTCTTTTTGGATTATATTGCGACAGGAAAACTTATCCCCGAAAAAATTGCTCAGATTGTTTCCGGTATCGCTTTGGGTTGTAAGACGGCGGGTTGTGCTCTTTTAGGAGGAGAAACAGCAGAGCATCCCGGGGTTATAACTCCGGATGATTATGATTTAGCCGGGTTTTGTGTGGGTGTTGTCGATAAAAATAAAATTATCGATGGGCTTGATATTAAGGAAGGCGATATAATCCTTGGTCTTGCATCCTCGGGTCTTCACAGCAATGGATATTCTTTAGTGCGAAAAATTTTTCTTAATGAAAAAGCATCTCAGTTAGATAAAGATTTTCCTGAATTAGATTGTACTTTGGGAGAAGAGTTTCTGAAGCCAACCAAAATCTATGCTCCTTCAATTTTAAAGGCCACTAAGTTGTTCGATGTTAAAGGCATAGCTCATATCACCGGTGGAGGAATCACCGAAAATGTTCCAAGAATCTTGCCCGAAGATTGTAATGCAAAAATTGACTTGTCTTCCTGGGATGTTCCTCCCATATTTAAGCTTATCCAAAAAGAAGCGAAGATTGACGACGGGGAAATGCTTAAGACTTTTAATATGGGTATAGGCATGGCGGTAATAGTTTCACCTGAAGAGGCGGATTTAGTAGAAGAGTCACTAAACAAAGAAGGAGAGAGGGTTTTTAGGATAGGAGAAGTTACTCCGGGCGAAAAAGAGATGACTTATGTCTAAAAAAATCAAGCTGGGTGTTTTGGCATCCGGTAGCGGAACTAATCTTCAGGCGATTATCGATGCATGTGAATCCGGAGAGGTTTCCGCGGAAGCGGTTTTGGTCGTAAGCAATGTTTCCGATGCTTATTCTTTGGAACGTGCAAAAAAACACGGTATAAAAGCCGTTTTTATAGATAAAGATAATTTTGAGTCAAGAAAAGATTATGATGGGGAGCTAATCTCTATTTTACGAGATAATCAAGTTGATCTGGTAGTTCTGGCTGGCTACATGCTTTTAGTTGGCTCCGAATTTGTGCGTGCTTTCAAGGGGAGGACAATGAATATCCATCCGGCGCTTCTTCCTTCTTTTCCGGGTACACACGGCGTCAAAGACGCATTGGATTATGGGGTTAAAATATCGGGTGTTACGGTGCACTTTGTCGATGAAGGTTTGGATACCGGTCCCATAATATTGCAGGAAGCGGTGGCCGTTATGGAAAACGATACCGTTGAAAGTCTTCACAACAGGATTCATCAAGTTGAGTATAGGATTTATCCTGCAGCCATTAAGTTTTTTGCTGAAGGAAGACTTAAGATAGAAGGAAGAAAAGTGAGAATATTGGAGAAAGGGGAGAATTGATGGACAAGGTTAAGGTAAAAAGGGCGCTTATAAGTGTCTCCGACAAAGAGGGCATCGTAGATTTCGCGAAACTTTTAAAGAGTTTTGATGTTGAAATTATTTCAACCGGTGGGACCGCAAAAGTTTTAATGAGCGCAGGAATAGAGGTTACGGGGATATCCGAGGTGACCAAGTTTCCTGAGATGCTGAATGGGCGCGTAAAAACTCTTCATCCCGCGATACACGGCGGTCTCTTGGCCATAAGAGATAATAAGGAACATATGGAGCAAATCAAGGAACATGACATAAATCCCATTGATATGGTGGTGGTAAATTTATATCCTTTCGCTGAAACAATAGCAAAAAAAGGGGTAACCATGGCTGAGGCTATTGAGCAGATTGATATAGGCGGTCCATCGATGTTGCGTTCAGCTGCAAAGAATTTTGAGGGCGTTGCGGTTATGGTTAATCCCGAAAGGTACGATGAAATTATTTCGGAGATGAAAAAAAATGACGGATGTATGTTGAGGAAAACAAGATTGAAATTGGCAAAAGAAGTATTTAGATTGACAGCGGAATATGACACGATAATTAGTCAATATCTTTACGGTAAAGAAGATTTCCCCTCTTTGTTAAATTTAAAGTTTGAAAAAATTCAAGATTTGCGCTATGGCGAAAATCCTCATCAGAGGGCGGCATATTACAAGGAAATCAATCCCCCAAAACATTCTTTGGTTTTTGCAAATAAACTTCATGGGAAAGACCTTTCATTTAATAATATTATTGATCTTGACGCGGCATGGTCGCTCTGCTGTGAATTTACTGTGCCAGCAGCAGTGGTAATAAAACATACCAATCCTTGCGGAGTAGCTCTTGCAGATGATATCGCAACGGCCTACGAGAAAGCGCATGCTGTTGACCCGGTTTCTGCTTTTGGCAGCGTTGTTGCCTTAAACAGGTTAGTCGATGTGACTGTGGCGGAAAAAATTGCAGCTACCTTCGTTGAGGCGGTAATCGCCCCGGCTTTTTTGGAGGAAGCGTTGGAAATACTGACAAAGAAGAAAAATATTCGCTTAATGCATATGGGGGAAGAGAGAGAAGGTTTGGCTCCTGCGACGGACATTAAACGTGTGGATGGTGGAATTTTATTGCAAGATGCCGATATAGGTTTGGACGAACGCAAAGATATAAAGGTTGCAACAAAAACTGAACCCACGGAAAAAGAATGGGAAGATTTGTTGTTTGCTTGGAGAGTTGCAAAGCATATAAAATCCAATGCAATCCTAATAGCCAGAGATCTTCAGGCAGTTGGTGTTGGAGCCGGTCAAATGAGTAGGGTTGATTCATCAGAGCTTGCCATAAAGAAGGCGGGAGGGGCTAAGGCTTGCAAGAATGCGGTGGTTGCGTCGGATGCTTTCTTTCCTTTTAGGGACTCTATAGATGCTCTTGCAAAAGTTGGAATTAAAGCAATTATTCAGCCGGGCGGCTCGATTCGTGACGAAGAGGTTGTTGCCGCTGCCAACGAGCATGGTATCGCAATGGTTTTTACAGGCAAAAGGCATTTCCGTCATTAGTTTTTAGATAGCTTCAACTGCAAAAAATTCTTGACAGCTTAGGTTGTGGTTGATACCCTGTTTTTTGCTGTGTAAAATAAAAGCAGTAGGCAATAAGTAGTTTGTGGTTTTTTTATTTTAGTCGCAATTACCTTTAGCCATTGATTGTAAGTTTTTAGATTTTGGCTAATAGTTAATAACTATATGGACCGTTAGCTCAGTTGGCCCCTCGGCCTGGCAAGGCCTCCGGGGTCCCGTAGGTCGAAGACCGAGGGATAGAGCACCTCAGTTTCATGGTAGTGTTAAAGTTGTTGGGTAGTTTAATTTGGGCCGTTAGCTCAGTTGGTAGAGCACCGGACTTTTAATCCGGGTGTCGAAGGTTCGAGTCCTTCACGGCTCACCATTTCTAGTGATATGGAACTAGGTAACTATGTAGCTAAGTATTGAATATGCCCCCATCGTCTAGGGGCCTAGGACACAGCCCTTTCAAGGCTGCGGCGGGGATTCGAATTCCCCTGGGGGCACCAATTTAGCGACATGGAGACATGGTAACGTAGATACATAGAAACCTGGGGATGTAATTTAAGTGATGGGAGAAGATTTGGGAAGTGGTTATAAAAAGCTGAAAGTATATCAACGAGCTTTTGAACTAGCTCTAAAGGTTCATTAAGCGTCTCTTAATTTTCCCCAGATCGAAAGGTTTGAGCTAGGTTCACAGGTGAGGAAATCATCTAAGTCGATTGTGGCAAACATTGCCGAAGGTTATGGGAGAGGAAAAAGTACGAAAAGGACTTTATTAAATTTTTAATAAACGCTTTAGGGTCTGTAGATGAAACAAAAGTTCACTTGGATTGTTCTCAGGCATTAGGATATCTTTCTGATGTGGATTACAAAGTTTTAGTCGATGAGTACAATGTATTAGGTAAGCAAATAAATTCATTGATAAATAAGATAGACAAAGAACATAAGCGCTATTAATCCATAAAATTCCATGTTGCTATGTTACAATGTCACTAGGTTACTAATGGGGCGATTAGCTCAGCGGGGGAGCACCTGCCTTACAAGCAGGGGGTCGCAGGTTCAAGCCCTGCATCGCCCACCATTAAATTTAAAAAGGGAGCTGTCGTCTAGTGGTTTAGGACACCTGCCTGTCACGCAGGAGATCACGGGTTCAAATCCCGTCAGCTCCGCCATTTTATTTTATTGGTTTATTAGATGGCGAGATAGCTCAGTTGGTAGAGCAGTGGACTGAAAATCCATGTGTCCGCAGTTCAATTCTGCGTCTCGCCACCACTTATTTTATTACTTATAACTCTATTTTATTCATGATTCTATAAAAAAGCGGACTTTAAGTAATTTAAATTTTATTAATACTATTTTTATCTTTAGAACAGGGAAAAATCAAGTGAGAAATAGTAAAAGATCGCAGTTGGCTATAAGCTTAGTGCTTGCAATCTTTGTTTTAAGTTCATTTGTTTTATTTGGTTGTGAACATGATAGAGAAATAGAAAGAAGTGAAACAACAGAATCAGGAACTGTCCATTTTAAAGATAATGAGCTGACAATTCAGGGTTCAGATACTTTGTTAGAATTATCACAGAGATGGGTAGAGGTATTTTCAGAGGAACATCCTGAGGTTTTAATTTCAGTTTCTGGTGGAGGATCAGGTGTTGGAATTGCTGCGCTGATAAATAAAACTATAGATTTTGCTAATGCCTCCAGAAAAATTAAGGAAAATGAAATACAACAGGCAAAAAAATCTGGCTTAGCTCCTCAGGAATATATTGTAGCATATGATTGCATATCTATTATAGTGAATAAAAAAAATCCAGTAGACGAACTTACAATAGAACAGTTATCAAAAATATTTAGCGGTGAAGTGACAAACTGGAGTGAAGTTGGAGGAAGTAATGCTGATATAATTGTAGCTTCTAGAGATTCCAGTTCTGGAACATATGCTTATTTTAAGGAAGAGGTTGTCCAGATGGGCGGGACTATAACAGATAGAGATTATACCCAAAATGCTTTATTTTTGTCTTCTAATATAACAATTAGGGAAGAAGTATCGTCTGACGAAGATGCAGTTGGATATATTGGACTGAGTTATCTTGATGATACTGTAAAGGCAATTAAAGTTAAAGAAGACAAATCCTCAGAGTCTGTTGAACCTTCCATTGAGAATGTAAAAGATGGTTCTTATCCTATTTCCAGACCTCTTTATATGTATGCCCCAGATAAAGATTTAACAGATTTAGAGCAGTCTTTTTTGGATTTTGTTACGGGAGAGAAAGGTCAAGCTATAGCGCTTGAGGTGGGGTTTGTTCCTATTAGTTAAAAGTAAAGATGTTTTTTAAAAGTATTGATTAGGTTAGGCAATCAAAGCAGTAGGGCTAATTTTAAACTCAAGATATTTTAGGTGCAAATTAGTTAATAATTTTATAAACTTTGTATGGATGGATAACTTTCATAAAAGATTTAGAAATTTTAATAATTTTATAACCAGCAAATTTGTTTTTTTAAATGGAATTTTATCTATTATAGTCCTGGGACTAATTTTAGCTTTTCTGATATATAACTCTTTAAAATTTTTTACTGCTTATCCTATATTTGATTTTTTGGGTGGCAGGGAGTGGCTTCCAGGATCTGATACTCCAAAATTTGGACTTCTGCCTCTTCTGGTGGGTTCAGCTATTGTTTCTTTTGGTGCAATTATTATTGCAGTGCCATTAGGTGTTGGGGCTGCCATTTATATTGGTGAGCTGGCACCACAACCGTTAAGAGAAATATTAAAACCTGTAATAGAAGTACTGGCTTCTATTCCATCAGTAGTTATAGGTTTTATAGGAATGACTTTGCTTTCAGGTTTTGTTAAAAATTTGTTTGACTTGAGCACTGGTCTGACTGCCCTTACTGGTTCTATTATGTTAGCTTTTATGAGCCTGCCTACTATTGTATCAATATCAGAGGATGCAATA
>DFBH01000040.1:2190-2370 GCA_002366545.1 Candidatus Oleimmundimicrobium americanum | reverse complement strand
ATCTGGAATCATAGCAGCTATAATGCTGGGGCTGGGAAGAGTAATTGGAGAAACAATGACTGTGCTTATGGTTACCGGGAACTCTCCACGGCTGGTTTTTTCATGGCTTCAACCAGTAAGAACTATTACTGCAACTATTGCTGCCGAGATGGGGGAAACAGTACAGGGAGGACTTCATTA
>DFBH01000040.1:0-2137 GCA_002366545.1 Candidatus Oleimmundimicrobium americanum | reverse complement strand
AATAGGATAAGAGAAATGGGTTAATGAGGAAAAGAATTTTTATTCAGAAATTTTTCTATATTTTACTTCTACTGACTACATTTATAGTAGTTATTTTTGTATTTGGCATCATAATTTATTTAATTGTAAAGGGTGGAAAAGCTATAAGTTGGGAGTTTTTATCCGAGAAGCCTTCTAATGGAATGAGGGAAGGGGGAATACTTCCAGCTATAATAGGAACTTTATATTTAGTTCTGGGGACTCTTATTTTTTCTCTTCCTATCGGAATCTTTTCTGCAATTTATCTAAATGAATATGCTAAGAAAAATAGGCTTACGAGGGTTATAAGACTTTCAATTGTAAATATGGCAGGAGTTCCATCAGTAATCTTTGGGCTATTTGGTTTAGGTTTTTTTGTGATATTTTTAGGACTGGGAAGATCTATAATTTCAGGTTCATTAACACTTGCTCTACTTATCCTCCCAATAGTAATTACTTCAGCAGAGGAAGCATTAAAGAATGTGCCTGATACTTATAGAAATGCTTCACTGGCGCTGGGAGCAACCAAATGGCAGACTATAACCAGGATTATTCTACCGCAAGCTTTGCCAGGAATTATTACCGGGGCAGTTTTAGGAATTGGAAGAGCAGCAGGAGAAACTGCTCCTATATTATTTACTGTTGCAGTATTTTATCAACCAAATCTTCCAAAATCTATATTTAATCAGGCAATGGCTCTGCCGTATCATCTATTTGCACTTATAACTCAGGTAGCAGATGCACCAGAAGATAAAAAGTGGGGGACTGCTTTAGTGCTTCTAATTTTAGTTTTATTTTTTTCAGTTATTGCTGCAGTTATCAGGACAAGATTAAGGATGAAAAAAAGAGTCAGGCTGTAAATATATGACCAAATCATAGATAAATAATATTTATAGATCAGGCTAAATATATTAAAATAAGTTCTGTTTATATTTCTTTACCTAAATATATTATGGGATGAAGTATTTAATTTTATTTTTTATTTATAGTTTTTTTGGAGTAGGGATAGAATTTTTTTTACTTCTATACACGATTTCATCAGATCTAAAGACATAGCTTTACACAGGCGGTCATATTTTATGAATCGCCAAATAGAGAAAAAAAATTGCTTGGTGAGCTTAAAGAGAAAATGGGGGATAGGAGATCTTGCCTGGTAAGGGAAATAACTAAATTGCATGAAGAGCAGTGGCAGTTATACAGACCTTTGGAGACTATCTATCCTTTAATCCCCACATGCATATACCGGCGGCTGACGGATGCTTTTACGTTCCTTCCATTAATATAGATACTGCATCTCTTGAAAAAAATTTTTATACATAAAATATTTAAGATGCTTATGTCTAAGGGCCTTATTACACAAAGGGTAATAGAGCTCATATCTTCCTGGTGACACTCCGGCTTCGTGGTCTACTGCGGAAAGAGAATAAATCCAAAAGAGGCAAGGTCAACAGAAAATAGATGCCTGCTCTGATGAGTTTGGTGAATATATAAGGGATGATTATAGAGTTGCAGGGTACTGGCCTGTCATAAAATAGACCTGGATATGGTCTTTTTCTTATTTATTCTTCCACACCGCGCATTTTCCGCTCCCGTATCATGATTTATGGTGCTTATTAAAGCCGATAACCTAAAATATGTCGACTTTTGGGTGATTATAGGCTGGTGATCCAGAAGCAAGTTCTTATGAATTGATATTAAGTCTCAGGATAAGCTTTGCACGCTGGCTTGTGCTTATAATATTATTTTTCTCTGTATATAGGCTGGTATCCAGTAAGTTCTAAATTAAATACTGATTAGGAGAATAAATCGGAATGTGTTCCTGTTCTAATAAATATAATATCATTATCAAATAATTGATAAATCAGTAACCAATCGGATTGAATATGACATTCTCTGCAGTAAACATAATTACCAGTTAAATTATGGTCCTTATTCTTCTCAGATAACTGCTTGCCGCTTTCGAGTAATTTCATAATAGACTTTATTTGCTGCATATTGTATCCACGTCTTATACATAGCTTAAAATCTTTTTTAAACTGCGCTGTATAACGTACGTTTTTACTCATACGTCCATTTCTTTAAAAAATTCATCTACACTTTTAGCTTTTGACGGTATTAT
>DFBH01000016.1 GCA_002366545.1 Candidatus Oleimmundimicrobium americanum | reverse complement strand
ACCCGAAGGCCTTCTTCACACACGCGGCATGGCTGCATCAGGCTTGCGCCCATTGTGCAATATTCCCCACTGCTGCGTCCCGTAGGAGTCTGGGCCGTGTCTCAGTCCCAGTGTGGCCGTTCACCCTCTCAGGCCGGCTATCCATCGCGGTCTTGGTGAGCCGTTACCTCACCAACAAACTAATGGAACGCGAGCTCATCCAAAAGCGGCCTTACGACCTTTCTTGGTAATTGCATGTGCAAAAACCAACTTATCCGGTATTAGCCCGAGTTTCCTCGAGTTATCCCAGTCTTTAGGGCAGATTACTCACGCGTTACTCACCCGTTCGCCACTATCTCATAATTTCCCTATCTGCCGAAGCTTCAAGAGAATGAGATCGTTCGACTTGCATGTGTTAAGCACGCCGCCAGCGTTAGTTCTGAGCCAGGATCAAACTCTCCATTGAAATTCTCTCAGCAACAGCTAAATGGTGTTGCTGGTTGTTCACATAAATCTTTAACTCTGTCAGCTTAAAGCTGACAGGGATCCGCTAGCTGCTAAAGCTTTCGCTTTTTTTCAACACTGTTTAGTTTTCAAAGACCAATAAACGCAAAAAGAAATGCTACCAGAAGTATAATACGCTGTCAACAAAAATCTAAGGGAAAAAAATTGCCGCCAATTCGGCGACAGAAAATCAAAATTAACGTTGCTAAACTTCCTTCTTTCGCCTTATATTTTTTTCACCTTCATTCGGCAAATATTCAAATTTAAAAACTCCAAGCAAGGCACCAAAGAACAACTTTACTAAATAAATTATACCACCAAATTAAAACTTATGCCAACTAAATTAGCCGCGTTTTGTTGGAATTTATAACATCCCTTTAACAATCATATCAACCGCTTCTTCCTCGGTTAAGCCGCGTGCCATTAAAGTATCAAGCTCTTTTGGGTTAACTCTTCCCACTGAAGCCTCATGAGTTATCCGCGCCATCTCATCTGTCACACGAACCAATGGCGTTGCTCTAACCGTAGAACCAAAACCTTGAATTATCTCCTTACAATCCACGTGACCCGTTGCCCCGGGAGCATTCCCTTCGGAAACACCCTCCATAAAAACCTCGCCGCCTCCCCTTGCAGCGGCCCGCATTCGAATGGTTGCTCTCGAGTTTCTGCCTTCTAAGAAAACGGCATCTCTTATCATCACCCTGTCTTTATTGTTCTTGCCGTACGCCTTTGTGACCACTTCAATCTTTGCATCTTTTTGTGCGTAAATATTTGCGTTGATATTAACTTTCCCAACCGTTCCTTGAACCAGCGAAAAAATCGTATTGAAGTGACTCCTTTCGCCAATATCAGCCTCGAAAACAGGGTAAACGCTTGCCCCGCTATTTTCTCCGTGATAATGACGCTCCTCATAAAAAAACTTTGCATTCTTCCCAACAGCAATTTTTGCGTCCATTTTGTGAATAAGGTTACGGGCATTCGGAAAACTACAGTGAGCAAGCATTAAAACCTCTGCACCGTCTTCGATTATGAAGCGCGGGATTATCTCTTGCGTCCCCTCTGAAGAGGTCATACCAAAACAAAGATGCAAAGGTTGTTTAATTTTAGTTCCTTTGGTTACTACAATATCAGCTATGATGCCATTTTTAATCTCCTTGCTTTTCAAAATTAACCCCGGAACTTCTTTAAGCGCCAGAACCTTGTTGAAATTTAAAAGCAGCTTTGGCGTATTGGCCGCCATCATCAAATCAACATCAAAACCAACTTTCTTGGCACTTTCTAAAATCTCGTAAGGCAAGATTTTCTCCTGCATTTCCCCTCTTTTCTGGCCATCGTGCAATACTTGTGCATAACTATCGGAAATTTGCCGCTTAAAATAGTTTGCCCTTCCCAAATTAAAGTAGCTGAATCGGCTACTTCACCACTTTCTTCACGATGAGTGATAATCAAAATAGAAGAGTTTATTTCATTTCTTATGTTATCGAATATCTGGTAGAGCTCATCGTAAACGATAACATCTAATCCGGAGTCCGGTTCATCCAATATCATAAGCTTTGGCTCCATAGCTACCACGGCTGCAAGCTCCACGCGCTTTCTTTCTCCACCACTTAAGGAATTATCAACGAATCTATTCTTAAATTTCTTAGGATTCAAATCAACAAGGGAAAGTACACGATCAACACCCTCATCATCTCGACCGGGCATCCCCGCCTTTATATAATCTTCCACAGTTATCCCCTCAAACCTCACCGGCTCCTGCCAGGCCAAAGTGATACCTAATTTAGCCCGCTCGGTTACAGTAAGCTTGGTTATATCTTTGCCGGCAAAAGTTATGCTTCCGGAAACAGGAATATATCCTCCTAGACCCATAATTGAATAGGCAAGAGTAGATTTACCCGAACCATTGGGACCAAGAATCGCGTGGATTTCTTTCTCGCGAACTTCAAAATTCGCGTTATTTACAACAGCTTTTTTTAAACCTCGAGGTTCTATCACTAAATCTTTGACTTTAAGCATTAACCGTTCCGCCTTTTCGGCTTATAACTTCTCAATTCATATACCGACTCAGTTATTAAGTAACATCTTTATGGCCCGTTCTTCCTCGTCAGCTATTTCTCTTAGAACTTTAACCACAACTTTGCTTAATTCTTCTTTATCCATCTTTCCAATTGCCTCTTCTTCCAAACCTATGACCTTAAGGCTACATTTTTTGCATATATCAGCAGCATAGGAATAATGCTTTGCCGCTTCTTTGTGCCCTTTCTTTTTAAGCTCCTCGGCCAATTTTTTTCTTCCATTATATCCTTGGGGCATATCTCTTAAAAAGATACCGGGGAAATTTACTTTCTCGTGCTCCAGCTCTATCTCGTTAGCCAGTTTCCTTGTTTCATCAACCGATTTAAGTCCTGATTCCTTAATTTGCTCAACCAAATCATCCAATTTTCAGCTCTCCTCCTTCACGAATATCTTAAAATTATAAGACCCATATCCCGGTACTGCAATCTATTTTATTATAAAAACTCTTGCCGACAACAAATAATCCTGTTCTCCGTAACAATCTGGTGGACGGGGATATCGTGTGATTCCCTCGGCACCTCATTCACAACTTGGAATTCATAAGCCAAACCAATTATAACAGTCCCCGAACCAAGTGTTTGTAAAAATCTATCGTAATATCCCCCGCCGTAACCCAGTCTGTAACCCGACAAATCAAAAACGCTACCGGGTAGAACAACGATATCCAGTTGGCTTAAGTCATCCAATTTTACCTTGGTGGTTTTCGGCTCGATGATTCCATAGGTACCCGGTTTAAGATCTTTGTCAAAGTTTTTTACATAAACCATTTGAAGCTCTTTTTTCTTAACTCGAGAAACCGGCAAAACAACCTTTTTGCCCAATTTTAGGGATTCTCTTATCATGTTCTCGGTTTCCGCTTCGCTCCTAAACGACACATAAAAAGCAATGACTCTGGCTTCCTTGTATTCAGGAGTACTAAAAAGCCTCCTTTTTATCATAAGACTTTTTCTCGTTCTCTCCTGAGGAGATAGCATATCTCTCTTAATTAACATTGACTCACGCAGATCTTTTTTTCTTCGCATAAACTTCCTTTCGCATTTACTGCAATAATTCAACACATACTATTCCTATCCTTTTATTGGACTCATTTGACAGTAAATTTTGGTGGGATTATTATGCAGAAATAACAAGCATTCATCTTAAGTTTAACCATGGGGGAAAATTGTACATAATAGTAGTTGGGTGCGGGCGAGTGGGTTCACACTTGGCGCAACATTTATCAGCTGAAGGCCACAATGTTGTGGTGATTGACAAAAATCCTCGTTCCTTTCGCAGACTCGGCTCCACTTTTAATGGGCTAACTGTAGAAGGGGTGGGATTTGACGAAGATGTATTAAAAAAAGCAGGGATTGAAGAAACAGATGCCCTGGCCGCTGTAACTGATCTTGACAACACCAATATGATGGTAGCTGAAATGGCTACAAAGTTGTTCGATGTTCCCCGAGCAATAGCCAGACTTTATAATCCTGAAAGAGAAAGGACTTATCAACAGTTGGGGCTTGAGTACGTTTGCGGTACGGTACTTACAGCCGAAAAAATACTCGATAAAATTGTCGAAGGTTATGCGCGATATGCATCAGTTGGTGGAGATACGGAAATAATTGAGTTTAAAGCAGGAAAATCCCTCGACAATAAGAGTGTCGAAGAAATAGAAGTCCCCGATGAACTAAAAGTGGCAACCATAACACGAAGGGGAGAAGGCATAATTCCGGTGGGGAGTTTTTTAATTAAAGAAAATGACTATGTCGTTTGTGCGATAAAGCGATATGCACTATCTAAGATAGAGAAATTTACCGGTGATTAGGAGGAAAGATGTATATCGTTATTAATGGCGGCGGCAAAGTTGGTTCTTTTTTGGGGAAAAAACTTAAAAACAAAGGGCATAATGTTGTTATAATTGAGCGAAACGAGCAACTATGTAAAAAATTAGCGGTGGAACTTCCCGACATCATGATAATACAAGGCGATGGTTGTAATGTCTCCTCCTTAGAAGATGCAGGGACATCTCATGCTGATGTCTTTGCTTCCACAACCGGCGATGATGACGATAACCTCGTTGCTTGTGAATTGGCTAAAGTTACCTTCAACGTTTCTAGAACCGTTGCAAGGGTAAACAGCCCCAAAAATGAAAAAATCTTTCGTAAAATGGGGATAGAGGCCATAAGCACCACCACCATCATCTCCAGACTCATTGAGGAAGAAACCACAATCGGTGATGTTATTACTTTATATACTTTAAAAAAAGGTCAAATTTCGTTGGTGGAAGTCGAGATTCCCACCGACAAGTGCACAGTCTGCCACAAACAAATTGCCGATTTAAAACTGCCAAAGGATTGCGTTATTGCAACCATAGTAAGAGGAGATGAGGTTATAATCCCTCGAGGAAATACAGCGCTTGAAGCAGGAGACTCTGTCATTGCCTTAACCCGAATTGAAAAAGAAAAAGAGTTAAAAGAGGCCCTCACCGGTTAATCATGAGAGAAAAAAACAATAGAAACATCAAACCACATCTAAACTATCTCACCGGAATGCTGGTGGAAATACTGGCAATTCTTTTTTTCACGCTTATATCGTTTATCATTATGGGATTTATTGCGAGTTGGTATAAATGATTCCAAGACCACGGCTCCCTGACTTCAAAAATATTGCTTATTACAGCGGAAAAATAGTTTTTGGTGTTGGCCTTCTTATGTTAATCCCACTAACTATCGCGTTAATTTTCCAGGAATGGAATCCCGCTCTCAATTTTTTAATTGGGATGTTTTCTTGTTTTATAGTAGGTCTATCCCTTCAAATATTTTTTTACTCAGAGAGCGATTTAAACTGGCGACAAGGGTTGGTTATCACCTCTTTTTCCTGGATTTTAGCAACAGCGCTTGGAGCAATACCGCATTATTTAAGCGGACATTTCGGAAGTTATTTAGATGCCTGCTTCGATTTGATGAGCGGATACACAACCACCGGTCTTTATCTCCTGCAAGATTTAGATCACATTTCTTACGCTCTAAACACTTGGCGACACGTTTTATCTTATGCAGGGGGCCAAGGAATAATCGTCATCGCTTTAACTTTTCTGGTGAGAGGAACAGGGGGAGCCTTTAAAATGTATGTAGCTGAAGGGAAGGAAGAAAAGCTCCTTCCAAACATAATTCAAACAGCGCGCGCAATTTGGCTAATTAGTCTTTCCTACTTAGCAATTGGTTGGACCATCTTAACCTCGGTTGCAATTTGGGAGGGGATGTCTCCTGTAAGGGGAATCTTACACGGATTTTGGGTATTCATGGGCGCCTGGAGCACCGGCGGGTTTGCCCCTCAATCTTTCAACCTAAGTTATTACCACAGTTTCCTTTTTGAGCTGGCAACCATTGTGTTGTTTACCGTTGGTTCTTTTAACTTTGCACTTCACTGGGCCATCTGGACGGGAAACAAAAAGGAGATTTTTAGAAACATAGAAATTGTTTCATTTTGCGTAACAATCACCGTTGCGCTTATTACAACGTCAGTTGGACTTATGAGGTTAAATGTTTACCCTGGGTTAACTGCTCTTTTCCGTAAAGGTTTTTATCATGTAATCTCCGGCCACACAACCACCGGTTTCATGACAATTCAATCAAGGGTTTTTGTTAAACAATGGGGAGAAATGGCCATGTTGGGGGTGGCGATAGCAATGGCCATAGGGGCTTCCGCTTGCTCCACAGCCGGTGGTTTTAAGGGACTGAGAATGGGTATCATCTTTAAAGCGCTCATACAAGACATAAGGAAGATGCTTTCCCCTGAAACTGCCGTAATTATTGAAAAATTCCATCATATAAAAGATGCCGCTTTAAATGAAAAGCACGTCAGAGGAGCAACGTTGATAGTTATCTCATTCATTGTTTCATATGCTTTCGCCACTATAGTTGGGGTCTACTTTGGTTATCCGCTCGTTGAGGCCTTGTTTGACGGCATATCCGCCGGTAGTAATACGGGTCTTTCCTGCGGAGTAGTTTCTCCTGCCATGCCCTCATTGATGAAAATCGTCTACATAATAGTTATGTGGCTGGGGAGACTAGAGTTCATGTCAATTTTCACGCTAATCGGCTTCATGATTGTGGCGGTGAGAGGAAAATGAGCAAATATCTAAAAGTTCGTTCGGCCAAGAAAAACTTTTTAAACTTAGTTCTTATTACAATCCTCTTTATATTAACTTTTTCAACTTATGCAAACGCTAAAATCGTATCGACGGAAGAGCTGGTTGAAAACACTCATCAGTTTGATGGAAAAATCGTAACCTTTCGAGGTGAGATTATAGGAGATATCATGGTCAGAAAAAACCATGCATGGATACATATAAACGATGACCCTTATGCTGAAAATCCTTCAAAGCTTGCGGGTTATAATTCCGGCATGGCCATCTGGTGTAAAACCGAAGATGCTAAACTTATAAAATATATGGGCAACTATAAAAACCGAGGAGACTTCGTTGAGGTAACGGGGGTATTTCACGCCGCATGTTTTGAACACGATGGCGACATGGATATTCACGCCACTCGTCTTAAAATTATCGAGACCGGCTATCCCATCAAACACGAATTCCAAACGGTAAAATTTTGGTGGGCGATAATTCTCGGTATCATCGCCAGTGCACTCTTTTTGGTAAACAAATTCTGGTGCCACAGATAAAACTCAAAAGAATGCAATTAGATTATAATATTATCTTTGCTCACCTTAACAACATTGATGCAACTGTTGTATAATCTTGATTTGTGAGCGGGAATAGCTCAGTAGGTAGAGCGTCAGCTTCCCAAGCTGAAGGTCGCGGGTTCGAAACCCGTTTCCCGCTCCATTTTTATAATCTTAGATGGAGAGCTTCCCTCATCATCCATTAAAATGATTAATTTCCGGTTAAAATCAAGATGTTTTAATCTATTCTCTTACCCCTATCCTTAACATCTTTGTGAGAATTAGAAGTCGTTTTTCTCTAATTTCCAGTGCTTCAATAAAGCTCGAAGCCATTCCGGAAATTTCGATGGGGGGAGAATAATGGTAAACATCTTCACCATCTCTTTCAACTTTCATGATCAATTTTTTTTCAGCTAGTTCGCCTAACGCCTTTGTAATATCACTCTCTTTTCGCCCAAGGTGAATGGCTAAAGCATGAGCCGCATCAAAGACTCCAACGTTATTATAGAAGTAAGTTATTAAGTCCCACTTAATGAAAGAGTTGACGTATTCCTCTATAAACTTCTCTAAATCTGCTTCTAGTCCAGGCAAGACAACCTCGTTTCACTAAAAACTCTTTTAATTTTTAAATTCTCCAAATAAATATTTTATCAAAGATATGGTTCGCTAACAAAATTTCGAATCCTGCTAAATCTTTAATTAATTATAATTTATTCTTCTAACTTTTAAAGGATTTTTTGTTAGCCCATTGAATTTTGAAAATAAAGGGGGCAAGATGAATCACACTTTAGACAATTCACCCACCTTCCATTCACTGGGCGAACAACATAAGCAAGACGAGCTGTTTCAAGAATATTTAGACAAAGCAATTGCAGAAACTCTGGCCCTGGCCAAAAAAATTCAAGGATGCAGAATTTGTAATTTACAAGGTCTATGCAATAAACCATTACCGGGCGCTGGCTATCCCTTAGCAGATGTTTTGCTTCTAAAAGAAATCCCCACGGCATTAGAAGACGCTGAAAAGGTGGCGTTTTTTGGAGAAATAGGCGAAGTTTTAAAAAACGGGTTTGATAAATTAGATTTGGACATCACCGATGTTTACGGCACCAATACCGTAAAATGCTCAGCGCCACTTAAAAAAATAACCGAGATGCACATCCGAGCTTGCAAGGAACACCTAAAAATGGAGATTAAAATATTACAACCCAAAATCATATTGGCAATGGGGAAAATTTCAATAATAGCTCTGGACAAAATAATGCCATTTAAAGATAAGTCTTGCTTCCAACCGGGAAAAGTAACCCGCTGGGGAGAAAACATTATAGTCATAACAACACATGACCCGCAAAAAGCACTAAAAGAACCTGCGCTTAAACGAGAGTTTTGGGCAGCGCTTAAAACTCTAAAAAGATTGTGGCAAAAGTAACCTTATAAATAGACAAGATGGTAAATTTATATCGAGTGCCGTAAAACCCAAAAGTCTTTAGCTTTTGGGATGTAAGGCACAAAGATAATTAACCTTGTGAAAGAATATACTGACGAATGGTATCAGGCGATGCTCCACCTATGGAGCAAACGAAATATCCATCACTAAAAAATGTATGCTCTTTCCAACTGTGTGGGCCTCTGGCCCAAGAATGTTTTCACTCAAAACTGAAACATTTTTACAAAAAGAGATTGGTTTTGCATAAATAATATAGTATGTTTACAGTATGAAAACAATACACCGAACATATAAATTTGAATTGCGGCCTACACAAGAGCAAAAAGTGCTTTTAGATAAGCATTTTGGTTGTGTCCGTTTTGTATTCAATCACTTCTTAAATGAACGCAAAGAGCAGTATCAGGTGAATAAGAAGTCTGACAATTATTACGCTCAAGCAAAATCTTTAACTGAACTAAAGAAGCAAGAGGAAACTGTTTGGCTTAAAGAAGTAAACAGCCAAACCTTACAATTTGCCTTGAGAAGTTTGGATACTGCATATCTAAACTTCTTTAGAGGTAACGCCAAGTTCCCAAAATTTAAGTCAAAGAAAAAGAAAAACAGCTTTACGGTACCACAACATACTAAACTTGAAGATGGAAGAATTTACGTTCCAAAATTCAAAGAAGGGGTTAAGGTAATTGTTCATCGTGAGGTGAAAGGGGAAGTAGGCAAATGCACTTTTAGCAAGACACCAATAGGTAAATATTTTGTCTCCATATTAACCGAAGAACAATATAAACCAAAAGAAAAAACTGGTACAGTATGTGGGATAGATTTAGGACTTAAAGACCTTGTAATTACTTCTGATGGAGTAAAATTCAAAAACCATAAATATACAAAGAAATATGAAAAAGATTTAGCGAAAGCACAGAAACATCTTTCTCGTAAACAAAAAGGCAGCAATTCGTTTGAAAAACAAAGACGAAAAGTTGCTAAGATTTACGAGAAAATAGCCAACACACGAAATGATAACTTACATAAAGTAACTTACCAACTTGTAAGCGATTATGATATCATTTGCCTTGAAGATTTACACGTTAAAGGAATGATGGCAAACCATAAGTTAGCAAAACATATTGCAGATGCAAGTTGGGGTACGTTTGTGAGATTCTTGGAGTACAAAGCAGATTGGAACGATAGAAAAGTTGTTAAAATCAATCGTTTTTACCCAAGCTCTAAGACGTGCAATGTGTGTGGTTGGATAAATCAAGACTTAAATCTTTTTGAAAGAGAATGGACTTGTAGAAACGGGCATAAATTAGACCGTGATATTAATACAAGTATCAATATTCTTAACGAAGGATTAAAAATAATCGGGGCGGAACTCTCCGATTACACGGGTGGAGATGGTGTCAGACTTAGCAATAAGCAACTATCTGTGAAGCCCGAAGCCCATTTATCTTTAGCAAATGGGTAGTTCACATTATAAGTAATTAAAATGCTTAACGGAGGGAAAATACGTGGATATTCAGCAAAGATATTCCGGTGTATCAAGACTTAACCCCCAGCCATGGTACAAATCAACCACCTGGGAACCGTGGGAGGAAGAAAAAGAAGGCTGGATAGTTAGCAATAAATACAGACGCAAAATAATTTCCGCGCTGGCCAGCGGACCAAAGAAAAAAGAAAAGCTTGAAGAAATCAATTCGACCTTAAAACCCATCCTTGTCAAGGAGGGCACAGTTAAAATAAAAATATCGCCAGAGACACTCGCAAACCACTTACACGTTCTCGTCGAAAGCAACTTCGTTTCACAAAAGGAAGATCTTTACGAGCTCAATTTGCCTTTCCTCCCCAAAAAAAACATAGACTCGGCACATGGTTTCGTCGAAGAATTGTCTGTCGGGTTGGTTGATGGAATAATCAAGTTGCGCCCGGAAATTTTGAAGGCCCTAAACTCCTCTTCGCTCAACAAAATCATAGACCCTATCCTTGAAAAAGTAGCGGAAACAACCCTTAAAAAGCTGGCAGGAAAGAGCGAGTATGAATGGGGAGCTTATCGACGATGGATTGAAGAAATAGACTTGGATGCCTTTAGAGATTGGGCCGCGGGAATTAAGCTCTAATAGGAACTCGCTTCCGCCTCCACCTCATTTTCCTCTATTAATGTCCGCTTCAGGGTGAACTCCCTCTCTAAACCCATAACTTTAACAGAATCAACTGCAACTAAACTTAAAGGATTCTTCCGTATGTGCAACAAGTGAAAGGTGTAGGGGATACCCTTCTTGACCTCGAATGTACGTAAACCCGCTGCGCCCGTGGTGCCGGCATTTATTAAAACCGAATTGCCTATTCGCTTAAGACTCGACTTATGCGTATGACCAAAAAGAATGATGGGAGCTTTCCCGATAATTTGTTTGCTCATCCGCTCATCATGCAAGGCCACGATGAAAGGCTCCTCTTCAAAAGAGTCCAATTTTTTTGCGATATCAACCGAAGTTTCCTTCATTTCTTCATCGGACAAAGGCTCAGTCTCTGAAAAGCGCGAGACGGGGTCCGCAAATCCAGCTATGTTGATTCCTTCGTTTTTTCCCATTGCTTCATCCAGGACCTCCATATTCGACATTTCTTGTAGCCTTTTCACGCTAGCCGGAGAATCATGATTACCGGGGATGTAAAAATATGGAACACCCAACTCCTCTATTCTGATAGCCATCTCTGCCTCTATTGGACTCCCAAAATCGGTCACATCGCCCGTATCAATGATGATGCTTACTTCGAAATCCTTTGTTACCTTCTGAATCAAATCAAAAGCTACAGGATTATTATGAATATCGGAAACGTGTAGCACCCTAATCGTTTCATTCTCAAGCGCTACGGGCCCCCACGTCTCTATCCTCGAGTAAAAATCGTATAGATTAGATGCCGTGTTTTTCATCTCCTTGCGAAATAATTCCACACTGCTGAGCCCCTTATCCAATGAATGGATAATCATGGGTGCCGCTCGTAATGTTCCCGAAAATGTCGGTTGTCTGAAAGCGGCTGGCTCAAAAGTAAAGCAGAAAAGTCCGATTAAAACGGCCATCAAAAGCAAGCCGCTGATTAATCCCTTTACCATCGACATAAAATTTCTTGGATAAACCAATAGGGCGCCTAAGCCACCCCCTATTGCAGCAAGAATAAAAAGTCGCCTAACAAAATCTTTTAAAATCACTCCAAACTGCTTTTCTGTTTCCTGAATAAATTGTTTTTGATCAATGGGCGCATCCGCCATAATCTTGAGAGTCTCAAGATTAATTTGAGTAAGCGTTGCTCGAACGGTTACGGGCAAGGGGTGGGTGTGAGCCATTATTCCTCCGAGAGGAGGTAACGAAATCTCTGTTGAACCTTTGCGCGATGGTTCAACCTGCAATTCTATACTAAGACCTTTTGCTTCATATTTGGCCCCACCAAACCCCCATACCATAAGCAGACTACCAACACAAGCTGCAATTATCATAAGGAGCATCGGTAGATAAAAGCGGGAAACAGCAAAGATCTTTTTTTTAAAACAAGAGCTTGTTTCCATAAATTGTTCACCCATAAAATTAGTAGGGGACGGATATTTCCCTGCCGGGAAGCGGAAACTTAATCCCTCCCAATAACATCTCAAGCCCGTCTTGCCAAGCAATAATTGATTTAAAATCGAGCCTCATCAAAGGAAACATCTTATCGTCGTGGACAACACGAAAACCATTTTTTAAATAAAACTCAAAAGGAGCAGAGGGTCTCGCCTCTGCGGTTCTGTTGCCAAAGGTTTCAACGGCCTTAAAACCGCTTTTGTAGAAGCTCTTTACCACTTCTCTCAAAAGATCCTTACCATATCCTTTTCCCCTATAGGATGGAACAACAAAAAGACATGCAATAAATATCGCATCATCACTTGAGGGACCAGCGGCATACTCTTTGACTCTTGGAAAATAAGAATGGGGGGCAAACCGGGTGTAGGCTACTGCTTGTTTGCCTACGTAAACCATCTTGCCGCATTCCCCCCAAGCTCTTGTGGTTCTCATAAACCATCTGCTTTTTAAAACCTGATTGTCACAAAAAATCTTTTTCTCGTCAAAAGGAGACCCCCAATAAGAACAGAGACTGCACGGCTTTGGGATGTCTTTTAAGTTAGCAATATTTATCGTCGTTATCCTTCTCGCCACGAAGAAAGACTCCTTTAATCTCATATCCCAATCTTCTACCGGTGCAAGCAATTACCTGCAACGATAGCATAGACCATACTTGTTAAGATTCGGAGATACTAACATCGTTTATGTGAACCATCACATCAGCAGCACGTATTCCCGTTATGGCTTCAACATTCTCTTTGACCCGCTCCTTGATCAAGTTTGAAATCTCGGGCACAGAAGCGCGAAATTGAACAACGATGTGTACATCTATATCCACATCTTCGTTCTCTTTAGGAATTATTGTCACGCTTTTAGTAGATTTTCCCCGAGCCAATCGACCCATAACTTCATCTATCCTTCCATCTTTAAGTCCTGCTAAACCGGGGATACCCGAGATGGCTTCCACAACCGCACCGGCAACTATATTCTCCGCCACCTCAATCTTACTTCCGTTTTCTGTGGTAAACACAGCCTTTTTTTTAGTCACTAAAGTCCTCCGTTGTCCCACTTTTTTTCTTCAACTCAGACCACTTCTCTTTGGCCGATGATAACCCCGCGGCCAAAACAAGCTCGTGTAATTTTCCCTTACTCTTCGCTTGCATTATATGTTCTTCTTCAATTTTTTGGTCCTTGGTCACTATGGTGTTCCCTTCCGCATCTTTAACAGTCTTTACTGAAACCCTACCAAGAACGTATTTGGCCTCCTGTGAAAGAAGGGCTGAATTCATATCCTTAGCAGCCTTGGCGCCTCCAGACAGTATTGATTGGAACATATCTTTGGCTCCACCTGTCTGGTGTGCTTCTTTTCCAAACTCACTTGAAACGACAACGAAGTCCTTCCCAACATTTTTAAGAAACAAACCGGGCAAAACCATCAATCCCTCGGAGATATCCGAAAGCCACCCGCAACTCACTTCAATCTCGGTGATGCTCCCATCATCTATATTGATAACCACATCTTCCAATATCCCAACCTTCTTGCCATCTTCTGAAAAAACCTTTGAGCCAATAAGTCTATCTCCGAAAATAGGGCGTTCAGATGCAAGGGTTTTTGCCTTCACGAGATATCTTTTGTTGCTTACAGCTACGGCATCTTCTCCAATTTTTTCAATACCATCAAATAAAACCGCCTTTGAGCCACCAAGTAGACTGGATTTTAAAATTAACGCCAAAACCTTCCTACCAGTCAACTCAAAAACTAAATCCTTAACTTCACCAACATTTTCTCCTGTATCAAGCACGAGAATAGGTAAACCTATAATTTCTCTTAACTTAAACGTTTTCACTTAAACCAACCACCAAATTAGAGTGCAAAATTTTATATTTTAGATGCCAATTTATGATTCATCCGACTTTTTTTTACCTTTTTTTTGAGTGGGTTTCACAATCTTTTCAGCCGTCTTCTCTGCCTTCTCAACTTCTTCCTTTGAAACCTCGGTAATCTTTTCAACTTTCTTTTTTAGCTCATCGGCAGCCTCGCTTATTTTGGTTTTAAGCTTCTCGCCTTTATCAAGGATATCCTTTTTGCTCGTTCCAATTAAATTTTCGCCCTTGACTTTAAGCTTTTCACAAGTTTCCTTGCCGGACCGAGGAGCCAAAAGCAATCCACCGACAACTCCGGCAATAGACCCCAACACAAAACTGAATCCACTTCTAAATAAACCGCCTCTTTTTTTCTCCGCCACGATAATAACACCTCCAAATTTTCCAATTTACCTTAATTGTAGTTCACTTCGCTTTACCTTTCAAGAAATCACAGCTCAACCCATTTTTGTATTTTCCCTGAACAAAATTTATGGCCCGGCCCCGACCAAATAATTTAGCTGCCAACTCAACCCCCCAATTTGGCATCTTGAAAAATACTTGTTGTAGACACAACAAAAACCCGGGGTAATAGCGATGTTTCTTTACAAAATTGGCGTATTCCTCAAGCCCCTCATCCAAAGATACCTTTTTGTCAATTACCTTTTGGATTATCTTCCCACACCTTTGTCCAAAATATATTGCTTGCCTTGCCCCCTCTCCTGTTAAGGGCCAAGCGTGGCCCGCAGAATCACCGGCTAAAAATATCTTCCCGACCACTGGTTTCCGTACCTTATAAGGAATAAATCCGCCGTACAATCCATTTATTTCTTTACCGTAAGATGATACAAATCTTGCCAAGTTTTTCTTCAGGCTTTTTTTGTTACCGCAGCTTCCTAAACCAAAACGGGTTCTTTTACCTGCCGGAAAAACCCAAGCGTATCCAAATTCAACTATTCTCGAATCCCAAAAAAACCGCAAAACATCATCTTGCTCACAATCAACCTCCGTTTGTAAGCCAAAAAACATTGCCTCCCTATCGACAAAAGCAGGCTCTAAATCTGTGCCAAGCTTGGCTCTCCATCCCGTGCAATCCGCAATACAATCGGAATAAAAATCTCCTTTGTCTGTTAAAACAGTGTTCCCTTTAATCCCCTTTATGTTTGCCCTCAAAAACTCACCATCGAAGTGTTTTGCAAGCTCTCTGCAAAATTTCCCATAATCAAAAGTGCAAAAGGGTTCTAACGCTTTGTACTCTGTATACCCAAAAGCGGTGTGAAAGCCAACCTTTTCAAAAACCGAAAGAGTTGAGTCCTCACAACCCAACTTTTGGATCACGCTATATAACGTTGTACAAGCAGAAGTTGGACGATTGCCGATATCGTTTTTATCAATCAATAAAACTTTCCCCTTAATCTCTCCGGCAACCGCCAGACCTGCAAAACTCGCACCGGCAACTATTGCATCGTAGCGCATCCCGTCTCCTTAAAAGTTCTTACAATTTTAAATTTGACAAAATCCCGCTTTAACCTGCATATGTTTGACAATCTATAAACCCTATTATAAGATAAATTTTAATTGATAAAAGAAAAAACTTCGATGGAAATAATAGGCAAAATATATCGTAAAGAGGGTTGAAGGTGGGTAAAATCAGATCTGGAATTTTGCTGAAAACCATCCTTGAATATTGAGCCCAAACCACAAAAAAGACGGGCAAGCTTGGCCGGTTTCTACTGTTATCGAAGAAGAAGTTTAAGCTACTTTTTAAGACTAAAATCGCAAGATTTCAGCAAAATTGGGCGGGACCACGAGACTACACCTCTCATCCCTTTAGGTTCGAGAGGTCTTTTATTAACTGGAGAGAAATGGCACCCGAAATTCAGTTTGATAAATGGACAAACTTATACGCAAGCAGAGCCAAGGCGCTCAAGCCGTCGGCAATTAGAGACTTGTTCATCGTTGCCTCTAGACCTGATATAATTTCGTTTGCGGGAGGCATGCCCGACACTCGCAGTTTATCAATGGAAATGGTTGCAAAAGCAACAAGAAAGGTGCTCCTAAACGAAGGGGCAGCCGCTCTCCAATATAGTTCTTCTGAAGGACATCCGGGTTTGCGAGAACACATAGTAAGACTCATGGCCGAAGATGGTATGTCTGCAGACGCAGAGAATATTATCGTCACCGATGGTGGCCAACAAGCGTTAGACTTCGCGGGTAAAATATTCATCGACCCTCAAGATTATATCATCGTTGAAGGACCGAGTTATGTGGGAGCCCTTCAAGCATTTTCAAGCTACCAAGCAAAAATATTAACTGCTCCTTTGGACGAAGACGGCCTGCAAATTGAACCGTTAACTCAAATCTTAAATGACTTAAAAAAACAGAACAAAAAAGCCAAATTCCTTTATTTGGTCCCATCTTTTCATAACCCTGCAGGAGTAACACTTTCCTTGGAACGACGAAAAGCGCTGCTCGAACTCGCCAAAGAACACTCTCTCTTAATTATCGAGGATAACCCTTATAGCCGGTTAAGATTCGAAGGAGAAAAAGTGCCCACACTGCGTTCAATGGATGACACAATAATATACATGAGCACTTTTTCAAAAATATTTGCTCCCGGCGTAAGATTGGGCTGGATAAATGCTCCTAAGCCCATCATCGAAAAACTAAACCTTGCCAAACAGGCCGCCAATCTTTGCTCCAGTTCGTTTGCTCAAAGAGTTGTGGAGGAATACTTCAGCAATTACCCCTGGCGAAGCCATCTAAACAAACAAATCGCGTTGTATAAAGAGAGGCGGGATGTAATGCTCCAATCCCTTGAGGAGTTTTTTCCATCGGAGGCAAAGTGGACAAAGCCAATGGGCGGACTATTCCTGTGGGTAACCTTGCCCGAATTTATCAACACATCAGAGATGTTGGCCGAAGCTGTCAACGAAGCAAAAGTTGCGTACATCTCAGGAGAGGCTTTTTTCGCAGATGGCAATGGGAAAAATTGTATGCGTTTAAACTTCTCCTACCCCGGCAAAGAACAAATTGCTGAAGGGATTAAGCGATTGGGAAAATTAATTGAGTCTAAGATAGTGTTATATAAGACCTTTACCAAAAAACTGCACTTAAATAACGATTAGGAGATTTTCTATAATATCAAATTGGACGTTGCCTACCGGTATGGTAGGCAGGAATTGAAGGTTAGAAATTTTAAAATGGAAGAAAAGGTTTCACGTTCCACAAATGTAAAACATTGGGAGATTTGAGTGAGAACAGTCAACATAAAGCAGGTCGATGCCTTCACAAATAAAGCTTTTAGCGGTAATCCCGCAGGGGTAGTAATCAATGCCGACGCATTAAACGAAAACGATATGCTGTCGATCGCCCGAGAAATGAACCTCTCTGAAACTGCCTTTGTTTTAAAGCCAAGCGAAGATGGCGCCGACTACAAGGTACGTTTTTTCAGTCCCGTCAAAGAAGTTGACTTATGTGGACATGCAACCATTGCTGCAGTTCATGTTCTTGCAGAAGAAGGTAAATTTTTTTTAAGAGAACCGGTAACAACCATTTCTTTTGAAACAAAAGTCGGGGTACTTCCCGTAGAAATCCATTTCAGTGACGGGGCAATAAAGAGAATAATGATGTCGCAGCCCAAACCATCGTATGCAGCTTTTGAGGGTAAAATAAACGAGGTGTCAACCATACTGGGTATAGAAGAACCTGAAATTGACGGTGATTTAGAAATTGTCTCAACCGGTCTACCCTCCTTAGTGGTGCCCATAAAAAAACTGAACGCTCTTAAGAAGGTTGAGCCCAACTTTAACGAATTAAAGAGATTCTGCAAAAAAATAGGAGCGTCTATCCTCGTCTTTACTTTCGAAACAATATCGCCCCTCGCTATGGTTCATATCAGGTTTTTTGCCCCTACCCTTGGTGTCTTCGAAGACCCCGTCACAGGAACCGCCAACGGGGCGCTGGGCGCGTATTTAATCAAAAATAACCTTCTGCATGGGAACTCGCCAATTACCATATTGGCGGAGCAAGGTTATTCGCTAAATCGACCGGGAGAGGTAACAATAGAGCTTTATTTTTCAAATAGCCGGGTAGACATGGTAAAGGTGGGCGGCAAATCCGTCACCGTGATGGAAGGAGATTTATTTTTAACATGAAAGATTATATTTTATCGACCCTTTTAGGAGGTGGATGGTAATGAAAGAAAAAATTGCTGTGCTGATGGGTGGACGCTCTCTGGAACGAGAGGTTTCGCTAAAGAGCGGCCGCAGAGTATCTGCGGCCCTAAAAGATAAAGGATACCCCATAATCCAACTTGACATTAATGAAAATTTGGTAGATGCCTTAAACGAAGAAAAACCTGATATGGTTTACATTGCCCTTCACGGTAAATATGGTGAAGATGGCACCATCCAAGAATTGCTGGAAATAATGAACATTCCTTATACCGGGCCGGGAGTATATGCAAGCATAGTCGGATTTGATAAAGCTCTTTCCAAAGAGATATTTCAACTGGCAAATATACCCACCGCTCCCTCTTTTTCATTAAGCGCCGGCGCTTTCAAAGAGATGGGCGCCTCCGGAGCACTCGGAAAAGTAATTAAAAAGCTTGGTCTGCCTTTAATTATAAAACCCGCGAGACAGGGTTCGGCTCTCGGAATCAAATATATAGAAAAGCCCGGAGGGTTGGCCGAAGCCTTAATCGGCGCCTTGAGTTATGACAACAAAGTAATAATTGAAAAATATATAAAGGGGAAAGAGGTTGCCGTAAGTATTTTGGAAGAAAGTGGTGAGCCAAGAGCACTCCCCATAGTTGAAATAGTTCCCAAAAAAGAGTTCTTCGATTTTGAGTCGATGTATACCATGGGCGAAACTGATTATTTTGTGCCCGCAAGATTTTCCGACAAACAAACCACTGAAATCCAAAATTTAGCCATAAGGGTTCACCAAACTCTACGTTGCCGAGATGTCTCAAGAATAGATATGATAATCGATGAAGATAATCAACCTCGGGTTTTGGAACTAAATACGGGTCCGGGAATGACCGAAACGAGTCTCTTGCCAATGGCCGCAGAAGCAGCCGATATAGATTTTGCAAATTTAGTGGAAAAACTTGCGCAGATGGCCTTAGGGAGAAAAATGAAGGTTTAATTAAAAGTTAAACCTTCATTTTCTTGTTTGTCCAAAGAATTTATTTTGTGGATTGTTTTTGACTCTTGATTCGAGCGTTTCTCCTCCTCACTTCACTTCTCGGCGGCGACCTGCAGAACTCCCCCTCGTTTCACTCCGGGGTCAAACAGCTTCGATCGAAACTCCGCCTCGTCGGTTGTTCGTCGGCGCTCTCATACGCCTGCCCACCTTTGGAGGGTCGCCCACAAAAAACCCACCGGGTTTAAAAAACTAACAACAAGCTTTTATTTTTGATTTTCCTAAAGACTAACGGCTGCTTCTAATAATTTCCCTGAAGACCTATCGTGTCTGCCGACAGACACGATAGGCATGGCCGGCAACTGCCCGATAAACTCTTACCCTGTACATTGTTGTTTTTCCAACTCTAAGTTCTTTGCTCAACGCTCCGCACTCTCTCAGCTTTTGTAAAGGTTACACGCTTAGCAGACACTTCCCCCTCCGGCCAATCATTAAACGGTAACCATGTCTTTTGATTTCCCTCTCGATTTTAATAACAA
>DFBH01000047.1 GCA_002366545.1 Candidatus Oleimmundimicrobium americanum | reverse complement strand
GGCGGTTGGCGAAGCCCTTATTATCTCTACTCGTTCAGTCCTCTTTTAATTGCTGCTCTTGTAGGTAAAGTTAAAGGTGGTCTCATAGGGGCATCTATTTCAGCCATTCTAAATCTTTCAGCGCTTGCCTTAAACGGGTTTGTTCCTCAAAAAATGTTAGAGATAGGATTTGGCGACGATCTAATAGCCGATCAACTCAGTTATTTCTTGATTGGCGTCTTTTTTACTTATCCTGCCATATTGATGGAAAGATTGGACGAAAACAGAGCCATTCTTGAAAAAACAAGAAGCGATTTAGAGTCTCAGGTTGAAATTTTAAAATCCATTTATACGATGTCGACAATATTTGCTTCCAAGTTTAAGATTCAAGATGCTTTAAAAGAAATCGCGGAGAGCGCAAGAGAAATAACTTCAGCAAATCAGGTGGGGGTTTGCCTTTACATTGAAGAAACCAACGGGCTTTGCTTGGATTTATCAACATTGGAGATTGTCGGAATAAAGAATAAACGAGGACAAAAAAGTCGGCAGGAAAAGGAGATAATTGATGCAATTCAAGAATGTTCTGAAGATGTATCTTATTATCCGAAGCTTTTAAATGGTAAAACAGGTAAAAAAGAGTGGCTTGTCTGCTTTCCCTTGGAAATTCAAGATGAAAAGATAGGAATTTTAGTACTTGTATCCCCGAGGATTTTTGACGACAGGGACAAGATGGTAATGGGGATTCTGGCGAGTTTCGGGACAGTGGCCATAAAGAACGCACGGTTGGTGGAAGAGAAACAAAAAATTCTTTTGGTCGATGAGCGCAGGCGCATTGCCGGAGATATGCACGATAAAGTCGTGCAAGCACTTTTCGGGGTAAACATGGGTATGGAGATTTGCGGTGAACTCATATATGAAGATCCGGAAGAGGCGGTTAAGACTCTTGAAGGACTGCAGAAGGAAATTTCTCATGCTATGAAAATGATGAGGGATTATATATATGATTTACAGAAAGTTGATTTGGTTGAGGAGGTTGGGCTAAGCAGAGCTTGCGAAAGATGTGTTGAGCGTTTTAATGAGATTTATCAAGCCAACATCAAATTCAATGTGAGCGGGATTGAGAAATCTTTGTCGAGCAAAGCACAAAAGACCGTTTGTTATGTTATGCGCGAGGTACTTTATAACGTGATTAAACATGCGGAGGCAAATTCCATTGATGCAAGTCTGGCTTACGAGAAAAAAGCCGTCAAACTAACCGTTTGTGATGACGGGAAAGGTTTTGATGTGAGGAAAACTTTCCTGAAAGCCGAGGAGAGAGGGAATTTGGGCTTATTCGGTATAAAAGATAAAGCCGAGGTTTTAGGAGGTTCCTTAAATATCGTTAGCGGTGTTGAAGGAGGCACGAGAGTCGAACTTACCATCCCGACCGAATGGAGTTTAGATGAAACGAGTTAAGATTTTGGTTGCCGAAGATCATGAGATGGTTCGCAATAAATTAATTGCGGTGCTTAAACTGCAGGAATTAGAGGTTGTTGGTGAAGCGAGAAATGGTGAAGAAGCGGTGGCCAAGGCCAAAGAGTTAAAACCGGACATTGTGTTGATGGATTTAAAGATGCCCAAGTTAGATGGAATTTCAGCATGTTGTAAAATTAAGAAATTTTTGCCGGGGTGTAAAGTGTTGGTTCTTACCTCTTTCGAAGAAGATGAATTGATTCAAGATGCGGTTTCTGCCAACGTTGATGGATATTTGCTCAAAGACGTCACGCCAAAGGAGCTTGTTAAAGCTTTAATGGACACCCTCAAAGGAGGATATCCTTTAGATTCACAGGTTGCCAGGAAGTTGGTGGGGAAGCTAAAGATCAAAAAGAAAAACAGGAGAGCCATTATAAGGCACGGTTTAACCTCTCGGGAAATGGATGTATTAAAGCTTCTTGCCGAGGGACGCTCAAATAAAGAAATTGGTAGCGAGCTTTGTATTTCACTGCATACTGTAAAGTATCATGTTTATAGAATTATGAAAAAATTGGGGAAATCTGATCGTGCACAAGCGGTTATTTATGCTGTGAAGTGCGGTATTATAAGGAAAAAATAAAAATAAAATTCAATACTAATGGCTAGGTTATTTTTTGTGTCTCTGGACGTATAATGTAACTATATAAAGTTTATAATATTCATCCAGAGGATGATTGTCCTTTGGGCAATTAGTTTGGAGGCAAAATATTTTGCAAAAGCATGTTTGCCCGCGATGTGGGGCGGAAAATTACACGGCATCCAGATCTAAAATTCCTCCTTGTCACAACTGTGGTTATGATTTCAATTCTTCTTCAGACAAAGATTTAATCGAGGACAAAGAAGAATCCAAAGAAGGCAAAGGGGAATAACGATTATTTTTGCAACACTCCTGAGGTTGGAAAAAACTTAAGGAGGTAGATGTATGTGAGAAATCTTAAGGCGGGCCATTCTGCGGCCGATGTCTTTGACGAATTGACCAATATCCAAGAAAAAGAAAGAAAAAGGATAGCTTTTGATTTGCATGACGGACCCGCTCAATCAATCTCAAGTGCTCTTCTACAAATTGGCATAATGGAAGTGTTCATTGATGCAGATGATTTAAAAAAAGAATTTATTGAGTTAAAAAACATCCTCAAATCTACGTTGAAAGAACTACACAATATAATATGTCCGTTACGAGGCGCTTTGGTTTATTTCGTCATTACGTTTGCCCGCTTTTGGCAGGAAGGAGTCATAGGTGACCTGCCAACCCTGCCAGCAGCGTGCACGGCGGTAGGCACGGCGAAATAATCTCAAGATTGCTGCGTTCTTCGGGCTCCTAAGTAACAAGCTCACCACTCTC
>DFBH01000043.1 GCA_002366545.1 Candidatus Oleimmundimicrobium americanum | reverse complement strand
ATTCAACAGAAATTTTTTTATAAATTAATAAAACTAAGTTAAAAAAATAGATGTAAAAATCAGACGTTATAATTAAAAACGAGATTGCCGCGTCGCCTACGGCTCCTCCCGCCAGAGGCGGGCAAGCGCAATGACGGTGAGTTTGAGATTGCTGCGCTCGCCTGCCTGTAGGCACGGCAATGACCAGCTCACAACCAAATAGCTTTCAACCATTTGAAAGCTATTTTACAAACCCAATTCTATCCATTGGCCAATAGATGAAAAACACCTTCCCCACCACATTATCTTCGGGGATGGGACCAAAAATACGACTGTCCAAACTATTCGGACGGTTGTCACCTGCAACAAAAATTTTATCCTCAGGAACTTCTACCGGGCCGTAGTTGCTTAAATCGACAAATTTAATATAGGGTTCCTCAATTGCTTTCCCGTCAATAAGTAGCTCACCCTCTTTAAGCTCCACCGTTTCGCCTTCAGTGGCTATGACCCTCTTAACAAAATCGCTTGAATTCATGGGGGATTCAAGGATTATAATGTCGCCATAACTCGTTGGCGTAAACCGGTAAATAAACTTGCTGACGAGGACTCTTTCTCCATCATGAAGTGTTGGTTCCATTGAGTGTTGCTGTATATTAAAAGCTTCAACAACAAAAAAACGAATTATAAGAGAAATTAAAAAAGCGGCAATAATGATAAAAACCGTTTCTTTTAAGAAATCAAAAAACAATCGACCTTTTGACTTCGTATCAGGAGTCTTATCTTCAGATATTTCGTTAAATTTAACTTCCTCTTTTTCTTCACTCATTATCTTACAACCACATTAACAAGTTTTTTAGGAACAATTATCACCTTTGCAACCTCTTTCCTTTGAATAAATTGTTTTAATCTTTTGCTTGAAAGCGCAATTTCCTTCATTTCTTTTTCCTCAATATCTGCGGGAACAGTTATCTTGTCCCTTACCTTACCGTTCACCTGCACCACCAATGTTATCTCCTCGGCTTTTGCAAGCTTCTCATCAAAAAACGGCCAATCTGCAAGATGGATACTCTTCGCATTCCCCGTCATCTCCCAAAGTTCTTCTGCAATGTGAGGAGCAAAAGGAGCGAGAAGAAGCAAAAGTTTTTCGTTTACCTCAACCAAAAGCTTGGAGTTAATTCCGGATTCACCCTTATTGTCATAGTACTTATAATTTGCGTTCACAAGTTCCATTATCGCGCTTATGGCCGTGTTTAAATTAAAACGCTTAATATCCCCCGTTACTTTTTTTATCGTTCTATGAACGATTCTTAAAAGCTCTTTATCAATGTTATCAAATTCATTAACATCCTGACTTTTCAAATACTCTATATTTTTCCGGACAATCCTCCATACCCTGTTTAAAAACCTATATGAACCCTGAACTCCCTGGTCGCTCCATTCAAGTTCTTTTTCCGGCGGTGAAGCAAAAAGGATAAACAGTCGAGCGGTATCTGCGCCGTAAGTTTTAATTATCTCATTTGGGTCAACCACATTTCCCTTAGATTTAGACATCTTGGCTCCGTCTTTTATGACCATTCCTTGAGTTAATAAATTGGTAAACGGCTCTTCTGCTTCACAAAAATTCATATCTTTTAAAACTTTTGTGAAAAAACGTGAGTAAAGAAGATGCATAACCGCATGCTCTATCCCTCCAATATACTGGTCAACGGGCATCCAGTAATTGGCAGCCTTAGCATCAAATGGACTTTTATCCTCATGAGGGCTTGCGTAACGGAGAAAATACCAAGACGAGCAAGTGAAAGTATCCATAGTATCGGTTTCTCTTTTAGCCGGCCCGGAACATCTTGGACAAACCGCATTGATAAAACTCTCGTGTTTTGCTAAAGGAGAGCCGCCTTTTTCGGTAATTTCCACGTCATCGGGTAAAATAACGGGCAAGTCCTTTTCGGGGACGGGAACCACACCACATTTATCGCAATAAATCACGGGAATCGGGTTTCCCCAGTAACGCTGACGAGAAATCAGCCAATCCCTGAGACGGTAATTTACCGTAAATTCGCCCTTACCCTGCTTTTTCAAAAAATCAGTTACTGCTTTTATTCCCTCTTTATTGCACATCCCGGTAAACTGACCGGAATTTATCATTATCCCCTCGCCTGTGTATGCTTCATCGAGACCGGAGCTAAAATCCTCACCCGCGAGTTGAATAACCGGCTCAATCGGGAGATTGTATTTCTTGGCAAAGAAAAAATCCCTCTCATCGTGGGCAGGAACAGCCATAACCGCACCTGTTCCGTATCCCATTAAAACGTAATCCGCCAACCAAATGGGCACTTCTTTGCCATTTACAGGATTTATGACATATGACCCGGTAAAACAGCCATTCTTTTCAATTTCAGCTGAAGTTCTATCAATTTCAGTTTGCTCTGCAACCTTGTTTCTAAATTCTTTAACCGTATTTTCATAAGAGGTACCCTTAACAAGTTCGTCTACAAGAGGATGTTCCGGTGCAAGCAAAAAGAACGTGCAGCCAAAAAGAGTATCGGGACGAGTTGTAAATACTGTGATTGTTTGGCCACCTTTTAGTGAAAATTTGACCCAGGCCCCCTCGCTTCGGCCAATCCAGTTTCTCTGCATAACTTTTACCCGTTCGGGCCAACCTGAAAGCTCGTCGAGATCATTTAACAAACGTTCCGCGTAATCTGTAATTTTAAAAAACCACTGCTCAAGCTCCTTTTGTTGGACTAAAGTTCCGCATCTCCAACAGCAGCCGCTCTCAACCTGTTCGTTGGCAAGAACCGTTTCACATGAGCTGCACCAATTCACCTTAGATTTTTTTCGGTAAACCAGCCCTCTTTTATAAAACTGCAAAAACAACCACTGGCCCCATTTATAATAATCCGGCTCGCAAGTTATAATTTCACGGTCCCAATTATAACTTAAGCCCAATCTCCTCAACTGTAATCTCATCGTATTGATGTTCTTAATGGTCCAATTTTTGGGGTGAATTCCTCGCTCTATTGCCGCATTTTCCGCCGGCATTCCAAAAGCATCATAGCCTATCGGATGAAGTACATTGTAGCCCTTCATCCTGTTATAACGAGCAACCACATCACCGATTGAGTAATTTCTTACATGACCCATATGGATATTTCCCGAAGGATAAGGAAACATTTCAAGAATATACTTCTTGCTTAATTTAGGATCTTCGGAAACTTCGTATATCTTTGACTCTTCCCATTTTCTCTGCCATTTTTCCTCAATTTCCGCAAAATCATATTTCTCCACACTGCCTCCAATAGAAACTAGTATAAACTATACTAACCAGCCATCAGCCTCCAGCCCTTAGCCAACAGCTAACAACCAACAGCCTTTACCGCCATATCATTTTTAGGTTTAAAATAGGTTTGCTTGGAACAAGCGCCGAAGCTGTTTGACCCCGGAGTAAAACGAGGGGGAGTTCTGCAGGTGCCCAAGCAAGCCGTAAATTTTTAAACCGTCGAAAAAATGATCGGCCGCCCTTCTTTTGGTTCGTTTTCTTAGGCGAGTAAGAAAATGAACGAATTAATTATTAAACTTTTTCAAATTGCTTCGCTTTAAAACGTATCGTCAGATTAGTATCTGACACACCGGATAAACCGGTGGTTTATGACACTAATAAAAAACCCCTCGCCCAAAAGGGACGAAAGGCTCTTTTCGCAATACCACCTTACTTAGCGAAAATCCTAAAAATTGGTGGAGATGGAGGGGATTGAACCCTCGGCCTCCTCCACGCCAAGGAGGCGCTCTCCCACTGAGCTACATCCCCATATATTCGCTCTCTTTTGGCAATTTAATGCTCTTCTCTACACATAAAGCCTATGTCACAAAGTAGCTTTTGGTTTTAAGCTCCGAGATAAACTCCACTTGGTCAAATGTTGGTTTACACCTTCCTAATCCCCTAAAACCCAACTTGAAACTCGCTGCTCCTCATCGAAACCCCATCTTTAATTGCCAAGTTATTATATAGAATGCAGCTTAATAAAGTCAATGTATTTCAATGTATTTTGTCTAAGCAAAAACTTTATTTAGAAATATTGAAACGTGTTAGATAATACCTAAGGAACTTAGTTTTACATCATTGCAATAACAGAAAACTAAGCTCTTTGCTCCAAGTCTTCTTCCCATTCAAGACGAGGGGCATCTTTCCAGAGACGCTCAAGTTGATAATATTGTCTCACTTCTGTTGTAAATATATGAACAACTACGCTTCCGTAGTCGAGCAAAATCCAACCTCCCTCATCTTCTCCCTCAATTCCAATTGGTTTAATTTTTTTCTCCCGTAACTTTTCTTGAATAAAATCTGAAATATAAGTAGATTGTCGACCGGTTTTTCCTTCGCAAACTACAAAATAATTGGTAATTCCCAGCAAGTTGCCTACATCTAAAATGATAATATTTTCTGCTTTTTTGCTATCTGCCGCTTTCGCAACCATTGTCGCAATCTCTTTAGCGTTTAGCAAACAATCCCTCCACTAATTTTCTTCTTCGTTTAAATCGTAATCTTTGCCTACAACTATAACAATATCGGCCAC
>DFBH01000046.1:18775-21428 GCA_002366545.1 Candidatus Oleimmundimicrobium americanum | reverse complement strand
TTCGAATCCCTGCCTCCCCGCCAGAATCAGTCCTATGACTCGTAGTCTTTGGTTGGATGGCCAGAGATCAGGCTTCTGGACTCACCAGCGGTTTTCGCCCTCGTAGCTCAGGGGATAGAGCACCGGTTTCCTAAACCGGGTGCCGCAGGTTCAATTCCTGCCGGGGGCACCAAAGCAAACTGTCACCCCGATAACATCGGGGTATTTTATAGCACTAAGTAAACTACCACCGGCCTTGTGACCGGTGGCTTTTATCCTGCCGACTTAAGTCGGCCCTGAGCTTTATTTAAATTTTAACTTTATCTAAAACCAGCAAATTAAATGCCATATCATTTAAAAACAGCTTCCGGCCACCAGTCACCAGCTTCCAGGAGAAGCAAAAATAAAAGCTTTTTTAATTTAGTTTTTAAAACCCCCGTAGGTCGGATAAAGCGAAACTTGAGGCCGCCCCGATGAAACGAGTGAAAGGCCGGAAAGCCCGCCTCTGGTGGGGCAGACAGGCCGGATAAACCGTGGTTTATAGCACTAACAAACCCCCCGCAGTAATTTTGCGGGGGTTCAGACATTTTTAGATATCTCCGCTAACAAGAAGTGTTCCCGCATCTTATCTCGCGGATAAAATATTTAGCTACTTCTATCGCATTATCCACCGCATCTTTTGCTTCGTCGCTATTTAGATTTTCCCTAATTTTTCTTATTTCGTCACTTTTAATAACTTGTGCATCTTCAACATCGCCATAAATAAGTTTTTCGTTAGAACAAAGATTCAAAATAATACCCCAGGTACTTGCTTTCCCCCAAACCGCCTGCATACTAAGTTTCGTCAAGGTCTGCCCGAAACCACCCAGGGCTTCTTTCTCGCTGTGGCACACCGGAAGCTCAGTTCTTCTATCCGCCAACTCGTTCTTTATTACTATCTGCCACTCATTATTCTTTTTTGGAATTACTTCCACGATAAAAGATCTGTCCGAATCCATCCTAATGTTCGCTTTTATTGCCGTTTTCTCCATATTTAAAAATCACACCTTAAAATAAATTTATTTCATTGCACCAACTATTGCTTCACCAAAAGCATTTGCGGCCTTAGGACCACAAGCAGTTATCATATTGCCATCCTGAACTACGTCTTCGCTAACGTAGATGGCCCCTTTCGCCTTAATGTTAGCTATTTTTGAAGAAAAAACCGTTGCCCTTTTACCATTCAAAACACCCGCGTTGGCTAAAGTAACCGGGGCGATACAGATAGCCGCCAGCACCTTGCCCGAATCTACAGATTCTTTTGCAATGGAAAGCGCCTTCTGGTTGGTGTAATACTCGTCAGCCCCCGAGCCGCCCACAAATATTATTGCATCGTAATTGCTCACCATAACATCATCTATCAATATATCAGGTTTTATCGTCATGCCCAACATTCCCCTCGCGGCGGCAAGGCTCGAGGAGGCAACCACCACTTCTATCCCGTTAGCTTCCAAGACTTTTCTCGGTTCGCTGTATTCCTCGTCGCGAAAGTTAGTTTTGGCAATTATCATCAATGCTTTCATTTTTCCGGAAACTTCCCTCCCTTCCATTGATTTTTCACTAATGACTTTTTCTTCATTTGCCGGAGGCTCTTCAATTGTGTCCTTAATTTCTTCCGGTTGACCAGACATCTTCTTCGTGGATGTGGACTCCTGCCCGCCATAATTCCCGGTCTGGCAACCCACAACCAACACAGCAATTAAAAGAGTTGCAAGCAGTACCGATAGCCTCTTCATTGCCAACTCCACCCATCGATATCTTTTATTTTTTCTTCAACATGCCCAGGTAAGCTTCAAGGTCGGTTGCAGAAATTATACCAACCAGCTCCTCGTTTTCACTCAACACCGGTATTCTTCTTATTTTGTTTTCTCTCAAAAGCTTGATTGCTTCCAAAACGCTCGCGCTTGTTCTTATCGTTTTAACGCCGGTGGTCATAAGGTTTTCTACCGGGGAATTTTCAGAAGATGGCCCATATGCATACATTTTTGACAAAATATCCCCATCGGTTACAACGCCCACCAATTTCCCATCCTTTGTAACGGGGAAATATCGAATATTAGTTTTGTCCATCTTTGCGGTTACTTCAGATACCATCGTCGAAACATCTACCGAAACAACATCCTTGGTCATCACCTTCTCCACCTTCTCCAAGCATAATTGAATACTGGATAAATACTCATCCGATTCCTTCGCCATGTTGTTCTCCATAAGAAGCTTATCTATTACTTTTCCAAGGAAAGAGCCCGGAACGGTATACTGCACTTCATAACTTAGCCTCGTTGCTCCGTCCTCTCCGGTTAACCGCCAACTGCCTTTCGTGGAGCACATGAAGTCAACTGTGTGAAAGTTCGCCAACGAAGGCTTTTCCGTTTTGTCTATATGTATTTCGTAACGGACGGTTTCCAGTCCAATCAAGGGTATCTTCTCGCTGCCCAAAATATTAAATATCGCTTTTTCTTTGACTTTTTCAACTTTCTCTATCCCCGGCATAAAGTGAAAATTATCCGCGCTTAAAAGAAAATCGTATACCTCTTCAGGCGATCGATTTACCACAACTTCTTTTGAAAATTTCGCCATCTTGCACCTCCGAATATCGTTTTTACCCTATTGTTTTATTCCTCGGATATCCCCCAAA
>DFBH01000046.1:0-18767 GCA_002366545.1 Candidatus Oleimmundimicrobium americanum | reverse complement strand
AATGTTTGAAAACAATTGATATTACACGCTCCCGAAGTATTTTATGTTCTAACTTGCATTTTTGTGGGACATCTTCTCACAAAGATGTGCCGGAATTCTCCGTTAACTGAATCAATCCAGTCGCAATTAATCCATTTAACCACATTAAGTCCGCAAGCATCTCATAAATTTCCTCATTACCATCCTTCTCTTTCGTTTCCCTGTCGCCCCTCTAGTGATTTTAATGATTTTGTTTCAGAAAGCTTCATCCGTTTCCCTTAACTCCTTTGCCGCCTTCTCGGGCGATACAACATTGATATAAATTCCGCTTCCCCACTCAAACCCAGCGGCGATGGTGAGCCTCGGCAAAATTTCAATATGCCAGTGATAGTAAACAAGGTCCGGCGTCTTAAGCGGAGCAACATGTATCGAGAAGTTGTAAGCCGGATCATTTAAGAGTTTGGCCAGTTTCTTAAAAACCGCCGAAAGCGTCTCCGCTAAATCTTGCACTTGATTCTTAGGTAAATTCTTCATAGAGCCCTCGTGTTCTTTGGGGGCTATGCAAATTTCAAAAGGAATCCTTGAAGCAAACGGACAGAACGCAAACATCGTATCGTTTTCAAAAACTTTTCGCTTTGCTTTATCCTCCATCTCAAGCTTCAAAATGTCACAAAAAACACAACTGTCATTCTGTTCGTAATAGTCCTTAACCTGGTCCATTTCCTCGCTTATCCTGGGAGGAATTATAGGGGTTGCTATGACCTGAGAATGAGGATGGGATAGGGAAGCGCCGGCAGCCCTCTTATAATTTCTAAACACCAAAACATATGCGATGCGAGGATCCAATTTCCAAAATTTGTAACGGTGAGCATAGGTATTTATAATGGCCCTAAGTTGGTCCAAAGACATTGTGGCAAAAGTTTCATCATGCGCGGGACTATCCACTATAACCTCATGACCTCCCGTGCCGCTTAAAAAGTGGTACAGCCCTTTTTCTGAATCTTGTACCAATTCAACGCTTGGGTATAAAGCGGGAAACTTGTTTGGCAGGACTCGCGTCTTCCAAATTGGCTTCTCTTCGCCAACTCTTTCTCCGGGCCACACGGCAAAAGAATCAAGTGGCTCCGTCATTTCCCCTTTTCCGCAAAAAGGACATTTTGACTTAGCCGTCTTTTCCTCTCTCTGAATTTCCATAAAATCCGACGACCGTTTGGCCCGTTCGGTGGCCAAAATAATCCAAGATTTACTGATGGGATCTCTTCTTATCTCAGACATCATTCCTCCTTGGTTTATCAATTTTATGGTAAGCTATGGTGAGTAAGCTCGCAAGTAAAGAATTTAGTTTTCATGGAGGATAATTTTTATGGGTTTGAACGCGGAAAAACTTTTGAAAAAAAGAGGTCTCAAAAACAACACCAATTGGCTTAAGAAGAACCTTGAGAAAACACAGGTGATATACACAGACGTTGATGCCACTCTCGTTGGAACGCGAGGGTCAATCTTCTTAACCGCAACCGGAGAATATACTCTGGAGCCCGCAAAAGCCATAGTTGATGTCCATAAAAGCGATATTGATATGGTTATGATATCCGGGCGAAGCGCCCGCCAACTTTTCGGAGACGCGCGATTGTTGGGATTTAAAAATTACATCGCCGAACTCGGCTGCGAAATTGTTTATGACCTTGGAAAAAAGATTATTGAAAATCCCGGTTGCTGCCGGGTAACCGAAGAAAATCTCTTTGAAACCATCGCAAAATCGGGAGCGGTGAAATTGCTTTTTGAGAAATATCCCGGCCGTCTTGAATATCACACCCCTTGGTCCGAAAACCGCAAATGCACCCACGTATTCAGGGGATTCATAGATGTTAAAGAGGCAATAAAACTGCTTGAAGAAAACGGGTTCTCCTGGCTCACCATGGTAGATAACGGGATAATAAAGCGTTGGGGAACATTAAATAAAAACCTGCCCGAAATACACGCATATCATCTCCTCCCAAAGCTAACGGGAAAACCGGAGGGGCTCAAAAGAGATAGAGAAATTAGAAAAATACCGAAAGAGCGCACCGTCGCAATCGGAGATGCGTTTTCGGATATAATTCTTGCTCCATACGTCGGAGCGTTTTTCCTGGTTAGAAACGCACTAAACGGAAATAATGGAATAGATAAAGAGATTATGAAGCATGAAAACGTATTTATAACCGAAAACGAAATGGGCCTCGGTTTTGCCGAGATGGTTGAGTTTTTGGTTGAAGAGATCTGTTAGGGTTTTCTTGTAGTTCTCATGTATTCTAGTTCGCTCTCCACAACTTAATCTGATTTTACCTTACTGCCTAATCGCAATGTTAAAACGCCCTACTGAACTTCATTGTTTTTAGCTCTTATGCCAACCATCCCCGCCAATCTTTTTATGAAGGATGCGACGACTCCCTCAAATTTTTTCACCATAATGACGGGCTTGCCCGTGCCCTTGGCTATACCCTCGGGGATAGTGCCAAACATCAGTTGCTGGAACAATCCTTCGCGAGTCGCTCCTATAACCACAACATCATGGGATTCAGCTTCCTTCACTATGGCATCAGCCGGTGAACTTGATATTAAAATCTTGCTGTCGACACGCATTTTTACTTTAATCTCCTTTAAGTGCTCATTAAGCCTATCTTCTCCAGCTTCCTTTTCTTCCTCGGAGGAGACGATATGGATCGCTGTTATTTTAGACCCAAATTGTTTTCCTATCGCAGTCGCCACATCACCAGCAAGCTCAAGCTGGGGCCCGCCTGCTGTAGGTAAAAGAACCTTTTTAAATTGACTAAGTGGACCTGCCTTCACTACCGCAATATCACATGGCGCGTTGTTAACTATCGGATCGATGGTACTCCCCATAATCACTCCCCTTCTTTTGGTCCAACCCCTCCATCCCAGCATCAACAATTCACAATCTTCAATCGCGGCAATGTTTAAAATGGTCTTGGAGATATCGTGTGAAAGGATGGAGCGAGTTTTTATGTCAACACCGAACTTTTTGCCCATTTCAACAGCTGTTCTTTCAAGCATTTTAGTCCGAGGAAAATCCCGCTTTTTAAAGTGGTTGCGGGCAGCTGCAAGCGCCGTCTGTAAAGGAACGGGGATGACATTAACCAACAGAACCTCACCCTTGTGTTTTTTGGCAATGGCGGCTGCGATTGAAATCAACAATCTTTCTTGTTCAGGATAAGATATCGCCACCAAAACCGTGTATTCTTCACTGGATATCTTACCTCTTCCGGTCAACACCGCCGTCTCCACCTTCGGAGCCTGAGCAACCGTAAGCGCCCGCCCAAAAGCTCCTTCCACCGACGTTCTCGTTCTGGCCCAAACAAAGTACCAAAATACCCCTCCCAAAACAAATACGCCTCCCACAATCTGTGCCGAAAGCTCCATCTGAGCTATTATCGCCAAGCAGCTAAGAGCTCCGGCAATTTGTACCCAAGGATAGCCCGGGGATTTAAACTTAGGCTTATACCAGTCTAAATTGGCCTTTCGCATAACGAGACAAGAGATGTGAACCAGAGCATGTCCCATGAGAAACAAGAGGCCTGCAACGGAAGCTAAAAACTCTACCTCTCCTATCCAAATAAGAATTAAAATAATTGCGCTGGTGACAAAGATAGACCTGTGTGGGGTAAGAAACTTCGGGTGAACCGCGTTAAGCCACTTTGAAATGAGCTTATCACGACCCATCGCAAAGTTTACCCTAGATGCCGAAAGAATGCTGGCATTAGCGGAAGAAACTGTAGCAAGAAGAGCCCCGATGGCCATAACTGATGCCCCGACAGGACCGGAAAAAATCTCTGCTACGGCGGCAACTGCCGTCGTGTATCCCCCAAGCTTCCCATAGGGAATTATGCCTGTGCATACCACCATGACCAGGACGTAAAGGACGCCAGCAAAAACTATGGAGCTAATCATCGTAAGGGGGATATTCCTTTTCGGGTTCTTAATCTCTTCACCCACCGTAGCTATAACCTCAAATCCACAGTAAGTTATGAAAAGAAGGCCCGCTAAGCCTACGAGTGGACTCCAGCCAAAAGGAACAAAAGGTTTAAGCAGTTGAGCATCTACATTAAACGCACCCCACGCAACAAAGATGCTAAGTATGATTATCAAACTTATAACTATAATATTTTGAGCCTTCCCCGTTACCTTAGCACCCAGATAATTTATGGCTGCTAAAACAAGAAATACGATGACCGCACTGAGTTTTTCGGGAATGGCAAAGAAAAGGGTAAGATATCTTCCGAATCCAATCATATAGAAGGCAGAGGCAAAGATTAAGCCGAACCACATTCCGTACCCGACAATTGAGCCAAAAATTGGCCCTAACGCCCGGTTTACATAATAGTAGCTCCCGCCAGATTTGGGCATCCCCGTAGCCAGTTCAGAGAGACTTAATGCTGCCAACAGAGCAACTGTCCCTCCCAGTAGAAAAGAAATTATGGCAGCGGGACCTGCTTTTTGGGCTACGATGCCCGGCAAGACGAAGATGCCTGCCCCAATCATAGTTCCAATGCCTATGGTTAGTGCCTCAATTACTCCCAAGTCCTTAGCTAGCTCATGCTTCTGTGCCATTTCGCTTTCTCCCATCAAATACTGCAAGTTTTTATAATATACCAAAACAGCGTGTTTTAATAATGATTTTCATGGACAAGATGCTCCATACGTTTTAAGCAAGTGACTGAAGAAGTATTTTTCAAACAAAATTGTTTCACATTGTGATACAATAATTTTATAGGGAGATGAATTTAAATGACAAATGTTAAAGAAACGGAAAAAGAGGCAAGAGAAATTATCAAGAAAGCCAAGGCGGAGGCCAGGGAGATTGTAAAGAAGGCGAGAGAAAAGGCGAGAGAAATTAAAAAAACAGCTCAAAAACAAGCAAAAGAGGTTAAGTGCAAGAAAGAAAAAGTAAAAAAGGAGAGAAAAGATAAATTCCTTCACACCAGAGTCCCGGAAGAGTTGGAGAGAAAAATCAAAAAGAAAGCCGAAGAAATGCGAGTCCCGGTATCTATTCTTATAAGAAATACATTAGAGGATGTTTTTAAGTAGGTTAGATTAAAATTAAGAAACTTTTTTAATAAAAACAAGATTGATAATTACATTCCGCATTCCAAAATCCAACAAAATTTACTTTTGCCCTGTAATTAGTTGGAAGCTACAATGAAAGAAATAAGGGCATATAGTAATAAGAAATGAAAAACTAAAATTTAAAATATTTAAAACAAAGTACAATTAGCTATTAGCTCTTGGGGGCGGGAGTTTGTTAATTGAGAGTTCTGTCAGTAGCCCAGAGGACTATCTCAGCCAGAGGCTGATGAACACTTGGCTCAAGCCTCTTTCTGGCTGAAGGATGAGCACGCTGTTTTTTTAATTGCCATATCATTTAAAATCAGCCGCCAGCCTTCAGCTATCAGCTTCCAAGAAAAGCAAAAAGTTTTTATTGATTTTAGTTTTAAAACCTGGGTGGGTCGGACAAAGCGAAACTTGAGGCCGCCCCGATGAAGCGAGTGGAAGGCCGGAAAGCGAACGGAGTGAGCGCCCGAGAATCTGTCTGAGCGCAAGCGAGTTATTCTCGGCCCGCCCGGAGCGAGTAAAGTCGCGGATACGGCCGAGCGTGGAGCGTGTGCGACCCACAAAATAAAATTCTTTGGGCGAGCGAGAAAATGAAGGAATCTAAATTTAAATGAAGAATCTAAAATACGAAAGTGAACTCGCGAAAGGAGAAGCAAACATGAGCATTCTTTGCCCGAAACCAACCTGCTCAAACTGCAGAAAAAAAATCGAAGAAGGCACGATGATAGTTTTAAAAGGCGTGGCTCCCACCAATAAAGAATGGCAAATGATTTTTCTCAATGGAATCAAGAGCTTGGAAAAACATTTTGAAGTCCTATGTGAAAATTGTCAGAAATAAAAACTGTCTGAAGACTACTTCACGTAGTCCTCGGCAACCCTCTTTCCCAGTTTTTCTAACAACTCTTCGGTTCTCTTCATCGCCTCTTCGACGGAGCCGGCGATATCCATCAGAGAATAAATTTTTTCAATGCCGTGCTCCTTAAGGATTTCGGCCCCCTCGCCCACCTGCCCGGCGACTGCGATAGTTGGAATCCCCATGCTTTTAGCAAGCTCCGACACTCCGACAGGAGTTTTACCATAAGCAGTTTGGCTATCAATCTTTCCCTCGCCCGTTATAACAAGGTCGATCCCCTTCATCCTCTTTTTTAAACTCACAGCTTCCATAACAATTTTGACACCCGAGCGAAGCTCGGCGCCCAGGAAAACCTTGAGCCCCGCGCCGAGGCCTCCCGCCGCGCCGGCCCCGGGAACATCTTTTATATCTATACCCAAGTCCCTCTTTATCATCTCCGCACAACGATAAAGACCTTCATCCAACTCCTTAACCATGGTTGGCGTCGCCCCTTTCTGAGGCCCATAAACATTAGCTGCGCCGCTTTGCCCACAAAGAGGATTATCTACATCGCACGCTACCAAAAATTTTGTCTTATTAACCCGCTCGTCGAGCAAAGAAACATCGATCTTAGCTATATCTTTAAGAAGCAAGCCACAGCCAACTCCAAGTTCCTTGCCCTCAACATTAAAAAATTTTACGCCGAGGGCCTGAGCCATGCCCATTCCGCCGTCAGTTGTCGCACTTCCACCTATTCCCACGATCATCTTCCGGCACCCTCTGTCCAATGCAACCTTTATAAGCTCCCCGGTTCCATAAGTAGTAGTTAATAACGGATTTTTTTCTTCTCCCGACAAAAAGTGAAGCCCGGAAGCAGCTGCCATCTCAATGACAGCAGTTTTTTCTTTGGATTGACTTTTTCCAAGAATTCCAAAGCAGGAACTAACGGGGTTGCCCAGCGGACCCATCACCCGCGAAGAAATCTTCATGCCGCAGGTTGCAGCAATTAAAGCATCGACAGTTCCTTCTCCCCCATCCGCCATGGGACAAACAAAAACCTCAACTTCGGGCACAACTCTTTCAATACCCCTCTTGATTGTCGAGGCCACCTTGTTTGCGTTTAAGCTTCCTTTGAATTTATCTGGTGCAATCAATATTTTCATAAACTTTTCCCGTAAAGGGTTTTATTTCGATATCTTTTAAAAATAGAAGTTTTTGAAGGTATGTTAAGCTTCGCCCAACACGCTCTTCCCCTGTTCGCTTTCTTCAAGACATTCGAGCATCTCGGAAACCGTAATTATTTTATAACCCTCTTCTTTAAGAAAATCTATAACGAGGGGGAGGGCTCTAACGGTGTTCGTCCGCCCACTATCCCCACATCCAAAAAGAGAGCCGCTATCGTGAAATAGGATGATGGCACCATCTCTAATAAAAAGTTTAACTCGCCAAAAAATAGTTTTCGGCTTTACTTTTCTCCAGTCAAGTGTACTAATTGTCCATAAGATTATCTTATAGCCTTCCTCAATCAAAAGCTTCCTGGCAGCGTTCCCGCAAATACCACGAGGAGGACGAAAAAGTCGTGTTCTTATACCTGTAGCTTCCCAAATAGCCTCATCAGTCTTTCGAAGCTCACTTAAGATAACTTTCCTGTTAAAGATGGCCAAATCCTTATGGTTGTAAGTGTGATTGCCGATATCGTGCCCTTCGGCAACTATTCTTTGAGCAATTTCAGGATACATTTCTACATACTTTCCGGTCACAAAAAAGGTGGCCTTAACCCCTTTATCTTTCAAGATATCAAGTATTTGAGGAGTATTTTTTGAACTTGGTCCATCGTCAAAGGTAACGCAAACCAAGGGCTCGCATGGGCCTCGACGAATCATCCCCTCTTGGGAACCAAAACCGTGATACTCGTAAAAGCTGGTAAAAATAGCTGCTACCACAAAAAAGCCTGCGAGAATGATTAAATGGAATTCAAACCCCTTTCCCACATTAAAAAAGAGCTTCCCGACGGTGCCATCTCTCAAGAACATGCAACCTAAGAGCATAAGAGTTAATCCATACAAAATCTTTGGGGAAAAATATTTAAAAGAGTTCTTCAAGAAAAATCACCTTTTCGTGTTTCATCATGTCCAAAATTTTAAATTCCCTTGCTTTACTTTACTTCCTATTTTGTTATCCTTATTGAGAGAATTACTCGTTAACACTTTACAAGAAGGGAACAAATTGAGCAACTTAAAAACATGGCATTGTCAGGATATTTCCTCAGTTGAGAAATCTCTTAATTCCTCAACCAAATCAGGCCTGAAAGAAGAGGAAGCAATAAAAAGACTCGAAATTCATGGGCCAAACGAGTTGAAAGAGAAAGAAAAGGCATCTCCCTTGCGCCTGCTTCTCTCACAATTTAACGATTTTATGATATGGGTTTTAATTGTCGCCGCACTTATAGCAGGTTTCTTTTTGAAAGAAACGATCGACGCTATGGCAATTTTTGTAATACTCATTCTAAATGCAATACTGGGTTTCGTCCAAGAGTTTAGAGCGGAAAAGGCCATGGAGGCCCTGAAGCGCCTAACCGCTCCCAACGCCAGAGTGTTGCGAGACGGGCAAGAGAAACTCATTCCATCAAAAGACCTCGTCCTCGGGGACATAATTCTACTTTATGCAGGAGACCGCGTGCCCGCCGATGCAAGAATAACTGAGTGCAGCGCCTTTTTCGTAGATGAAGCATCGCTTACCGGCGAATCGAGGTCGGAAATTAAAACTTCTGAGGTCATCCCCAAGCCCGATGCTCCCTTGGGGGATAGAAAAAATATGGTATATATGGGAACCACGACAACTTCGGGAAGAGCTAAAGCATTGGTGGTGGCCACAGGAACCTTTACAGAAATGGGAAAGATTGCTGAGTCGATTCTAATTCCCGAGGAAAAAACACCCTTGCAGATTGAACTGAAAAAGGTCGGCAAAACAATAGCTCTTTTGTGTCTTGCAATATGTGTGGTGGTTTTTTTAGCCGGGACTTTTAATGGAAAAGACCTTTCGCTAATGTTTCTAACTGCCGTTAGCCTTGCAGTTGCGGCAATTCCGGAAGGACTCCCCGCCATTGTGACGGTATCTTTAGCTCTTGGGGTTCAAAATATGGCTAAGAAAAATGCTCTTGTCAGACGTCTTCATGCCGTTGAAACGCTGGGTTCAACCACAGTGATTTGCACCGACAAAACGGGCACCCTTACTTTAAACAAAATGACCGTTCAACCAATTTACCTGTCAGGCGAGTTGTTGCAATTAAGAGATGACGGCTCCGCAGTCGGAACCAAGGGTAAATCCATCGCTCAGCGGGAAGACCTAAAGAGTTTGCTTAAAATAGCCGCTCTTTGCAATGATGCCAGAAAATCGGACGACCAAGCCTTCGGCGACCCAACCGAGGTAGCCCTGCTTTTAGCAGCTGAAAAGGCTGGATTGGTTAAGAAAACCTTGGACGAGAAATTCCCTCGCATAAACGAAATCTCCTTTAATTCCGAACGCAAAGAGATGACAACAATCAACATGGTGAAGGGAGAGTGGCTCTTAGTAGAAAAAAATGAACTGGTTGCCTTGACCAAAGGAGCCCCTGAAGTCATCTTATCCCAATGTTCTTATCTTTTAAAAAATGAAAGTGTAGAAAAACTCGGAGAAGAAGACTCCAAAAAGCTTTTAAGGGTTAATGAGAATTTGGCCGGCAGGGGCTTTCGAGTCATGGGCCTCGCTTACAAAACTTTACCCAAAAAATTCAACGTCACAGAAACGGACTCTGTTGAACGTGATCTTGTCTTCGTTGGCCTTATGGGTATGGTTGACCCACCCAGAAGAGAAGTTTACAAAGCCATAGAAACATGTAAAAAAGCTCGTATTAAGATCGCAATGGTAACAGGAGACCATAGACTTACAGCAGAAAATATCGCCAAAGAAATTGGCTTGCTCGACGGGGAAGAAGTAATAGCCGGAGAAGTACTCAGTCATATGTCTGAAGAAGAGCTTGCGGACAGAGCAGAAAATATCGCCGTTTACTCCAGGGTTGCCCCGCTCCATAAGGTTAAAATAGTCGAGGCGCTAAAAAGAAAGGGCCACATCGTTGCAATGACGGGCGACGGTGTAAACGATGCACCCGCGGTAAAACGGGCCGATATTGGGATAAGCATGGGCGTGGTCGGCACCGATGTAACCAAAGAGGCTTCAGACGTAATACTCGCCGATGATAACTTCGCCACCATTGTAAGCGCTATCCGTGAGGGACGCTTAATATTTGACAACATCAAAAAATTTATTCACTTTCTTCTTTCCTGCAATGTAAGCGAAGTTTTAACCATGTTCTTAGGAATGATTCTTTGGGGAAAACTTGCCCTTTTGCCCGTTCAGATACTTTGGATGAATTTAATTACAGATGGTCTCCCCGCCTTAGCTCTGGGAGTAGACCCTCCCGAACCAAACTTGATGACAAGGCCGCCCAGAAAAAGGAACGAGGGAATTCTAACCAACCGAGCCTTAAGAAAAACTGTTTTGCAAGGCACTATTCTAACCGCCTGCTCCCTGTCGGTTTTTGCTATGGGACTTTTCTGGTTCAGGTTCCCGCTATTCAAGGTACAAACAATGACATTTACGTCTCTTGTTCTAATACAGTTAATTCATACACTAAATTTCAGATCGGTAAATTCATCCATATTTTCAAAAAGCTCTCTGGCCAACAAGTCGCTATTGGCTGCCGTTGGCGGATCCGTTCTTTTGCATCTTTTAATACTTTACTTTGCCCCTTTTCAAAATATCTTTCACACCGTGTCTTTGGGTTGGGAAGAATGGGCTGCCATAATCGTCCCCGCTCTTATAGCTGCAATACTGCTTGATATCATGAAAATATGGGCCGGGGGAGAACGGTATGCTTAAATACGTTTTAGTGACTTTGATTCCCTGGATAGAATTGCGGGGAGCTATCCCGTTAGCCATAAAGAGTGGTAATTTTGCCGCAATACCCCCCATTTTCATTACCAATATCCTCATATTTTTCCCGATTTATTTCGGGCTTGAACTATTCTATAAACACTTGAAAGAAAATTCGCGGCTGAAAAAAAGGCTTGAAAAAATTAAAAAGAAAGCCCATCCCTACATTCAAAAATATGGGGTTCCGGGCCTCGTATTATTTGTGGGAATTCCCTTACCGGGAACGGGTGTTTATTCTGGTTCAGCAGCCGCATGGTTGCTCGGTTTGAAGTGGAAACCATCCCTTTGTGCAATTTGTGGGGGAGTAACAATGGCAAGCTTTTTGGTTTTTGTGTTAAGCATGGGTATCCTCAGCAGTTTGCTTTTTCTTTAAGTAGACTACCATCGGCTCAAGTCGACATCGAGTTTTAATTAGATTTTAATCCATCCGCAAAACCGGCAGGCGGAATGCCATATCATCCCTCATTTCGTTCCCCTCGGGTCGGACTTCGTCTCGGAGGACTCCAGTCCGAGAGAAACCCTCCGAGGTCAAGACCGGGATGACCCCGCCACAGGACCTGGAAGAACAAAGGGAAGTGAAAAACGAGGGGTCATTTTTAGGCTTAAAATAAGCTGCTAACAAGCAGTCAAAAGCCCGTCTGCCTACGCCTATTATGCCGTCAGGCATTGGCGGGCAAGTCAACCGCTTCAGCTAGTCAAGAGTCATTAAAACAGCATCCAGCTGCCAGTCCTGAGACTGTTGAATTTTGTCATTGCGGGCTTAATGACCAAAAATGTGGCTTCTTTCATCACCTCGGACGTAAATAAAAATACCAATTAAAGTAATTCTTTCTCTTGTTTTGTGATAGACCTCTGTGTTGTCGGTAGTGTCCTTTAAGTCTTGAGAAGTATTCTTCCAACACTTGATGTCCTCTGCAATACAGGCATCGTTTCTTTACCATTTTCTCCATCCTTACCCTATCGAAAGTTAAAACGTTTTAACTATTACCTTAACAAATCCTGACTCCAGCTGGTAATATGTTATGTTTTTAGGCCACATTCTTGACTATTATGCCCATTGCGAGGATTCCGACGTTACGTCGAATGACGAAGCAATCTCTGTTTACCAGGAGCTTCGAGATCGCCGCGCTTCGTTTCACTTCGCTCGCCGTGTCTACCGGATAAACCGGTGGTTTATAGCACTAAAAAGAAAAGGGCTGTTATAACCGCCTCTTTTCCAGAGCAAATTCCACTATCTTCTCAATAAGCTCTGGAAACTCAATACCCGCAGCTCGAGCAGCATCAGGAAAAAGACTAAGCGGAGTCATCCCCGGAATGGTATTTACTTCAAGAACATATGGAGTACCGTCTGAAGAAACTATAAAATCAACTCTCGAAAACCCGCTGCAATAGAGAACCCTGTGAACACGTACAGCCTCTTTTTGCGCCCTCTCCCTACGCTCTTTAGAAATCCGAGCGGGGATTATGTGACCGCTCATTCCCGCGGTATACTTTGCCTTATAATCGTACATCTCCCGGCTGTGAGTTATCTCCAGAGTTGGTAATGGCCACGGCTCATCATTCCCCAAAACCCCCACCGTGATTTCGGTTCCTTCTATAAATTTTTCTGCCAAAACCTCGTCGTCATACTTAAAAGCTTCCTCAAGCGCTCCCAAAAGAGGCTTTTCGTCCTTTACTATACTCATACCAAAAGTAGAACCTTCGCTTGCAGGCTTTATGACTAAAGGAAAACCTAAGCTGTCCGCTAACTCTTTCGCTACTTTTAACCTATTTGCCTTAAACACCCTTTGCGTTAATGCACAGAACTCGGCGGTGGGAATTCCTTCTGCTTTAAACATCCTCTTAGCAGCCACTTTGTTGAGACTGATCGCGCTTGCCAAAACACCGGAACCCGTATATGGGATACCTAAAATCTCCAGCACCCCTTGGACGGCTCCGTCCTCACCGCACCTCCCGTGAAGAGCTATAAAAACAATGCCCGGTTGTTCTTTTTTTAAATTCTCTACAAGGTTCTCATCCAAATCTATTTTGAAAGCAGGGTAGCCACCCTGAATCAGAGCCTTATAAACCTCTCCCCCGGTAATAAGGGACACCTCTCGTTCTTTCGAACGGCCACCAAGCAAAACAGCAACCTTTGGTTTGCTCATTCAGCTCCTCCCAAGCTAAAGAAGTTACGCCTCATTTAAATTGTATTTCTTGAGATCGGACCTGAGAGTTTCTATCTTCTTCCAGACAATCTTTTCTTGAAGCCCCAGAAGTTTTTCCGCTCTTTTGATTAAAACATCGACGTTCCTTTTTGTCTGCTGAAATAAACCTTCTGCTGCATCTTTAACCTCTTCTGCTCGTCCGGTAATTTGTTTCCTAGTCATCGCCCCAGCCTGTGGCGCAAGAAGCAACCCGGCAACTACACCTATGGCCGCACCGGCAAAAAGACCTACCCCAAACTCTTCAAAACCAAATTTTCTTTCATCGCTCATTCGATTTCCCCCGTTCAAAATCATCACCTTTAGTTTTTTTAATGTGTTCTTCCACAATAATATATAAGAACGCCGTGCTTGCAAACATTATGATGGCTACCGATAATCTACAAAAATCCCGTCTCCTTCTTGGAAAAAAACAAGTATAACAGCGGCACCCATACATAAATTATAGTTATTCCGGCAGCAACAATGCCTGTATCATTAAAAATAAGAGCAAAAATTGCTCCACCGGAAGCCCCCATTAGCCCCCGGAAAAACCAATGAAGCTCAGGTGTTATCCAATCGGATTGCTCCAAGCTCATTAAGGCCATAGGAAGGAGCAAAACCATAACCACCAATATTCCACCCCAGGGAGTAGACGTAATTCCTCTTATATTCATCGTAAGTTTTCTGCTAATTATATCAAAAACCGCTTTAGCACCATCCGTCTTAATGAGCTCAATCGCTCGTCCCGCGTGTGATTGCCCCGACCTGACCAAAAGGTCAGCAGAGATAACAAGAACAAAGAACAAAAACACGGTAACCGCAATGTATAAAAAGCGTCTCCAGTTTATTCTCTCTCCTTTTAATCCAACCCATGTAACCACAGATGCACCAACCATCGTGATAAGCCCTCCCACGTTCGCCCCAAATTTAGAATAACCAACAACGACACAAACCACCAACAAAAAGAGAGTAACCACGATTAAGGCTGTGCGACGATTTTTATAAAACTTAGCGGTTAAGGCAGTTATGCCTACTATGGATGAGCCTACAACTGCTCCCATGTAGGTGTTGCCTAAACCATAAAAACGCCCTCCGGCAATGGGGCAAGAGCCCAAAAATGATTGGAGCATAAGTTTTGAACCTAAAATCGCATCGCACAAAAGAGCTAAAGAGGTAGCCAGAGATATAGCCATTATTGGACCGAGAATGTTTTCTTTGCGCAAACTGAGAGAGAGAGAGGCCAAAACAAGCGCGAACATAAAACTAAAGAGAGCAGCTCCCCAGGGTAATTTGGCCACAAAGGACGGTTGAAACAAAAAAGCCAAAGGAAGAGAAATCGCCCAGAGCAAAAGAAATTGCAAAACAACGTGTCTTCCTTTTTTTGTTGTTTTTCCCCGACGCGCTGCAAATAAGGCAAACAAAGAAACTAAAATACTCATGACGACAAAAAAAGTAAAAAAAGTGAGAACGGAATTACGAATTTGATAAATTGCCGTTGCTTTTGCTTTTAAATTCAGAAGATAAGGAATGGGATCCTTTTGAGAAACAGCAAAGACCGGCCTTCCGCTCACCTGATAAGGTATTTCTGCGCCCAAAAAGCTAAAAATGGTTGGAGCTATATCTGCATTTGTAACAATTCCATGGCGCCTGGTTGTATCAGAGCTTAAGGTGCCTCCCTTGAAACCCGGCCCCGAAATTATAAGCGGATTTAAGCGAGCCTTCTCCTTCAACATTGCGCGAGACGGAGTTGGGCTTACAACAATAACCAAGGTGTTTTTCGGGTTTGCTGCTTCTAACAAAGAACCAATAAATTGATCTATGTTCCTGATTGCCTTTGTTTTTTGAGCAACAACCACCGCCTCCTCGGCCAAATCGCTCTGAGAATCTATTCGACCGATATCGCCCAGCTCCACAACAAGAAAATCCGCTTTTCCCAAAAACCCTCGAGCGCCATCTAAAAGAGCATCGTAATTGGTTCTGTAGCCACCAAGTACCGAAGGGTCATTTAAATAAAACGAGCTCCCTACGTCACCCAACGGAACTACTCCCTTTTCATCCATGGCGATTAAACATGCTTCTCTGCGAACCTCGTCATTAATATCAGCATTTCCTAAAACGGCTATCTTGAAACCGTTTTCTTTTAGTGTGCTCCCAAGAAGACCGGGAACGGCGCCATAAGCAAGCTCGGCGTTTCTTCTTGCAATATTGGCAATTCCGAGGTTGACAACCATCTCTTCCGGGAGAATTAAACCCGTTCGGTGCTCAAAAATTTTTCTTGCTTCAAGCCCTGACAGCCCACCCACAATTTCCTTGCTGTTGAATGACTCTTCACCATAAGGACCCCCGTTAGCGCGAGCTCCACACCCTATAGTAAGATAGGTGTTATTGGGCACGTTAAATCCTGCCGTCCGGCAATTCATAAGACCCACTGTGCCCTCTTCGATGAGCTTTTTCAGAAATGGAGCGTCTGCTTCAGCCAACTCATCCAGACTTAGCTTGTCTATTGTAATAAGAACAACTTTTCTGTTCCCGTTTGCAAAAGACGTATTTGGAGACAGACAAACGTAAAAGGATGAGATTAAAAACAAAAGGAGAAGAACTAACCCAAGTTTTTTAGTAAAGCGCGTAAAGACGATATCTTTTTCACCCTTTCTGTTGTCTTGCTCCGGATTAATGATGGAATAGTTATCTCAAATTTCTTAAGAAACACGATGCGGGCAGACAATTATTATTTCTCTTGATTTTGTTCCGAAGATGCTCTTTCGGTAAGAACCCTAAATATTCTCTCAAGGTCATTTAGGGATTTGAACTCTATTTCTATTTTGCCCTTCTTCTGAGTCATCTTAATTTTAACCTTCGTTGACAAGCTCTCGCCCAACTTTTTCGCAATTGTCTTGAATGCCTTGGGCTGAAGGTGCCTGGGTTGATTGGCTCCGGTTCCCCTAAAACTCAGCAATCTAACGGTGTTTTCCGTTTGCCTTACGGACAAACCTTCCTGAACAATCCGATTGGCCAAATTTACCTGTTTTTCTTCCTCTTCCAAAGAGAGCAAAGCTCTGGCATGTCCCGAAGACAGATTGTCCTCCTCGATTAATTTTTGAACCTCTCGCGGCAGCTGAAGAAGCCTCAGCGTGTTTGTTATTGTGGTGCGATTTTTTCCCACTACCGCCGCCAATTCTCCTTGGGTGAGATTAAACTTCTCTATAAGCTGCTGATAAGCCGCAGCCTCTTCGATTGCATTTAAATTTTCCCTCTGCAGGTTTTCCACCAACGCCAGTTCCAGAGACTCGGTATCCGATGTTTCTCTAATAATTGCGGGCACCGCCTCGAGTCCGGCTTCGTTTGCGGCTCGCCAACGCCGCTCCCCGGCCACTAACTCGTAACTCAACCCTTTTGGTCTAACAACTATCGGTTGAATAACACCGAACTCTTTTATGGAGGATACGAGTTCTTGAAAAGCCTCGGAGGCAAAGTTTTTACGTGGCTGGAAAGCATTGGGAGAAATTTCCCGGATTGGGATTCGCTCCAACTGAGGACCTCCCCCAATATGCTCAGCAGACGGAATTAAAGAACCTAACCCTTTACCCAGACCTCTTTTAGCCACGCTTAATCACTTCTTTCGCAAAATTTTGATATGCTATAGCTCCGCTGCAACCGGGATTATAAATAGTAATCGGCTGACCAAAGCTGGGAGCTTCACTTAACCTTACCGTCCTGGGAATTATAGCTTTATAAACTTTCTCTTGGAAATATTTGGCGACCTCGTCCACCACTTGTTGAGAAATCTTGGTGCGAGAGTCGTGCATTGTCATAAGAACACCGGCAATCTCCAGATGAGAATTCAGGTTTTTTCTGATTAACTTCACACTTTCAAGCAACTTGCTTAGGCCCTCCAAAGCATAATATTCGCACTGAATTGGTATTATAATCTGATCTGCAGCCGTTAGCGCGTTGATCGTCAAAAGACCAAGGGAAGGGGGACAATCAATAATTATATAGTCATAATCTTTTTTAATTGGCCCTATTGCTCGTTTTAGTTTGGTTTCCCGGGACATTATGGGAACCAACTCAATTTCTGCTCCTGCAAGCTGGATGGTAGCAGGAACAATGGATAAGCCTTCTACCTGCGTAGACTCAACGACCTCAGAAAGAGGGTCGTCCTCAATGATAGCATTATAAATACATTTTTTTCTGTCGCCCTTGTCTAATCCCAATCCGCTTGTCGTGTTCCCCTGAGGATCTAAATCAATCAGAAGAACTTTCTCGTTCATTTGAGCAAGGCAAGCCCCCAAACTAACCGCTGTGGTGCTTTTGCCCACTCCTCCTTTTTGATTGACAATGGCTATTGCTCTTGATTTTTTGGCCACTTATTCACCTTGTATTATTTTATTAATAGATTACTTCTATCACAAAATTATTATTCCTTTATAATACTAAAAACTCTGTTTTCTTCCCAATGGTCTTTTAGTGGGAATGCCCGTCCTCCGAGGATATTTCTCAGGGGAAGGAAATATCTTCTCAGTTACCACCAAGTAGCGCTTGCTTTCAAGAAATGGCACCGATATCTCCTTTACTTCTTTGATTCTCCCACCTAAAACTTTCGCTGCCTCTTCTCCTTCGCATATTTCTTTCTCAAGCCCCCGGCTCTTCTGAGCCAGAAACAATCCCCCTACTTTAAGAAGAGGCAAAGCATATTCCATTAAAACAGACAAGGGAGCCACTGCTCTCGCTAAAACCAAGTCAAAAATCTCTCTATTATTCTTATTTATACCATATTCCTCAACTCGACAACAAACCGCTGAAGCTCCTTTTAAATTGAGACGCTCAATGATACCTAAAAGAAATTTCACCTTTTTGTTCGAGGAGTCAAGCATCGTGAGTTCAGCCCCGGGATAAACTATTTTTAAAGGTATCCCGGGGAAGCCTGCCCCGGTCCCAATATCTACAACCTTAGGCCCCCCGCTAAAACCACAAGCCATTGAACAACTCAAGGAATCCAAGAAATGTTTGACCACAATCTCCCGGTCATCCGTTATTGAGGTTAAGCTGAGCTTCTCATTTTCCTTTTTTAGCTCCTCAAAATATAGCTCAAAGGCCATCTCTTGATTATCTGTAATTTTAACTCCGAGCCTTGTTGTGCCTTCCTTCAAAAGAGATTTCAACTTTTGATTCATGCTTTTTTATCCCTTCTTGCTCTCTGCTCCAGATAAATCATAAGAGCCGCTACATCGGCTGGAGAGATCCCTGAAACTCTTGACGCTTGTCCGAGAGAGCGCGGCCTTACTTTTGCGAGTTGTGTCCGGGCTCTAAAAGAAAGGCCCGAGAGCTCATGGTAGTTTATATCATCAGGGATCAATTTTTCTTCGGCGCGCCTATGCCTCTCAATTTGATCCATTTGGCGTCGAACGTAGCCTTCGTATTTTATTTCCATTTCCACATGTTTGCGAATCTCATTCGAAGCTCGACCCCCCTCGCGCCGGCAAACAAACTTCTCCGAACACAGTTTTTCAAGATATTCGTACTTCACTTCGGGACGGCGAAGAAGATTGGAAAGCGGAATCGGGGTTTGAATTGGAGTGCTTCCAATTTCAAGAAGCGCGTCGTTGATGTTTTTTCCGGGAAAAACCATGGTGTTTCTTATCCCATTAAGCTCATTTTGTATTCCCCGCCTTTTGGCCTCCACCCTTTTCATC